>CAZMUA010000005.1:0-143191 GCA_964569695.1 uncultured Woeseiaceae bacterium
CCTGTCTCGCCGGGTTCTGTCCGAGGCCAGCCGACACGACGTTTCCCATAATGCATTCATTAACTATTGCCGGGTCGATACCTGCGCGTGTGACTGCCTCTTTAACGACCAGGCCACCAAGTTCTGGGGCAGACAGATTCTTCAGTGTGCCCAGAAACTTTCCGGTAGGCAGCCGCACGGCACTAACAATGACTGAGTCAGACATAATTACGATTTAAGGTTTTGCTGTTCGTACACGACGTGGGGCTCGCTTTTCTACTGGCGCTTCGACGACGAGCCCCTTGATTAAATTGCCATGAAGTAGTGTTCGGAGTCGTGGGATGATAACGGGTGTGGCACGTTGAATCTCACGACGCCAATGTTGGTCGACTGCCCAGACCTCGAGGATGCCTTCCTCGGTGAGTGTGACCCTGCTAGCCCGATGAATTGTTTCTCCAACGGCAGTCCGCCAGGCGAAGGTCAGCTTGGCCGGTGACATTGGTTGCTTTCGAAGCAACTGACTGATAACCGGTGAAATACACGTATGTGCTGGAATCATATGACTCAAAGGCTCAGTGATTGAATCGAAGACGTAGTCTTTTGATGCAAGGATATAATATCTAGAATTGTAATACCTTGATTCATAATTCTTAACCTCAGACCCGAAACACCAGAATTTGTTGTGCGTATTTTACTGGCTTCGCGATCACCCAGACGTGCAGATTTGTTGAGCAGTGCTGGCTATACGTATGACGTAATGCCAGGAGATGTGGACGAGACGGTTCACCCTGGCGAAACCCCTGGCAACTATGTAGCGAGGATGGCTCGTGCAAAGGCTGCGGTCGTTGCGGAAACTCACCCCGAACGTTTCGTGCTCAGCGCGGACACCGTTGTTGTGATTGACGGTGCAATTCTCGGAAAACCTCTTAACGCAGTTCATGCCCAGGTGATGCTGGAACAGCTGTCTGGTCGCATTCATGATGTTTTGACTGGGGTAACGGTGTCTCATGGCCAGTCTGTCGTCACAGAGGTTGAGAGGACACGCGTACGCATCCGGAAATTGACAGCCAACGAGATTACTGCATATGTAGCGTCGGGCGAGTTTCAAGACAAGGCTGGAGGGTATGCTATCCAAGGTTTAGGTTCGCGATTCATTGACCATATTGAGGGCTCCTATTCGAATGTTGTAGGTTTGCCAATTGCGCTTGTCGATTACCTTCTTCATAAAGTCCATAACGAAGGTGCTAGCGAAAGTGATGCGTTTTGGTTCTAATTGACGTTAGTGGATGATAGGGATATCCTGAGGATGGAAATGATGCATAAATTCCTCCCAAATAAGTCCTTAGCCCTCAGTGGGAAGAGTGTCCGTATTGGAATCACTGTGAGTGTGCTGACGCTCGCCTTTGGTGGGCTATTGTGGACAACTTTGAGTGAGGGAACTGAGTATTACAAGCACGTCGACGAGGTGATGGCTGACCCAGTCGCTTGGCAGGATAAAAATTTGCAGGTACATGGTTTCGTTGTGCCTGACTCCATTCAACGGAAGCGTCATAGTCTCGAATATCGATTCGAGATTGAAAACAATGGGTCTGTCGTGCGGGCTTCTTATGCGGGAATCGTACCTGACACCTTTCAAGACGGGGCGGAGGTTGTCGTGAAGGGCAGGCTTGGACCAGAAGGTATACAGGTTGTACCCAATGGAGTGATGGCGAAATGCCCGTCGAAATATGAACCTAAACCGGTTGCTGCGGAAATGAATCAGTACGCAGGTGAATCACAATAGTGCGTACGTCGTGCTAAGCGCTGCCAGGTGGTCTGAGCACTCGTCGTACCCTCATTTCAGATTAAGGTCTCGCGGATGGCTTCCCTAGGCTCCTTCATTCTACTCGCCACATTCGTAGTGTGTGCCTATGCCGCTGCTGCGTCCATCGTCGGGGGACGGCGCCGCTCGACTCGTCTAATTGAGAGCGGTGTCGGAGCCTTTTATTTGGTTTCTGCTTTAATGACTGCCGCCTCGGCGATTATTGTGCACGCCTTTGTTACCAATAACTACGCCATCCGATATGTTGATCGTTACTCGGATTCGGCGCAGCCGTTGTTCTATAAGCTGACCTCCTACTGGGGTGGCCTCGACGGCTCAATCATGTTCTGGGTCTTTTTACTTTCGGCGTTTGGTTCGTTGGCTGTGTATGTTAATCGCGATCGACATCGCGAGTTGATTCCATATGTGGTGGCAGTTATTTCATGTGTGCAGCTGTTTTTCTTGCTTGTAATGATTGTCAATAAAGACCCGTTTGCAACTTACCTTACGGACATTCCGGTTGACGGGCGCGGTTTGAACCCCTTGTTGCAAAATCCGTACATGGCAATTCATCCGCCGTCACTCTATATCGGATTTGTAGGCATGACGGTGCCGTTCGCATTTGCGATCGCTGCACTGGCTACTGGATATCTGGACGACTCCTGGCTGCGTGCAGTGAGGCGTTGGACCATGGTGTCCTGGCTGTTCCTATCGCTGGGATTAACGCTGGGCATGATTTGGGCTTACGAAGAACTCGGATGGGGCGGCTTTTGGGGGTGGGATCCTGTTGAGAATGCAGGCTTACTGCCGTGGTTTACCGCCACCGCTTTTTTGCATTCTGTGATGGTGCAAGAGCGACGCAGTATGTTGCGTGTCTGGAACATGACGCTCGTAATCCTCACCTTCTTTTTGACGATTTTCGGTACGTTTATGACTCGGTCCGGCGTCGTGCAATCAGTGCATGCATTTGGGGAAGATCGAGAATTAGCGTGGATGTTTACAGTCTTCATGGTGCTCATTTTAGGCATTAGCTTTGGGATGTTGATATACCGTTTGCCGTTGCTGCGAGCGCGTCACGAACTTGATTCGTGGGCGTCACGTGAGGCTGCGTTTCTGTTAAACAATTGGATTCTTCTATTTTCCGCAGTCTTTGTCTTGTTCGCGACGATGTTTCCCACTTTGAGTGAGGCGGTGACAGGAGAACGGTTAACCGTTGGTCCTCCTTTCTTTAATAAGTGGATGCTTCCTATTGGGTTGGCCTTACTCTTGTTAACCGGGGTTGGGCCTCTATTGGCTTGGCGGAAATCTTCGTTAGAGAATTTGTGGTACCAGTTTCGCTGGCCGACACTGGCTGCGCTTGCGACTGGCGTGACACTGGTGTCGTTAGGGTTTCATGTTTGGTCATCCGGCATCTGTTTCATGCTCTGTAGTTTCGTTACGGTTACGATTGGACAGGAATTCGTCCGTGGTGCAGTAGTGCGGCAAGCGGCGACGAGTTCTGACATACTCACCGCCATTATTGGATTGGTGTCTCGGTCTCAGCGACGCTATGGTGGCTACATTGTGCATGTGGGGATTGTCTTGATGTTCCTGGGTTTTGCTGGTGAAGGGTACAAGCTTGACGAACAAGTGCTCTTACGAGTGGGGCAGCAGGTGGAAGTTGGAAAATTTACAGTACGTCACGATGGCATTTCAGTGAACGACGATGGTCAGAAGCAAATGATTACCGGTACGTTAACCGTGTTTAAAGATGAGGCAGAAGTTGGTCAAATGTATCCGGCTAGATGGTTCTTTCACAAGCATGAAACAGAACCGACGACCGAAGTTGCGATTCGGCGTCGTCTTTCGGAGGATCTCTATATCGTTATGGCTGCTTTCGACATGCAAGACCAATCAGCAAGTTTTCAAATCACGGTGACGCCACTAATTAATTGGATCTGGTTTGGGTTCGGTGTTTTGGCGTTTGGAACAGGACTCGCTTTATTGCCAGAGCGAACGTTTTCATTTGCCCTTTCGAAAGTCCCAGCGGGCGCGGCGACCACGTCGTTGGTCTTGGTGGCCCTGGCGCTCACACCTGTGGGAGTCGCTGCTCAGCACATTGAGTCGGCGCACTCAGTACCGGTCGTGCCGCGGAGTGCTCTAGAGCGCGAACTGGGTAGAGAACTCGTCTGTATGTGTGGCACCTGTGGGCGTAAATTGATTGGTGAATGCACCTGCGGTACTGCGGCGATGATGCGAAACGAAGTGAGCGAGCTTGTCGATGGTGGAAAAACCAGAGATGAGGTGTTTCAGTATTTTATCGCGAAGTACGGAAGCCAGGAGCCACTTGCTATGCCGCTCGACGAAGGTTTTAATCGCCTTGCGTGGTTGTTTCCGTACCTTCTCGGAATTTCTGGCGCAGTCGTCGTCGGCACGGTTGCGTTTCGCTGGTCCTCGCGTGAAGCATCCGTAGAGGGTGTGCCTTTGGCAGCAACCGTAGTGGATGCCAAACTTGCGGCACGTCTGGACGATGAGCTTCGAAACCTCGACTAATCAATCCACGTTTCGTCCTTGGCATTTCTTTGTCTTGGTCGCCCTCGCTGCGGCTACGATGGCAGTCTTAATGTCACGTAGCACGGTGGTTGGTACGGTCTTACTGAGTGTAGTTATTGGGGCCGCAGCCCTGGTAGGAATGGCCTTGTTGCGTACACTACAACCTCTTGTGAATGATGACAGCGCAGATGAACCCGTCTTAGTGGGACATCGGACTCGTCTGGCCGTAGAGCGAGAGAAGAATCTTGTTTTACGTTCAATCAAAGAACTGGAATTTGATCGAGCCATGAACAAGGTCTCAGAAGTAGATTTTGAGGAAATGACAAAGCGTCTACGAACGCGAGCCATGAATCTTATCGGGCAACTTGAGAGCGATAGGTCAGGCTATCGAGAGCTGATCGAGCGAGAGTTAGAAACCAGGCTGTCAGATCTCTCAGGGTCAGAGAGGTTAGAATTTGAGACCGTCGCACCTGCAGACGGTTGTGCTGAATGCGGTACTTCCAATGATGCTGATGCGCGATTTTGTAAGGCTTGTGGTGCGAGGTTGAGTTGAAATGGGCATGAGGTGTTTAGGGATTACGGCAATTGCGGTTGGTTTGATCGTCGCCATGGTTTTTCCAGTGCAGGCTCAGTTCGAAATGCCTGACCCGAAAGAGATGTCGGGTATTCCATTACCATCGAGAGATTTAGCGGACGGTACGATTTCAGTTCGACTCATTCTTGGAGCTCTCGCGAATAACATCATTGATCACTCTGTTGATCTTCGAGTTAACGAAGAGGTACGAACTGCAAAAACGAATGAAAATGGTCGAGCTCAGTTTACGGGGGTCACTTCCGGGATGCTGGTCTCGGTTTCAGCGACAGTGGATGGAGAGCAGCTTGCGTCTCAAGCTTTCGAGATGCCAGCGGTTGGAGGGGTTAGAGTGATGTTGGTGGCGACTCCTTCTCCATCCCCTGATGCCGCGACGAATCGTGGACAAGGAGAGGGTGCGGCGACTGGACGTTCGGGGGACCTTGTGCTTGGTGGGGATTCTCGCTTTTTGGTTGAGATAGGTGCGGAGCAAACCATTGAGTTTTATTCAATTCTTGAAGTGGTTAATGATAGTAACCAGCCCATTATGCCAACTGCACCATTCAGATTTACGCTTCCTGCCAATGCCGTAAACGTAAGTCTTTTAAATGGCTCCAGTTCGCTGGCTCGAATTGCAGATGGGGAGGTCGTCGTCCAGGGCCCGTTACCTCCAGGACGCACGCCTGTAAATTTTGCGTACATCCTTTCATATGCCGGCCCCACTTTCGACCTTGCACAGTACCTGCCAGTCTCCTTAAACCAAGTTGCGGTCATTGTTGAAAAGCACGAATCCATGGGCATGATATCGGCGCAAGTGGAACGGCGGCGAGAGATGGAAGCGGACGGTGCGACGTATATTGTTGGAGCAGGGCCAGCTTTGACTGCCGGTCAAACTTTTAACCTGAGACTGACGGGTTTACCTCATCGTAGTACGATTCCACGAACGGTAGCATTAACCTTAGCAGGATTGCTTGTCTTCTGGTGTGTTTGGATGTCGTATAGTCGGCGCATCCAAACTGGAAGAGTGCGGACTCGAGAGACCTTGGAAGGCAAACGCGAGAAGCTCTATCGGGAGCTAGTTCGTGTCGAAAGCAAGCACCGCAATGGTGATGTCGCTGAGGCGTGGTATGTAAAACGTCGTCAAGAACTTGTCGAGCAGCTCGAACGAGTGTATCGCCGTCTTGATCAGCACAAGATGTCTGGTAGAGAAGCTACCGCGTCTAGTTGAGTTACTCATATTGGCGGATTCATGGCTGAACCTGGTGTATCTGCAACAACCGCAAAAAATGCAATGATCTCCGGTCATTTTTCGGACGACTTTGATTGTTTGGTTTTCGAGGATGTGTCACGCTATTTTGGTCGAATGCGGGCACTGTCGCACGTTTCTTTTTCATGTACGGCAGGTGAGATTGTTGGTGTTCTTGGACCAAATGGTGCCGGCAAATCGACGTTACTGGCACTCGCTTCGACCCTGATTACTCCATCGGCTGGGGGAATACGCTATGGCAATCAAGGAACTCACGAGCGTGGCGGTAATGTGCGTGCAAATATCGGAATGCTGTCACACGACACCCAACTCTATCCAGAATTAACGGCTCGAGAGAATCTTCAATTTTTTGCTGGACTCTTCGGAGTTCAGGACCCTGCTTCTTGTACTGAGGCCGCGTTGTCACGTTCTGCTCTGAGGGGCCGTGGCGATGAACCTGTCATGAAGTTTTCACGCGGCATGCGACAGCGACTCGCATTGGAACGTGCATTGATACATGAACCGAAGCTTGTACTGCTCGATGAGCCGTTTACCGGACTTGACGACTCATCATCAAAAAGCTTGGCCAATCGTCTGCGGGGGTTGCGAGAGAATGGTCGCATAATACTGTTGACGACTCACGACTTTGAGGCTGCTGAAGGGTTGCTTGATCGAGCGGCACTATTGTGGGATGGGGAATTACTTAATGTTGAACCAGTGACTGGTTCCTTGCGCGACCATTATGTGAATCACACACGTAAGGTTGCTGGCACGGCAAAGGTATCAAGATGACGGCCACCCGGTTTATACGAGTGGCATGGTTGATCGTTAAGAAAGACCTGACGATTGAAGCGCGTAGTCGGGAATTAGTCTTAACGACCCTGTTTTTTGCAGTGTCCTGTGTTTTGGTATTTGCGTTCGGTTTTGTGCGTGATCAAAATCCGATCGGGGAAGCAGCTGCCGGTATTTTATGGATAGCGATCGCCTTTGCTGGAACTTTAGCCCTAGGACGTGCGTTCGAGCGTGAGCGTTATCACGATGTTTTACACGCCTTACTATTGGCACCAGCAGATCGTCCAGCGATCTATATCGGAAAACTGTTGGCCGTAATCTGTCTGTTGGCCGTCGTGGAAATAATTATCGTACCGCTCATTAGTCTATTTTTTCAGACACCGATCTTTCGACATCCCTGGCTGCTTGGACTGTTACTTGCTTGTGGTACTCTTGGGTTTGCTTCTGTGGGCACGCTGTTTGCCGCGATGCTTGTGCGGGCTCGTAGTCGAGATGTGTTGCTCCCAGTCTTGTTGTATCCGATCACAATACCGGTCATTATTGCTGGAGTTCGAGGCACAGTGCTCTTACTGCAACCGGAAGTCGACGTGATTATGGTACGCGCTTGGATTGGCATGCTAGTGTTCTTTGATGTGGTGTTCATTACTCTCTCATTGTGGACTTTTGAGCCACTCATGACAGACTGAGGAGCCAATACTAAAAGTGAGAATATTTAAATGATAGCGAGCCGATGGTTTCCTGTGCTGGCAGTAATAGCGATGGTGTTTTTCGCAGGAGCACCTCTGATGATTGCCAGAGCTCCGTACGAGTCCACGATGGGACTTGTGCAAAAGATTTTTTACTTTCACGTACCTGCTTGGATTGCCATGTTCTTGGCCGCCTTTGTGTGTGGTATCTCAAGCGCCATTTATTTGTTTAAAGGCAAGAAGCTTGCGGATCATTTGGCTGTAGCAGCGGCGGAGCTTACTATTTTGTTTGGCCTAATCGGGTTGGTGACTGGACCATTGTGGGCTCGGAAAGCTTGGGGGCTTTGGTGGCAATGGGACGCTCGGCTGACGTCTGCATTAATTCTTTGGATGATTTTTGTAGCGTACCAGCTGTTGCGACAATATGGCGGCCCTGGGTCTGATAAATTGGCCGCTGGCATGGCGCTGTTTGGCATGGCGAACGTGCCATTTGTATATTGGTCGGTCAACGTCTGGAGGACGATTCATCCGACAACAAATGTAGTACCAACGTTGGTGCCAGGGATGAGTGAAGCGTTCTTCTGGTGTAGTGCGGCCTTCATCCTCATGTTTATTCTGACATTAAGTGCACGCGTCAAATTAGAATGTCACCGGGCAGCAATCGATCGGCTGTATTTGTCTTTAGATGATTGACTGGCTGATGCGGCTGACGTTAGGAAAGGTGAAGGATGTGAGACGACGTAATCAATTTATAACGATGCTGGTGGTGATATTATTAGCCGTCTTTCTACAGACGCTCACGACGTCGAGTCAAAATCTGTTCGGCTCGTCATTGACGCCTCTGGTGGTGCATGCAGAGCAGACTCAGCCGGCACAAGATGAGTTCGTGCCGATTGACGAATTACCACCTGAAGATCAGTTACCAGCCGCACCATTGCTTATTGCTGCCTACGCCTTCGCGTGGATCGCCCTGCTTATTTACATCTGGTCACTTTGGCGTCGACTTGGTTCGGTAGAACGTGAACTTGCTGACGTCGCTAGGCGAATAAATAACCGCGCGGACTGAGCATGATTGATGGGATGAGTGCCGGACACTTTATTTTTATTCCAGCGGTTCTTATGTTTGGAATAGTTATCGGGTGGATTCTGGGTTCCCGAGCAGCGCGGGATGCCTACGCTGCAGAACTTCGGCGTCGCGAAGAGCGTTCTCGGGATTAGCTCTACGTTTCAGTTAGGGGCAGTTTTAACAATCCCGGTGTTTGTAAGCCTCATCAGCATTCTTTACCGGCGGACATCTCTAGAGTTCAAGCCACTTGAGTGTCTGTTTTACCAATTCACCTAGCGAAGCGTGACTAGCATCTAGGCGGAGATGAGCCTGTGAGTAGGCAGCGCTGCGGGTTTTGTATAGTTGTGCGACTTCCTTATGGTCGACAGCGAGTGGTCGATGTCGATTTGGCAGGAGGCGTTGAATAATTACATCAAGTGGAACATCGAGCCAAATAGATGTACCTGAATGGTTGATCTGTGAACGATTGTCTGGATCAACGAAAGTGCCTCCTCCTGTTGCGACCACAATACCTTGTTTGGGCAGCAGTTTATGGAGCACCTCACGTTCAACAGAGCGAAAATAGGATTCACCTCGCCGATCAAAGATATCCGTAATCTTAGAGTCTTCCTGCACTTCGATGAGATCATCGATATCTTCGGTAGGCCAGCCAAGATGTTTGCCGAGTGCTCGCGCGAGCGTAGTCTTACCCGCTGCCATGAATCCAACGAGGTACAGATTCTTGTTGGACAAATTACGATCAGGTCGGCGCCTGTTGTCAGAAGTTTCCATTAGCTTCGTACGGTTTCAAGTGTTTCAAAGAAATGTGGATAAGACACATCGACAATCTGGGCGCCAAGAATGGTGCAAGGGCTAGAAGCACCAAGCGCTGCAAGAGTGAAAGCCATAACGAGTCGATGATCACCGGCCGCGTCGACTGTCCCTCCAACAAGAGGTTTTGTGGACTCCACTTCAAAACCATCAGGGAGTTCCCGCACCTCTGCACCTAGTGTGTTGAGTCCAGCAACCAAGGCAGTAATACGATTGCTTTCCTTGAAACGAAGCTCCTGAGCGCCGGTGACTTTAATGCCACCTCCTGGATGGGTAGCAAGAGCGGCTAAGATTGGTAGTTCGTCAATAACTGATGGCACCTCCTCTGGAGTAACGACGATTGGTCTGAGCTTATCGTAACGAACATGTATAGAGCCGATCGGTTCACCAGCCACAGTCTTCTTGACCTCTGACTTAACAATAGCTCCGGCTCGACGAAGGATATCGAGAATGCCGGTACGTGTAGGATTAAGTCCGACATTTGTTAATTCAATTTCCGAGCGAGCGAGTGCTGCTGCCGCGGTTGCCCACACCGCAGCCGAAGATATATCGCCTGGTACATGCAGTTGGCATGCTCGTAAAGTACCACCAGGTTCAACAGTAACCCAGTTTTCGCCACGTTCAACCTGGCCACCGAATGCCAGCAAGGCCTGTTCTGTGTGATCTCGCGTGCTCACAGTTTCACAAACGGTAGTTTTGCCGCTAGCTTGAAGTCCCGCGAGCAGGATAGCGCTCTTGATTTGGGCACTTGGTACGTTTGGGGTCCATGTGATACCCCGCAAGCGTCCACCAACAATCGTGAGTGGAGCACAGTTGTTCTTAGAAGTGACCTGAGCCCCCATAGACACAAGTGGATCTATAATCCGTTTCATTGGTCGAGTTTGAAGAGATTCGTCGCCAGTGATCGTGCATTCAAAGGAATGACCAGCCAAGATACCCGCCAATAGCCGCATGGTTGTTCCTGAATTTCGTGCGTTCAGTGGATGAGCAGGCTGGGAGAGGTTGCCTAGGCCACAGCCATCGATTTCCAAGCGAGAGGCCTGTCCGAATGATTCAGCAGGATCCGAAGTGATGTGAACTCCGAGGCTAGTCAGACACTCAAGAGTGGTCGCGCAATCAGCACCCGGTGCATAATTTTCGACTACGGTCTGTCCTTCAGACAATGCAGCCAGCATAGCGTAGCGGTGTGAAACGGATTTGTCCCCTGGACACACAATTGTTCCTCGGACACAATTCACTGGTAGCACAGTGATTGTCGGAAGTTTCATAGCTGGCATCAAGAAACTATAACTCACGTAGGAGTATTAAGCCGACCCGAGTCTAAATCTCTGCCGTAAAAATGCGCTTAAGCACTTGACCGCCAAAGGGGGAGTATGTAATTCTCTCGCTCACGCTAGGACTAACGTTTTCTCCCATATTTATTGACCGCAACCAACAAACCGCCCATGGTATCCAAAACAGTATTACTTGCTACTGCCATCGAATCGGTACTTCGAGCCGGTGATATGCAGCTAGCGCATTTTAATGATTCCGTGCGTATTGAAAAAAAGGGGGTCATTGATCTGGTTACGGAGGTCGACGTTGCAATTGAAACTTCATTCCGGGAGACAATCGCTGAACGGTTTCCAGAACATGAGGTATTAGGAGAAGAATTACAAAATGCTGCTGCGAATTCGACAGCAAGGTACGTGTGGATTTTTGATCCGATTGATGGCACGACGAACTACGCCCATGGTTTTCCTGTTTTCTGTTCCTCGCTGGCGTTGCAAATTGATGGGAGCACGCAATTAGGCGCTATTTATGATCCGATTCGTCGTGAACTGTTTACTGCAGAAAAGGATGGTGGAGCATTTCTCAATGGTCTTCCTCTGAAAGTATCATTAGCTGCAACACTGATTGACTCGCTACTATGTACGGGCTTTCCCTACGACGTCCACTTGAATTACCGACAAGTTATGAATATGTTCGAAGCTTTCCTAACACGAGCAAGAGCCGTACGACGGCTCGGATCGGCCGCGCTCGATCTTTGTTATGTGGCAGCGGGCCGTTTGGATGGGTTCTGGGAGGAGCGACTTCAGCCTTGGGATATTGCGGCTGGTGCTCTAATTGTGGAGGAAGCCGGCGGATGCACAACGACATTAGATGGCAGTCCATTCGATCCTCATCTTGGACAAGTCCTGGCATCGAACGGTCTTATTCACAGTGAAATGATCGAAACGATTAGCCAGGCCAACGTGGTTCAGAACTAATTCCAGTTACGTCAAGAAATATCTCATGGATTATGTTCAAGCGTGGTTGCAAGAACTAGCTTTGAATGCTGGTGGGGTAGGCCTGTTCCTTGCTTCCTTTCTCGATTCCTCATTTCTATTTCTGCCTGAGGTTAATGACTTTTTAGTGTTGTGGATGGTGATGCAACACAAACACTTACTTGTGTACTACGTTGCGATGGCCACATGTGGCTCTTTGGCGGGTTGCCTTACCTTGCACTACCTTGCTGATAAGAGTGGCGAAAGAATGTTACGTCGCAAGTATTCGACAGAGAAGATTGAGCGGGTGTCTAGTTGGTTCCGCCGGTACGGGTCAATGGCTATTCTTATACCAGCGTTAAGTCCGCCGCCTGTGCCATTCAAGTTGTTCGTGTTGTTAGCAGGTGTTGCCAAAATGCCTGTAGGGAAGTTTGTCGCTGCAATCATAGTTGGACGTGGAATACGCTTTTCAACGACGGGTCTGCTAGCTATTTACTATGGCGATCGAGCAGTTCGGTTCGGACGAGAGTATGGTGAACTTCTACTGGTATTAATTACGGGCATTCTACTCGTAAGTTGTGTAGTGTACCTGTTCGTGCGTCGTCGCTCGAGAGCCTTGTAAGTGGTGAAGAGAGTCACCTATAAAATTACTTCGAGCGTCAGGATCGTTTCTGTGACCTTTATCGTCGACCTGTAATTAAGTGGGTAACAATCCAATGAGCATCGACATTTCGATTGTGATTCCTGTCTACGACGAAGAGCAGAACCTATCGCAACTTCATCAGGAATTAACTCAGGTGTTATCTGGATATGGTAGAACCTACGAGTTAATTTTTGTTGATGATGGCAGTTTGGATGGGTCATTCGAACTTCTTGCAAATATCCAGTTAACAGATCCACACGTGCGCCTCATTCGCTTTAGAAAGAATTTTGGACAAACTGCAGCATTTGCAGCTGGGGTTACACATGCACGTGGCAAGATTGTTGTTACGAGTGATGCGGATCTTCAAAACGATCCCCACGACATACCCGCTATGGTTGATCGGTTGGAGGAGGGCTTCGATATCGTTTGTGGGTGGCGTCGCGATCGGAAAGATTCATGGTTGACGCGCTACGTACCATCAGTTCTGGCTAGTTGGCTTATTTCTCGTCTCAGTGGAGTCCGTTTGCACGATTATGGTTGCTCGCTCAAAGTCTTCCGGGCTGAGGTCGTAAAATCACTTCCACTTTACGGTGAGATGCACAGATTTATTCCAGCTATTGCAACCGAAATGGGTGTCTGCGTCACTGAGATGATCGTTAACCATCGTTTGCGAAGGACGGGGCAGTCGAAGTATGGGTTGTCGCGCACATTACGAGTTATTTTGGATCTCATAACAGTCAAGTTCTTATTGAAGTACTCAAACCGACCTTTCCAGCTTTTTGGATTATTCGGGCTTGCGGTTGGTGTTACTGGTACCGTCGTTATAGGTTGGCTGCTCGTGATGAACCTATTGGAGCAGCAGTCCATCATTGATCGGCCAACATTCTTCTTCGGATTGTTGCTGCTGTTTACCGGTGTTCAACTGGTGACGATAGGGTTGCTTGCTGAATTACAGACTCGCAGATATTTTGAATCGGAAGGGAAACCCGCTTACTTCATCAGAGAGATTAGAGAATCTGACTCGATTTGAGATAGTCCTGTGGCTAATCGATGATGTGGGATACGTAACGAGGTAGATCGATTCGCTGATTCAGGTTGCAGGAAGTTCGCTTGGGTAGCGTCAGTCCGGCGGAAACTCTTGTTGCCAGCTGTGCTCTTCGTTAAAGTCTGGCTGCTCTGTTTTATTTAAAAGACAGTTCCCTATTACCAGGGCATCCATTTCAGTGCGCATGAAACATCGATATGCATCTTCTGGAGTACACACGATTGGTTCTCCACGCACATTAAAAGAAGTATTCACGATAACCGGGCAATTTGTCTGGCGGTAAAAAGCTTCAATAATCGACCAGTACAGAGGTGAGACATCTTTATGCACCGTCTGAATACGCGCTGAGTAATCGACATGAGTAACGGCTGGAATTTCTGAACGTGGCACATTTAGCTTGTCAATTCCCCAGAGGCTCTGTTCCTCGGCTGTCATTCCGCGACGTCGATTCGGCACTACATTAGCCACGAGTAGCATATATGGAGAATCGCCGTCGAATTCAAACCATTTGGAGACATGTTCACGCATCACGCTAGGCGCGAACGGACGAAAGCTTTCCCTGTATTTAATCTTGAGATTCATAATTGATTGCATGCGCGGTGACCGCGGATCGCCAAGAATGCTGCGTGCTCCAAGTGCTCGTGGGCCGAACTCCATTCGTCCTTGATGTAAACCTATAATCTTTTCCGCTGTTAGGAGTGAAGCCACTACATCGGGTAACGATTCACGATCGAGAGGTTGGTACGGAATGTTATGCGAATCTAGGTAGGTTCGGATCTGTTCATTTGAGTAACGAGGGCCGAGTAATGATCCCCTCATGGCATCGGTGTACGGTGACCGAGCTTCTCTTTTTTTGGCTGAACGTCGTGGTTTTCCAAGATACCGATGCCAAAGGGCTAGTGCGACGCCTAATGCTCCTCCCGCATCTCCAGCGGCAGGCTGAATCCAGATCTGCTTAAATGGTCCTTCACGAGAAATCCGACCATTGGCGACACAGTTCAAAGCCACGCCACCAGCCATGCAAATATTTGTGGCTCCCGTTTCCCGATGTGCAAACCGAACTATCTTTAACAGAATTTCTTCCGTTACGTCTTGTATTGAACGGGCCAGATCCATATCACGCTGTGTGATGAGTGACTCAGGTTTTCGGGGCGGTGAACCAAAAAGTTTTTCAAAGGCTTTGCCGGTCATATGGAGGCCTTCAGAGTAAGTGAAGTACTCTTGATTTACCCGAACGGAACCATCTTCTTTAATGTCTAACAGCTCGTCCTTAATTAGGGTGGCGTAGGTAGGCTTGCCGTATGGAGCAAGCCCCATTATTTTGTACTCACCACTATTTACCTTAAATCCTGTGAAGTAGGTGAACGCCGAGTAAAGCAATCCTAATGAATGAGGAAAACGTAATTGGTGAAGCAAATTGAATTCGTGGCCACTACCGAAGCCGACGGAGCAAGTGGCCCACTCTCCAACACCATCAATTGTAATGATAGCGGCTTCTTCGAAAGGAGAAGGGTAGAATGCTGAGGCTGCGTGTGATTCGTGATGGTCGCCGAAGCATAATTGCCAAGAATAATTCTTTACGTGTCGCCTTATCTCTTTTGGAGTTTTTAGACCCTCCATTTCGGCAAAGTTTCGACGGATTAGATCAGGGAGCCAAAGCTTTTCCTTAATCCAAAGCGGCATCGACTTGAGAAATGATGGTAACCCCACGGGAGCGTAATCAAGGTAGGTTTCCAACAGGCGATCAAACTTGACAAGCGGTTTATCGTAAAACCCAACGAAGTCTAATTGATCAGGTTTTAGGCCGGCATCCTTTAGGCAGAATGCTATAGCGTTACCAGGAAATGCTTGGTCGTGTTTTTTTCTGGTAAAACGTTCTTCTTGAGCGGCAGCAACAATATTTCCGTCGATGACTAAGCACGCTGCCGAATCGTGATAGTAGGCTGATATACCAAGGATTGTCGTCATTAAAACAACGTATAGATAAATGGTGCGATTGCTGATCCTTCTGCCAACACAATTAGTAATCCAGCTAGTACGAGAATGCCAACAATGGGCAGTAGCCAGAACTTTTTATTAAGCGATATGAATTCCCATAGCTCGGTGAGCACTTGCATCTTACTCATGTCGATAAGGCCTCTACTAGTTTGCTAGTACATCTTTTCGAAGTGTTTTGGGTCACGCAATCTTGCCGGATACGGTCTCCAGTAACTGTTACGTGGTGACGCTCGACGGCTGAGTGGATCCCATCCTGACCAACGTTTGAGTAACCCTATAGGTGTGACAACTAAGAAAAAGATTAAACTCAGAATAACGCGACTACTAATAAACGCTAAGATATTGGCAAGTTTCATCCACACCAGATTTGGTCTTACCAGAAGTCGAGGAAACAGTATTCCCAGTGTTATGAGTGTGCCTCCCACAGCGACTAAGCTCAGTCCGGTTAAGGATTCAGGTTTGTGCCACAATAACCAAGCACCTATCAGAACAAGAATTGCACCCACGGTTCTTCCGAACTGCTGTTCGGAATGGTGGTGTGTGTCACTGTCTGGCATGAGGTCATCATACCAAAGTGAACTCTCTGAGCGAACCAGTGACTAGGCGTCACTAATCGTGATATAAGCTGAGCAATTGCCATTTTTGTTATGAAATTAACAAACATCATTAGTTTACGTTTCCCTTGGGTGTCACATCAGGGATAGGGCGGTATGGCACGGATTGCAGTCGTTACATCACATCCTCCCTTTAGCGTGGGCGGACACCTAGTTATTGCGCGGGAGCTCGAAAAGGCTCTCCGCGCCGCGGGTCACGAGGCGACTGTTACCTATACTCCACACGGGCAATTCAATGAACAGACTGCTGCCTATTGGGCTACCTGGTTAACTGATTTAGCTGTAGCACATAACGGGCAACGTGTAGATCAAGTGATTAGTTTGCGCTATCCGAGTTATGCGATTCGGCATCCAGTGCACGTCTGTTGGTTAAATCATCGGATGCGAGAGTACTACGACCTTTGGGATCGATTTAGTAGTAATTTGTCGTGGCGAGCCCGAGCAAAACAGCATGTCCGCAGGCACTTGATCCATACTGCCGATCATTATCTTCTGACTCGGAATGTCACTCGAGTATTTGCCCAATCAAAAACAATCCAGAAACGGTTAAGACGATGGGGTGGCATTCCTTCAGAGGTGATTTATCCTCCAGCACCGAAGCGGAGTTATCGCTGTGATGATTACGGGGATTACTTGTTTGTGGTTTCACGGTTGACTCCGTTAAAACGAATAGACCTTATTATCAACGCACTTGCTCACCCTGATGCCGCCGGCGTTAAGTGTCTGATTGGAGGGGATGGTGAGGACCGAGGGAGACTCCAAAACCTGATCGAGGCAAGAGGTCTAGGGAATCGGGTAACATTGCTTGGTCAGTTGGACGAGTCCACGCTGATTAATCATTACGCAAGGTGTCGAGCGGTGTGTTACCCGCCTCTGCAGGAAGATTATGGTTTTGTAACAGTGGAGGCATTTTCGGCGAGTAAGCCGATTATTACTTGCACTGATAGCGGAGGGCCGACTGAGCTAGTTCAGCCTGGTGTTTCGGGTTTAATTACTGAACCAACTTCTGAAGCTTTGGCGTCCGCCATCGGGACTTTGATGAACGATCGCTCACTTGCGCAGGAATACGGTGCTGCCGGTCGTCAATTTGCTGACTCATTGAGTTGGGACAAGGCGCTTCGTCAATTGCTGATCGTGTAAGGTGACAAGTTGAGTGATTTATTTCTTCGAAAGGGTATGAGGTGGGATACCGGACGACATTAGAAGCCCGTTTAGCAAAAAAGACAACGAAGGCCATCTTAGATTTTGACTTACTTGAAGATGGTGACCGTGTCATGGTCGGCTTGTCAGGAGGTAAGGATAGCTGGGCGTTGCTCCAGATCTTGGATGTCCTCCGATTGCGAGCGCCCATTCAGTTTAGCTTGGTGGCAGTTAATGTCGACTCAGGGTACGAGAATTATAGACACGAAGTAATTGCCAAAGCGTGTCAAGAACGTGGTTGGGAATATAGAATCGAGCACACATCAATTGGCGAAACTATGGATGACTTGCTTGATGCCAAAGCGACTCCGTGCTCGCTCTGTGCTCGTCTTCGGCGTGGAGTCTTATACCGCTTGGCAGAAGAGGTTGAGGCCACAAAGATCGCGCTTGGGCATCATAGCGACGATTTTATTGAAACCTTACTCCTGAATATATTTTTTGCCGGCGCCCTTAAGGCTATGCCAGCCCGTCTCGTCCCTGACGCAGCACAACAGATTGTTATACGACCCCTCGTTTATGTAAGTGAGAGTGAAACGCGGGCATATGTTGAAGCTTGCGGTCTTCCAATTGTAGGTTGTTGCTGCCCAGTATGTGGCGACCTGAGCTTGCAACGGCAACGTGTGAAACGAATGCTCGCTGAGCTAGAGCGCGAGCACCCAGCCATCAAAAATTCAATGCTCAAGGCTCTCAAAAATGTGGTGCCTTCTCATTTGCTAGATACCAGACTGAATCCTATTGCTGACCTGTCTAATCAGGTTGCCTTAGAGCGAGACTCGGTCATATCGGTTTGATAAGGATTGGATGTTCAGGTGAGATCTGTCGTTCAACGTGTGAAGTCGGCGCAGGTAAGTGTGGGTGACAGAGTTGTCGGTGAGATCGGTCATGGCCTTCTTGCTCTAGTGGGCATCGCGTCGTCTGATGGGCCTGATGATGTGTCTTATACTGCTGGCAAGCTTCGAAATCTACGGATCTTTGAAGATGAGAAAGGAAAAATGAATCGTTCGGTTGTTGAGGTGGCTGGTTCTGTACTGGTTGTTTCGCAATTTACATTACTTGGTGACTGCCGGAAAGGCAGACGTCCATCATTCGTGAAAGCGGCACGACCCGAGGTTGCGCAATCATTATATGATGCGCTCATTTACGCGCTGCTCGCCGAAGGTGTCAAGATCAAGACGGGTGAATTTCAGGCGAACATGCAAGTTAGTTTGGTCAATGACGGTCCAGTCACCCTAGTGGTTGATAGTGATGATAAGTCTTAAGCTGAAGTGAGCAATATGAAACAACAAGGGTTCATCATTTGGGTGATGGTGCTTGGTGTGACTCTATGGTCAGGCGTAGCGCACGCACAACAACGACCGCTAGTGACTGAAGATCCGGAAACCGTTGGTGCTGGCGTCGTGTTGTTTGAAGCCGGCATTGAACACAACCGGCAAGAACGATTTCCTTTGGCGGGCCTCAAGGGTAATTTATGGAGCTCACCGGTTGCGGGGGTCAGCGTCGGTGTTGGTTCGATCGCTGAAATTCAGATCGATGGAGGTTATAACAAACTATTAGTTACGGAGAAGTCTTCCGCAACGTTATCAAGCATGACAAATGTGATTGGAAAAGGTGATTCAACAAGTAGTTTCCGGCCGCTCGTAATCGGGACAAAAATCAGGCTACTCTCTGAGACGAGTGGGCGTCCGGCGTTCGGACTGCGCCTAGCGACGCGTTTACCTAATGCTAACAACGAGAGTGGATTAGGACTGGATACGACAGATTATTTTGCGTCGTTCCTGCTTGGCAAGACTGTGCAGTCGGTTCGTATTGTTGGGAACGTTGGTCTCGGGGTGGTAGGTGATCCGACCAAGGGGTATCAACATAGTCAACTCTTGCTTTACGGAGTGTCAATATCTCGTGCGATTTTCAATGCGTTGGAAGTAGTTACTGAGATTAATGGTCGACACAATACGAAGCAAGGGACACCGCAACTTGGTGCTGAGAATAGTTCACTGATGCGATTCGGTGCACGATACACGATTGGTGGCGCACGAATCGATAGTGCGGTGTTAGTGGGGATGAGATCCACGGATCCTAGCATCGGAATCACTCTCGGATTTACCTATGTCTTTAAAGCATTTCAGGCGCCATAGCCTATAGAAGACAGAAATGCTCGACATCGTTAAGGCACACGCTTACGGGAATGACTTTTTGTTTGTTGACGCAGATCGAGTTGCTGAGGCGTCACGGGCACCCCTCGCGAAGCGGGTCTGCAGTCGACATACTGGGATTGGCGCCGATGGACTTGCGTTTTATACCAGAACGTCTGACGGTGCGGCGATGAAGTTGCTTAACGCAGATGGCAGTTATTCTGAAGTGTCAGGAAACGGTGTGCGCTGTTTGGCCGCCTTAATACTATCGTTTCAGAAGAGGCTTCAGGCTGGAAGTCAGGTCACGATTCATACCGACGTGGGGCCTAAGCAATTGACGGTCGTCGAAGCAGCAGGCCCACGATTCACATTTAAGGCTGCAATGGGCAAGCCAGAAGAAATTCAACTGAAAAATATCGACGTGGAGGGTGAACAGTTAGATGTGGTTACCTTGCGTGTTGGTAATCCGCAGTGTGTTGTGCTTGGTGCGTTACCTCCAGAAGAACGATTTAGGCGTTTAGCGAAAGCATTGGCGACTCATTCTGTTTTCCCAGCTGGTACAAACGTAGAATTTGCGGAGGTCGTCTCAGAAAAATGTATACGTATTGCGATCTGGGAACGTGGGGTAGGGCCCACAGAGGCATCGGGAACGGGTGCCTGTGCAGCGGCTGTGGCGGCTGCGTTGTATGGGAGTGCCGGTCGTGATGTCGAAGTCATTGCACCTGGTGGAACGCAACGTGTCGTCTGGGAAGGAGGAGGTCTTACTCTTACTGGATGGACTGAACTGCTTCATACTTCACAATGGCTCATTCCGATCGAGTGATTAAGGACGGATTGGCCACACTTCAACTTTAAAGCAATATCCGTTTAATCAAGGCGCTGAGTGGTCTACACTTGATGGGTTACTTGATTGTGTCGATTAGTGTTCAATTGTGATCAGTAACGCAGTCATCACGGTTTCAGTTAAGAGAGTTTAACAAAAAAGCACTGCACTTTAGGATGAAAAGGGTCAATGTCAAAAGTACTCTACTTTGATTGTTTTTCGGGCGCATCAGGCGACATGATTCTTGGATCTTTGCTTGATGCCGGTCTTCCAATCGAGGAGTTGCGCGGTGCTCTCGGAAGTTTGGCCCTCGACGGCATGTCCATTGAGGCAGAGTCCGTGGATCGTGCTGGCGTGGCAGCGATCAAGTTTCGTTTACGTGAAAATGGTCAAGTTGTGGATGGCTCGGACCCTACTCCTAAAAAACATCATCATGACCACGATCACCACTCGGACAAGTCACATCATCATCATTCTCATCGCAGTATCGATGAAATATTAGAACTTGTAGGGCGGTCAAACCTTTCTGAAACTGCAAAGACAAGCGTAGGGCATTTATTTGGTCGTCTGGCAACGGCTGAAGCTGCAATTCATCAGATGCCAGTTAATGAAGTGCATCTCCATGAAGTAGGGGCGCTAGATTCGATCATTGACATTGTGGGTGCAACGTTTGGGTTTGAATGGTTCGCTCCTGATGAGGTCGTTGTTTCACCGCTCAATGTTGGTTCAGGGACGGTGGAATGTGCCCACGGTATCTATCCGGTTCCAGCCCCGGCGACAGCGCGGCTTTTGGAAGGCTCACCTATATATGCGAGTGGTGAGGCCGGTGAATTGGTCACACCGACCGGAGCCCTGCTCATGACTGAATGGGCGACTTCATACGGTCCGCTTCCGCCCATGACAATCAGTCGTGTGGGATATGGCGCCGGAGAACGTAATAGGGCGGATTCACCAAATGTACTCCGCCTCCTTGTTGGCGAGTCGGCAGATATTGATGTAGGTGAACGTGTTGTCGTTTTGGAATGTGAAATTGACGACATGAATCCTCAGATCTTTGGACTATTAATGTCACGCCTGCACGAAGCTGGGGCACTCGATGTGTTTTATGTGCCTGTGCAGATGAAAAAAGATAGACCAGGAACGTTGGTGACTGTTATTTCACCGCTAGGATTACGCGAGACGTTGAGCGAAATTCTGTTCCGGGAGAGCACCACACTAGGTATTCGCTATCATGAGACTCGACGTGAGCGGCTCGAACGAACGTGGATGACGGTTGAGACTTCTCTTGGTGCCGTTCGTATCAAACTTGCCCGTCGCGGCAACCAGGTTCTAAATGCCGCACCAGAATTCGATGACTGCTTGCAACTAGCAAAACAGCACGACGTACCTGTCAAGCATGTTCAGGCTCTAGCTCAGAAGGCCTATCTTGATATGAGTGACAAAGCAAGAGGAAAGTAAGTTTAGGGGATGTCTCGATTTTATTTAACTACCGCGATCGATTACGTGAACAGCCGGCCGCACTTGGGGACTGCCTACGAAAAGATCACAGCCGATGTGATTGCTCGTTACCAGCGGTTGCGCGGAGTCTCAACACATTTTGTGATGGGTAATGACGAGCATTCACAGAATGTATACCGACGGGCGCAAGAATTAGGAGTTGACCCGTTGTCGTATTGCGAACGGATGGAGGTCGAATTTCGTGAAATCTGGAAAACACTCGACGTGTCGTTTGATGACTTCATACGAACAACTGAAGATCGCCATCGAGCCTCAGTTTCATTGATGGTAAAGAAGATTGCAGACGCTGGTGATCTTTATGAAGGATTTTATGAAGGTTGGTACTGCGTGTCGTGCGAATCATTCAAGCAGGAAAAGGACCTCATTGATGGGAATTGTCCAGTTCATCGGAGCCGACCAGATTGGATCAAGGAGAAAAATCATTTCTTTCGTCTTTCAAAGTATCGCGAGGCTCTCCTTAGGCATTTCGAGTCGCACCCCGAGTTCTTGTGTCCTGAGATTAGACGCAACGAGATTATGAAGTTACTAGAGTCTGGGTTAGAAGACATTTCTGTCAGTCGTAGCGGTCAGTCGTGGGGTATCCCACTGCCGTCTGCCCCAGAGAGTGTTGTTTATGTCTGGTTCGATGCGTTAATAAATTACATATCGGCCGTTGGCTTTGGGACTGACGAAGATCGTGTTGCTGCTTGGTGGCCCGCTGATCTGCATATCGTGGGTAAGGACATTACTCGGTTTCATAGTGTCGTATGGCCAGCGATGTTATTAAGCGCTGGCCAGGAATTACCTCGCCAGGTGTTTGGTCATGGATGGGTGCATTTTAAGGGGCATCGCATGAGTAAGTCACTCGGAACCAGCCTTGATCCCTTAGAGGCGGTTGCTCGAGCTGGTGTCGACCCGCTTAGGCTGTATCTTGTGAGCGAGATACCGTACGGCCAGGATGGTGACTTTTCGTGGGACCGCTTTGAAGAACGTTACAATGCTGATCTCGCAAACAATTTAGGTAATCTAGTCAGTCGGATTAGTGCAATGGTTCATAAGTACCGAGAAGGAAATCTTGCTACTCCTTCTGGAAGTTCGGGGCGGCTGGCACATCTCGCCGAGGAAGTCGTGGGACGTTACCAGGCAGCCATGGAGCGTTATGCTCTGCATGAAGCTACTGCTGCGACTTATCGGCTGGTGGATGCTACCAATGAGTATATTACCGAGACTGAGCCATGGAAACTGGCTTCTGAAGATGGAGAAGCAGGGCAATTAACGAGAGTGCTGTACGACATTTCCGAGGCTGTTCGGATTATCGGAATCCTTTTAGGTCCAGTGATGCCGAACGCCGGAAGAGAAATCGTACGGCGCATGGGTGGTGAGGCATCGGAACGTGACGAACATTGGACGCAAGCAACCACTTGGCGAACCGAAAGTGCCCGAACCATTCTCCGAGGTGAATCCATGTGGCCACGTCTGGAGACTAAGAGCTCGTGAAGTAGTTAATGTTTAAAAGGAGACTCCAAAATGACCCAAATTGATGACTCCCCTCTACCTACGTCGACTTCTGATTCTGATCAGATATCCTCTGCGGAAGCACCAAGTGCGACGCCAGAAGCGGATACCAGGATAACCATCGACGAGTTTATGAAGGTTGAGTTGCGGGTCGCTAAAGTGGTGACGGCTGAACGAGTGCCAAAGTCAAAAAAGCTTATTAAGTTGGAGGTTGATTTGGGTTCAGAAGTTCGTGTGGTTGTGGCTGGTATAGCCAGAGCTTATGAACCTGAAGCCTTAGTGGGACGAACCGTCGTGGTTGTAGCGAACCTCAAGCCAGCCAAATTAATGGGTGTCGAATCAAATGGGATGGTTCTTGCGGCGAGCCTTGAGGGGGATGTGCCGATGTTGGTTGGATTCGGAGATCAGCCACCAACTCTTGGTGCCCGGGTGAGATAGTTTTGGAAAACCAAGCAATCGGACTACTGGATTCCCACTGTCACTTGGCCGATGAAGCATTCATTGGAGACCTCAACGAGGTCGTGGGACGGGCTCGGGATGCGGGCCTTGAGCAGATTCTTTGCATTCTAGCGGCTGGTAATCAGGCAGAATATAAACAGGCCAAGCGACTGCAAACAATTTGGCCAAACGTGTGTTTCGCGATTGGTGTGCATCCACATCAGGCCTCGGAGTATGCCGGGCGTGTTGATGAAGTGGTTCGCGATGTGCGAGAAGCGATTGAAGTCGAACCATCGGTTAGGGTGGTTGGAGAAATCGGGCTTGACTACCATTATGATTTTTCACCACGTGACGTCCAACGTGAAGTCTTTCACCGACAAGTCACGCTGGCGAGGGAATTACGATTGCCAGTGAGCATACACACGCGAGAGGCTGAAACTGATACCGTAGCAATCCTTGAGGAAGCTGGTGGCAGGGAAGTGCGCGGCGTGTTTCACTGTTTTGCTGGCGATGCATCGTTGGCTAACCAAGCTTTAGCGTTGGGCTTCCATGTTTCGTTTTCTGGCATGCTTACCTTTAAACGCGCTGAGGCGCTGAGGGCCATCGCGTCCGAGGTTCCAGTCGATCGCTTATTAATTGAAACAGACGCGCCCTATCTTGCACCAGTGCCATATCGTGGTAAAAGAAACGAACCGGCGTGGGTCAGTCGCGTGCTTGAAGTATTAGCTGAAGTTCGTGGTACAACGGTTGAGCTTCTGTCTGAGCAAGTGATGACGAATTTTCGAGCTTTGGTAAGGCTTTGAATCCTAGCCGAACACGAATTCTGTTCGATAAGGACCTGTTACGTTGACACTCCGTGCGGGAGTATGGTCTGATCGCCTCTTATCAGCTAGCACTGTGTAGCACCTGTTGACCCACGAGTAAGATTGTGCCAAATACAGACACCTCCATCGATCTTGATGAAATTTTCGCACCGATTCGCCAGGAGTTGGATGCAGTCGAGCGTGAATATATGCGACACGTTCAGTCTCGTGTCGAATTAATCCCTGAAATAGGGCGATATATTCAGCAGGGTGGTGGTAAACGGATTCGTCCAGCTCTGCTGTTAATGGCCTCGCGCTTAAGTTCTTATAAAGGAGACAGCGCCATTCTATATGCGTCGGTTGTTGAGTTTATTCACACAGCGACACTGGTCCATGACGATATAGTCGATAATGCGAATCTTCGGCGAGGCCAAATGGCTGTGCATTCCCGATGGGGCAATGATATTACGGTATTGCTTGGAGATTATCTGTATATCAAGTCCATGGGGCTCGCGCTAACAGAGGACTCTCTGGACGTTATTCGACTTCTTTGTGACGTAACCCTGCGTATGATCGAGGGTGAACTCTATCAACTTACCAAGACCGGTGATGTTGAAATTAGCGAAGAAGAGCATTTTGAGATCATTCGTCGAAAAACTGCCTATTTGTTTGGCGGCTGTTCTCAAATTGGAGGGATGCTGGGTGGCGTGTCTGATGAGGAAGCAGAGGCGCTTCGCGAGTACGGATTTAATCTGGGCGTTGCGTTTCAACTCGTAGACGATTTACTAGACTATACGGCCTCCAAGTCAACACTTGGCAAACCAATCGGAAGTGATTTGCGAGAAGGGAAGGTTACGCTTCCTGTGATTTATCTGCTACAGCGAGATGGAGATAATGCAGATAGTTTGGTTCGCAATGTTGTTGAAACTGGAGAAATCACGCCAGAAAGATGGAGAGAATTAAAGCAGCTCCTGACCGAACACCGTGCAATCGAGAGTGCATATGATAAGGCGATGGAGCATGCGAAATTAGCCAAACAGCATCTTGAAGTGTTTCCAGTGACCCCGGAGCGTGAATCGCTGATGGCATTACCCGATTACGTTCTCTCTCGAGAACATTGAGTTACCCATAATTGTGTCGAAGAGCTTGGCGAAGCAAATAGAGCAACTTCGCTCAGACATTCGGCGGCATGAAGAGCAGTATTATGTTCTCCACGAGCCGGAAATTTCTGATGTAGAATTCGACAAGCTGTTAAGAGATCTCGAGGCTTTGGAGGCCGCTCATCCGACGCTCGTTACACCTGACTCTCCAACTCAACGGGTCGGTGGTCGGCTTGTCGATGGCTTTGATACCGCGACGCACGCCATTCCAATGTTGAGTCTCGATAATGCGTATAGTGAGGATGAACTGTACGCGTTTGATGAGCGCTCAAAAAAAAGTTCAACAAATAAGATTACTTACGTCGCTGAGCTTAAGATTGATGGATTAAGTATTGCGCTCACTTACGAAAATGGCATTTTGGTGCGTGGTGTTACCCGTGGTGATGGAAGTCGAGGGGAAGATGTTACGGCTAATGTGCGTGCCATACGGGCAATTCCACTGAGTTTGAGGCATGGGTTAGTAGAGACCTTAGAGGTGCGGGGTGAAATTTATTTGCCTCGCTCAGCGTTTGAACGTGTGAATCTCGAACGCGAAGGTCGTGACGAAACGACATTCGCTAATCCTCGTAACGCTGCCGCCGGAACGATGCGAAATTTGGATCCGGCATTGGTTGCTTCCAGGGGCTTAGGGGCGTATGTCTACCAGGTAGTCAAGAACAAACCCTCTGCTTCGAAAGTAGAAGGCTTATCTGCGTTAAGCAGCCACAGTCAACTTTTACAGGAGTGTCAATCATGGGGGCTGCCTGTGGAACCACACTGGCGACAATGCGATGACATTGATGCGGTCATTAAGTTTTGTCGGGAATGGAGTGATTTAAGACATAGTCTGAATTTTGCCACTGATGGTGTTGTAGTTAAAGTTGACGATTTGAAACACCGTGAGAATCTTGGCGCAACAGCCAAATGTCCACGCTGGGCGATCGCCTTTAAGTTTCCAGCGGAACAGGCGACGACTCAACTTAAAAGTATAGAGGTGCAGGTTGGACGCACTGGTGCCGTAACGCCCTATGCGGTGCTTGAACCAGTACAGTTAGGTGGTTCTACCATCCATCTCGCGACTCTCCATAACGAACAGGAAATAGCTCGAAAGGATCTGAGGGCCGGAGATATTGTCCTTATTGAAAAGGGGGGTGATGTCATTCCGAAGATCATTAAGCCGGTGACGGCAAGACGGACTAAAGGAAAGGGCGCACCGACGCCCTTCGTGATGCCGAAGCGTTGCCCATCGTGTAACAGTTCTCTTCGTCGAGCAGATGGAGAAGTGATATGGCGGTGCATGAATTCCTCGTGCTTGGCTAAAATTAGACGAGGACTTCTGCACTTCGCGTCGCGCAGGGCCATGGATATTGAAGGCCTAGGCGAATCATTAGTCAATCAACTGGTGGATAATGGGCTAGTTAAGGATTTTTCTGATCTGTTTGTTCTGAAGATAGAAACTCTTGTAACTCTTGACCGGATGGGTAGAAAGTCTGCTACCAAATTGGTGAATCAGATTGAGCAAAGCAAGAAGAATTCATTATGGCGCTTAATTCACGCACTTGGCATTCGTCATGTGGGAGAAGGCGTGGCCGTGGCATTAGAACAGGGATTTGGCTCAATGGATGTGTTAGGGCGCGCTACATCCGATGATTTAAACGACGTTTCAGACATAGGTCCAGTGGTGGCGAATTCTGTGCAGGAGTTTTTTGGTGAAAAACGAAATCGAGACCTTTTAGATCGTCTCAAAGAGGCTGGTGTTACGATGGAAGGTGCGCCGGTTGACAGAGAGTCACCGGCATTACCACTGGCTGGTATGAGCGTGGTGTTGACTGGAACCTTATCCTCGATGAGTCGAGAGGAAGCTTCAAGTGCTATTCGTCGAATGGGAGGACGCATCGCGGCCTCACCTAGTAAGAAGACAGACTATGTGATTGTCGGGAAATCACCAGGATCTAAGGTCAAGAAAGCTCAAATGCTTGATCTGGAAGTACTTGACGAGACAGCCTTTCGCAAATTATTGATAACACTGGGTAGTAATATGGCTGACAAGGAATGATAGATTGTCAGTTACGATGAGAACCACTGATTACGTAGTTGATCTTTGAAAATCCGTCGTAGGCGGCCAGACGATCGCCGCGTTCGTCCAAGTAATTGGACGACGGGGAGGAAAGTCCGAACTCCGTAGGGTAGTGCGCCGGGTAATGCCCGGTCAGGGTGACCTGAAGGAAAGTGGCACAGAAAACATACCGCCACGATTGCGAACCCTCTGGGTACACGTTGTGGTAAGGGTGAAAAGGTGCGGTAAGAGCGCACCGCGTTTACCGTAAGGTAAATGGCAGGCTAAACCCCGCACGGAGCAAGACCAAATAGGGAAGCGTTTTAGGACGACCCGTCCAAAGCTTCCGGGTAGGTTGCTTGATCCTGTCAGCAATGACTGGACTAGAGGAATGATCGTCACCAAAGCTTAGTTGCGTAAGCGATTAGGACTAGGTACAGAATTCGGCTTATGGCAAACCTACGACGGACCTTTTTGACTGTTTTAAGGAAGTTACTAGTTGTTGGATTTCCGAGATGAATGGTGTAAAGCTGGCTTTAAGTTATAACGGTAATAATTGTTTGATGGTGCGTTAATTTTATAGTTCTTAATATGTCTTCATATCTCGTCACAGGTGGAGCCGGATTCATCGGGTCGCATTTGGTAATGCGATTACTTCACGACGGACATTACGTTCGTGTCGTAGATAATCTGGTTACCGGAAGCCATGCGAACCTTCCTGAACCTGAACGAGTTGATTTCATTGAGGCCGATCTTGCCAACGCGGAAATCGCACAAAAGGTTGTTCAAGGTATGGAGTTTGTTCTTCATCAAGCCGCGATTCCTTCAGTGCCTCGCTCGGTGAGTGACCCGGTGACCTCACATCGCGCTAACGTGGATGCCACTCTTAATCTTTTGTGCGCTGCTCGTGATGCGAAGGTGGCGAGGTTGATTTTCGCGGGCTCGTCTTCGGTTTACGGTGATACGCCCACATTACCTAAACATGAGTCGATGCCGGCAGATCCACGTTCACCGTATGCACTTCAAAAGTTTATCGGTGAACAGTATAGCCAGTTATTTACAGAGCTCTACGGTCTTGAAACAACGACAATTCGATATTTTAACGTGTTTGGTCCACGTCAAGATCCAGGGTCACCTTATTCTGGTGTTATTTCACGCTTTATTAAATTACTGCTTGCTGGTGAGCCTCCTACAATTCACGGGGATGGTGAGCAGACACGAGATTTCACATACGTGGACAATGTCGTAGACGCAGTATTGGCGGCGTGTTCGGCTCCGAATGCCGTTGGTCGGGTCATGAATGTCGCGATGGGCGAGCGCACCTCACTTAAGCAATTAGTGTCGATGTTGTCAGATATTATCGGCGTGGCAGTTGAGCCGATTTACGGAGACCCTCGCGAGGGGGACGTACGTGACTCTCAAGCTGACTGTGCTTTGGCTCAGGAAGTGCTTAATTATCAGCCCCGTATTTCATTTCAGGAAGGTTTGCGCCGGACGGTAGACTGGTATCGCCAGTCATCCGTTCATTCATAAGGAGTCCAGATGCCAGTTATTAACCTCAATGACAGCGCCCTTCGAGAAATGATGCCAGGCTTTAATGGTCATTTGGTTCATACCGAGGGGATGACATTTGTTGAGTGGCATGTCACAGCAGGAGCGTTGCTTCCCGAGCATTCTCACCCACACGAGCAAGTCACTGCAGTTCAAGAAGGCGAATTTGAAATGACGATCGATGGTAGTAAAAACCAACTGACACCAGGCTCGGTCGCGGTAATACCTTCGAATGTTCTACACTCTGGACGAGCTGTGACGGACTGCACAATCATTGACGTGTTTCAGCCAGTGCGAGAGGATTATCGCTAGAGGATCGCTTTAGCATCCTCCTGCCTGTTCTGAGCTCGATGTTGGATTTGACAATGGCTGTAGTAGCTGGATGGCTGGCCGGGCTCCTTTCACTCTTAGCTTTTGTTCCATATATCCTGAGTACACTTCGGGGTTACACTAAACCCAATCGGGCTACTTGGTGGATTTGGACGGTCAATAGCTTTGTAATCGCTGCTAGTTATTACTCATCTGGTGCGACCAATACAATCTGGGTTGCACTTGGTTATTCCATCGGCTCTCTCGCAACAGCAATTCTCTCGGTTCGATTTGGCACAGGTGGGTGGACTTGGTTGGACCGTAATTGTCTAGCTATGGCGGCAATTGCGCTCTTTTGTTGGTGGTGGTTTGATTCAGCCTTGATTGCCTTGCTCATGTCTCTGAGTGTCGACTTTGCTGGGGCCTTGCCAACGATTCGGAAGGCGTACCAGGAGCCAGAGACCGAAGATAGGATCGCTTGGAGTTTATTCTTGTCTGGTAACTGTATTAATTTATTGGCCATAGATCGGTGGATGTTTAGGATTGTTGTTTATCCGGCTTACATGGTTTTAGCAAGTGGTGCTATTGCGTTTCTTGTACTGCGGACGAAATTGAGTAACGATTGAGAACCGTATTTTCAAGTTCAGTAGCTTGAGAAGCCGTCGTCCGATACACTGATTGCATGGTGCTGGCTAATAGCGATTCGGTCCGGTTAATACGTGACATATACGCCGAACGACAATCCGGTGAGCGGCCTGTTATATCAATAGAATTTTTCACTCCGAAAACAAGTAGGGGCGATCAAGTGCTTAGGGAGAGCACTCTCCCGGCCCTAATACGACTAAGACCAGATTACTGTTCGGTAACTTACGGTGCTGGTGGAAGCACCAAATCGAAAACCCTGTCTGTGGTGGATATGATTCAACGCCAGTTCGGATTAACAGCTATGGCTCATTTGACCTGTGTGGAGTCAAGCAGACAGGATATACGTGCCGTTTTAGATGAAGCAAGAAAATTAAACATTCAGAATATACTTGCGCTTCGAGGAGATCCTCCAGGTGGTAGTGGAGAGTTCGTCAAAGCCGATGACGGATTCGAGTACTCTTATGAGTTGGTGCGGTTTATTAAAGCTTCGGGCGATTTCTGTGTAGGAACAGCTGGCTTTCCGGAAGGGCATATAGACTGCACTGAGGGAAAACACGTTGATTGGGGTTACTTGAAGAATAAGGTCGACTGTGGAGCGGACTTTGTCCTGACACAGTTGTTTTTTGACAATGGTGATTTTTTTCAATTTCGTGACTATGTTGTCAGAAAACTAGGGTTAACGGTTCCCATTTGTCCCGGGGTGCTTCCTATTTTGTCCACAAAACAAATCTCCAAGTTTACCCAATTGTGTGGAGCCCGTATTCCTAAGTTGCTAGCTGCACGCTTGGAATCATTAGGTGATGATGACGACGCAACAACTGCATTCGGCATCGAGTATGCGACCAAGCAGTGCGAAGAGCTCATCCGAGAAGGTGTAGTTGGGCTTCATATGTATTCTCTAAATAAAGCTCACTCGACTTCTGCAATCATAAAAAATTTAGGATTGTCCTAATAGATCTATCAGACGTCGTTCTTCAAAGGTGGGTTGACCTGTTCGTCTTCGACATAGTACGTTTAGGATCGGTTTGCCTCAGATATTCGCGTTTGATTGATGCCACAATACCTAGACACTATCAAGCGTAAGATCTCAAAGTATGTACGGGCTGTACATGACTAACACCAAAGAGACACTGCAGAGGACTCCGCTCTACGCTTCTCATGTTGAGTTGGGAGCTCGTATGGTTTCGTTTGGTGGTTGGGAAATGCCGGTTGAATACACGGGTATTAGTGAAGAGCATATCGCTGTACGAACGACTGCAGGCCTATTTGACGTGAGTCATATGGGTGAAATTGAGATTGCTGGTGATCAAGCATTGGCTGCTGTTCAACGAATTAGTTGTAACAATGCGGATAAATTGCAGATTGGGCAGGCTCAGTATTCTGGCCTGCTAACATCCGAAGGTACCTTTGTTGATGATCTTCTTGTATATCGGTTAGCTTCCGATCATTTTATGCTAGTTGTTAATGCTGCCAATATCCAAAAAGATTATCAATGGATTAAAGAACATATTAGTGCGCTTGGTGATGCAGTGGCTGTCAATGCGAGCAGCCGGTATGGTTTGTTGGCCGTGCAAGGACCTGGCGCACTTGAAGTTGTGCAAACCTTGACAAGTATCGATCTTGCTGACATTTCGTATTACTGGTTTGTGACCGGCGAATTGGCTAATGAGAGAGTTACGATTTCACGGACTGGATATACTGGAGAAGACGGGGTAGAAATTTTTGTTGCACCCCAGTCAGCGAGAAAGATTTGGACGGCTTTACTAGAGTCTGGTCAGAAAGCTGGACTTAAACCAGCTGGGCTCGGTGCCCGTGATACGTTGCGACTTGAATCGGCGATGCGGCTTTATGGGCAAGATATTACCGATCAGACGAGTGCACTTGAAGCGGGCCTTGGATGGATTGTGGGCTGGGACAAAGAAGGATTTATTGGAGACAAATTGCTACGCCTCCAGAAAACTGACGGAGTGTCCCGCAGACTTGTGGGTTTTGAGATGGTCGACCGTGGCATTGCTCGACATGGTTACGCAGTCTACGCCGAAGGTGTGGAAATTGGGATTGTTACTAGTGGTACCCATGCCCCTTCTTTGAAAAAAGCAATCGGGATGGCCTATGTTCAAAAAGCTTATACTGCGATTGATACAGAGTTTCAAATTAATATTCGAGGGAAACGTGTGACAGCTCGTGTTGTACGAATGCCATTTTATAAACGTCGAGAGGCTGACTAGTTATGTATCCGAATGATCGGAAGTACAGTAAGGACCATGAATGGGTTCAGATGGCTGACTCTGGGGCGAAGATAGGCATTACGGACTATGCGCAAGAACAATTGGGTGATGTCGTCTATGTGGAATTACCTGAGGTCGGACGCATGATTAAGCAGGGTGAAATATTCGGTGCGATAGAATCTGTGAAAGCAGTATCTGAACTGTATTCTCCGATGTCAGGTGAAGTCACTGTGGTTAACAGCGAATTAGTCGATCATCCGGAATTGGTAAATGGGAAACCACACGAAACTTGGATGATCACGGTGAAACCTAGTAACCTTGAAGAGTCGAGCGAGCTGATGGATGCAACAGCGTACAGTGAGCACTTGAAATAAGCTGAGCTCTGCATCAGAAATTTTCGTTCGGTTTGCATTTATGGCACGTTTTCCCATCACAGACCGATTCCGAGATCGTCATATAGGGCCTAGTGCCACTGAGCATGAACAAATGCTGAAAGTGGTCGGGGCCCAGTCACTTGACCAGTTGATCGATGAAGTCGTTCCTGCAGACATTCGTCTCCAGAGTAAATTAGAACTCGCCGAATCAGAAGGCGAATATGGATGCTTGTCTGATTTAAAGTCTTTAGCCTCACAAAATCGGAATGCGCGTTCTTATATTGGCATGGGGTACTATGGCTGTATTACGCCCAGCGTCATTATCCGGAACGTATTTGAAAGTCCAGGCTGGTATACGCCTTATACACCCTATCAAGCTGAAATTGCTCAAGGTCGCCTAGAAACGCTGTTTACCTTTCAGACTCTAGTAACAGATTTGAGTGGAATGGAAGTTGCAACAGCGTCCCTTTTAGATGAACCAACAGCGGCTGCTGAAGCGATGGCGATGTTGCACCGAGTGCAAAAGGGTCATAGGAATCGATTTATTATTTCCGAGACTTGTTTTCCTCAGACGATCGCCGTTGTGCGCGGTCGGGCGGAACCGCTTGGCATTGCCGTGGATGTTGCTGATGTTGGCCAGGTGGAATTCGATGACGATGTTTTCGGTTTACTAGTGCAGTATCCAAACGATACTGGCGGGGTAGAAGATCTAGCGCCTCTGATTGCGCGAGCCCATGCGTCAGGTGTCTTGGTTGGGGCATGTTCTGATTTATTGGCACTGACGTTGTTGACTCCGCCTGGCGAAATGGATGCCGATGTTGTTGTTGGCAACGCGCAACGGTTTGGAGTCCCATTAGGCTATGGTGGTCCGCACGCGGCATTTTTTGCAACACGCCAGGGTTACGTTCGACAGACGCCAGGTCGAATTATAGGGACTTCAGTCGATGTAGATGGTGCAGTGGTATTTCGAATGGCGCTGCAGACTCGTGAACAGCATATTCGACGTGAAAAGGCGACCTCAAGCATTTGTACGGCACAAGCGTTACTTGCTAACGTGTCAGCACTCTACGCTGTTTATCATGGACCAGGCGGACTGACGGGCATTGCTCAGCGTGTGCATGGACTGGCAGTGGTTCTTGCTGAAGAGTTGACTAGGCTTGGGATTACCCAAACGAATCAATATTATTTTGACACTCTACACCTTGTATTACCAGAGGATCTGGTGGCGGCTCATGTTCGAGAAATAGCAAGCACAGCACGACTCAACTTCCGCTACTTCGAATCTGGCGCAATAGGTATTTCGCTCGATGAGACGACTACTCAGGCTGATGTGCAAGCGATCGTGGATGTGTTTAGGCAAGCAGTGGGTTTTCAAGATTTAGACATTAATTGGAAAGACGCGGAAAAAGTATCTGACACATTTCCTGAAACGCTTGAACGTCAGAAGGAGTTTCTCGGTCATCCTGTCTTCCTTGATCATCACTCTGAAGCTGAAATGATGCGTTATATTCGACGCTTGGAAGAACGTGATATAGGTCTAGATTTGTCCATGATTCCGCTGGGATCTTGCACGATGAAATTGAACGCAGCCTCGACAATGATTCCAATGGCTTGGCCAGAATTTTCTAACTTGCATCCCTTTGCACCGCGTGAAGACACACGTGGCTTTGAAGAAATGTTTCGTGAGTTGGAGAATGCGCTGGCCGTAATTACTGGATTACCAGGGGTTTCCCTGCAACCGAATTCTGGTGCACAAGAGGAGTTTGCCGGTCTATCGGTCATTCGAGCTTACCATCGAGACCGTGGAGACCAACACCGAGATGTTGTAATAATTCCCTCGTCAGCTCACGGAACGAATCCTGCCTCGGCACGCATGGCTGGGATGCAAGTGGTTGTCGTGCGTTGCGATGAACAGGGGAATGTAGACATTGAAGATCTGAAATCGAAGGTCGATGCCAATGCCGAAGCTTTGGCTGCGCTCATGTTGACGTATCCATCAACCCATGGAGTCTTTGAGGAATCAGTCCGCAATATTTGTGACATTGTTCACCAACAGGGCGGGCAGGTTTATATGGATGGGGCAAATATGAATGCGCAGGTGGGTTTGACAAGTCCTGCCATGATTGGCGCTGACGTTTGCCATCTTAATCTTCACAAAACTTTTGCGATTCCTCACGGTGGCGGTGGACCAGGAATGGGTCCTATAGCGGTTGCATCCCACCTCACTCCGTACCTACCAGGGCATCCGGTTGTGTCGACTGGCGGTGAGCGAGCGATTGCAGCGGTGGCGGGTGCCCCATGGGGGAGTGCTGGAGTGTTGATGATTTCTTACGCTTTTATTCGAATGCTTGGCGGAAAAGGGCTTTCTGAGATGGCTCGTTACGCAATTCTGGGCGCTAACTACGTAAAAGCACGGCTGGAGTCGCACTACGACATCCTTTATACGAGTGTTAATAGGCGCGTAGCTCATGAAATGATTCTCGTCCATTTAAGGATAGTGCAGGAATTAATGAACAAGATTTAGCGAAAAGATTGATTGATTACGGTTTTCATGCGCCTACCGTATCGTTTCCCGTAGCTGGAACGATGATGGTGGAACCCACCGAAAGTGAACCGTTAGCCGAATTGGATCGATTTTGTGACGCAATGATTGCCATTCGGAATGAGATTAGACAGATTGCTGATGGTGAGGCTGATCGTAATGACAATGTATTAAAAAACGCCCCACATACGGCATCGGCGGCTACGGTTGAGGACTGGAAACATCCCTATACGCGGGAGCAAGCAGTGTATCCATTACCGTTTGTAAGGGCGAACAAGTTCTGGCCTGTTGTTGGGCGAATTGATAATGCTTATGGCGATCGCCACCTAGTCTGTGGCTGGAGTGGAACTTCCACCTAGCAGGTATTAAAGCTTCACAGCCATGCTTAAGTGGCTGTCATTGCATAAGCTTTTGTTTGTAATCCCTCAAGTAAACTTTTTGTAATCGGGCCTGGTGATCCGTTTCCTATAGTTGTCGACCCAATCCTTACTATCGGAATAATTTCACGTGTTGTGCTGGTAAGAAATGCTTCGTCGGCTGTAGCCAAATCAGCATCGCGTAGAACTGCCTCCCTGACTGGAATACCGAGTTCTTCTCCTACTTCGAATATAAAATTTCTAGTAATTCCCTCCAGCAATCCATCGCTGACCGCTGGGGTTACAGCGACAGCATTCTGCACAAGAAAGAAATTGGATTGTGAACACTCGACAAGGTTTCCCTTATAGTTGCGCATAAGAGCTTCGTAGGAATTCTGCTTAAGAGCTTCTTGCATCGCAAGAGCATTATTTAATAGGTTGTTGGATTTGATTTTTGGATTGACTGAAGATGGGTGATTACGAATGATTGATGTAAGTGCTACATTCACACCGTTGGTGCGTAGTTCTTCCTGAATGTTTACATGTGGTTTAACGATGATAACAAGTGTTGGTGTTAAACACTTGGCAGGATCGTAGCTAAGTTCGCCAACTCCTCGTGTCAGTAGTATACGGATATAGGCTTCATTTAGGCCCTCGACGGCATCCATGGTTTGGTATATTCGTTCGAGGCATTCACGATTAGAAAGAGGCAAAGTAAGATCGATCATGTCTCCGGATGAGCGTAATCTGATCATGTGCCTGTCAAACAAGAAAGGTTTGTGATTATAAGTGCGGAGTGTTTCATATACACCAGCCCCATAGAGGAAGCCGTGATCAAATACGGAAATAGAGGCCTCTTTAGAATCGCAAATTGCACCGTTAACATTTACAACGATGGACATCTTTTCTCCAGAATGGTTTTATAGTAGTTCTTCTTCGCGATGACCAGCAAGGATGACAAGTTCAACGGACAGAAGTCAGCGTACACTGTGTGTTAGACTTCGTGCAAATGTTGTTGAGAAGGAACCGTGTACGGCAGGCAATTAGGAGCGGATGGTGAATTAGGTATGCGCGTGTTGAACAAAAAACAAATGCTTGAGGCGGAACGCCGCACAATAGAGGAGATTGGGATTCCTGCAATTGTCCTTATGGAGAATGCCGGTCGACAAGTGGTTGCAGCTCTTGAGTCCCGATTCGATGATCTTCCAGAACGCAGGGTAGCTGTACTGTGTGGTTGCGGGAACAATGGTGGTGACGGTTTTGTGGTGGCACGAACCCTACAGCAGCGAGATATTTTGGCGTCAGTGTTTCTTGTGGGTGAAGTGTCAAATGTGAAAGATGAGGCGCGTCGTAATCTTGAAGTGTTAGGTCAACTTGGGATGACTGTCGTTGAAATTCGAGATGAGCAAGCATGGGAGTTGCACTATTCAGAGATTTCAGACTACGACATTATTGTCGATGCGTTGCTTGGAACTGGAGTTCGAGTTCCATTAGTCGGGTTACTGCAAACCTTGGTAGCAGACATCAATGTCTCCAATATTCCTGTTGTTTCGGTTGATCTCCCGACAGGGGTCTCTGCTGACTCCCACGATATTGTGGGTGAGGTTATGGAAGCTAGTTTAACCGTGACAATGGCAGCGCCGAAGATCCCACTAATTTTGCCCCCAGCGGAGAGTCAAGCTGGAGACCTCGTAGTCGCTGATATCGGTATACCTCAAGAGGTTATCGACAACATAGAACCTCCGAAAATCGATTTGCTGACACGGGAGACTGTTTTAGAACTTATCAACCCTCGACATGACGATGCACATAAGGGTGATTTTGGTCATGTATTGATCGTCGCGGGCTCGAGTGGAAAGAGTGGTGCAGCTAGTTTGGCAGGAATTGGCTCGATTCGGAGTGGTGCGGGCTTAGTGACAGTTGCTTCACCAAAGTCTTGTCAGGGAATCATCGCTGGAGCGGCACCTGATTATATGACCGAGAGTCTTGCTGAGACTCCAGAAGGCCTGGTCGATTTTGCCGCATTGGAAGCAGTTTTAAGCATGGAAAGCGATGTGGTGGCGGTGGGGCCCGGACTCGGCATCGGCCCCTCGGTGTCAGCGTTTGTTCACGGACTTCTTGAGCGTGTTGGAACGCCCATTATTCTTGATGCTGATGCTCTCAATGCGTTTGTAGGGGATGTGGATAGACTGCACGGAAGAGATGGTCTCGATGTGGTTATCACGCCTCATCCAGGTGAGATGGCTCGCTTACTTGGTACGACGGTGGATGATGTTCAAGCTAATCGAGTTGAGATAGCTAGACAGTTCGCAGCTGCTCACCATTTGCATGTTGTGCTGAAGGGTTACCGTACAGTAATTGCTACTCCTAATGGAGACGTGTTTCTCAATTTGACAGGAAATCCTGGTATGGCTGTTGGTGGAACGGGCGATGTTTTGACTGGCGTACTTGCAGCATGGTCAGCGCAACTCCTTGATGCAGATGCTGCCTGCAAGGTGGCAGTTTATGTGCACGGACTGGCTGGGGACATTGCTGAGATCGACAAAGGGGAAATTTCAATGTCCGCGTCTGATTTAACTGATCATTTAGGCACTGCCTTGCTTGACCTCTCCTCAAACAATCAAATAGATGATGAATCGCAAGGCAAACAAAATTGAAAACCCAGTTGGTTACTTGCATCAGTGAGTCAGAGCCTCAGACGATCGCCTTAGGTGAAAAATTCGCGAAGACTCTCGTTCCGGGTGCTGTGTTACTTTTGTTTGGGGAGCTTGGTGTCGGTAAAACCGCTTTTGTACGTGGATTAGCGAAAGGACTCAAGTTGGACAGTGATTCTGTGAGTAGTCCAACTTTCACTTTAATTAATGAATATGAGGGTCGACTGACTCTTTACCATGTAGATCTGTATCGAGTAGATCCTAATGAGGTGGATGACCTTGGGTTGATCGAATTAGGCGACAATCAAGGAATCATTGCGATTGAGTGGGCTGAACACTTAGCACGGCGCTGGATGGGCGCTATCCAGATAGAGTTTAGGGATCTCGGTGAAGACCGACGAGAGATTAAGATTAAAGATTGATTTCGACAACCTGTGGCAGTGTAAACTCATTCAGCACGGTAGTTGGGAGCTTCCTTAGTGATCACTACGTCATGCACATGACTTTCACGCATTCCAGCAGGCGTGACACGGATTAGGTTGGCATTCTTTTGCAATTCTTTGATATTTTCTGACCCGCAATATCCCATGCCTGCACGCAATCCTCCGACTAGTTGATGAAGTAAGGCGGCGAGTCCTCCTTTGTGTGGAACGCGACCTTCAATCCCTTCGGGCACGAGTTTTTCGTTAGTATCAGCGCTATCTTGCAATTCAAATTCATCCTGGAAATATCGATCGCGACTACCCATTCGCATCGCACCGATCGAACCCATCCCTCTGTACTCTTTAAAGCTTCTACCTTGGTAAAGAATAAGCTCCCCAGGACTTTCATCTGTGCCTGCGAAAAGGCTTCCAATCATGACAGAGCTCGCTCCCACTGCGATCGCCTTAGTTACATCACCAGAGTACCGGACCCCGCCGTCAGAGATGATCGGGATATCGCAACGGTTAGCCACATCCGAGCATTCTCGTATTGACGTAATCATCGGCATGCCAATACCTGCAACAACGCGCGTGGTGCAAATTGAACCTGAGCCGATTCCGATTTTCACAGCATCAACTCCGAGATCAATTAGCGCTTGGGTAGCGTCACCCGTCGCTACGTTTCCAGCGATTAAGTTTACTGAAGGATAAGCGGTTCTCAGTTTCCCGATCACCTGCATGACACCACTCGAGTGACCATGAGCGGTATCCACGACAAGCACATCTGCATTAGCCGCCATTAAAGCTTCGGCACGCCTTTCCGTGTCTTTGGCAATGCCCACCGCTGCACCAACACACAGACGTCCAATGTCATCTTTACACGCATTTGGGTACTTAATTACCTTTTGAATATCCTTGACTGTTATTAATCCCTTCAACATATGGTTCTTGTCAACGACCAGCAGTTTCTCGACTTTATGGAGATGAAGAATTTCCTTTGCTTCGTCCAACGTGGTTCCAACGGGAACAGTAATAAGATTTTCACTTGTCATGATCTCTGAGATTTCTTGATCAACATTAACCTCAAAGCGAAGATCGCGATTAGTAAGGATGCCTACTAAACGACCTTCCTTGCTGCCGTCATCAGTTATCGGTACGCCTGAAATGTGATATTCCTTCATTAAGGCCAGGGCTTCATGGATTCGATGTTTGGGTGACAGGGTAATTGGGTTGACGATCATGCCACTTTCTGATCGCTTAACTCGATCCACTTCTGATGCTTGTTCTTCAATTGATAGATTCTTATGAATAACACCGATCCCACCATGTTGAGCCATCGCAATGGCAAGTCGTGACTCAGTTACGGTGTCCATCGCAGCACTGACAAGTGGGATATTGAGTCGGAGCTTCTGCGTGAGACGAGAGCCTACATTCACTTGACTTGGTAAGATTGACGAATAGCGTGGAACCAGCAACACATCATCGAATGTGAGAGCGATAGGAGCGTCCGCGAGTGATTTATTAGAAGACTTTGGGTTTATTTGTTTTGGCACACGGTCACCTTCCATGACATTTTTTATATTTCTTTCCACTCCCGCAAGGGCAAGGATCATTGCGTCCAACTTTTGGAGCATCTCGTCTAATAGTTCTTACCTTGGCATCGTCACCACCCGTACGTGGTGAGTTAGGGTTAGTAACGGGTGCTGCTGAGTTTGCAAACGAAGGTGCTGGTTGTCCTGGGTTGTTAAAGGTCAGGCCAGCAGTAGAGTTTTCAGGCGTTTCTTTGGCCAATCCAGATTCCACGGTTTTCATTACCGGTTTAATACGCCAGAGATACTTAATGATTTCTTCATCGATTCTTACTTTCATCGCCTGAAACAATGCGAAGCTTTCCCGCTTGTACTCCACGAGTGGGTCACGCTGACCATAACCGCGTAATCCGATACCGTCTTTTAGATGATCGAGACCGTAGAGATGGTCCTTCCATTGGGCATCAACAATCTGTAACATCACGTCTCGTTCGAGTTGTCGCACAAGTGAAGACTCAAGGTCCTTTTCTTTTTCCTCGTATTTTGCGCAAGCCTGTTGCCATAGAGCTTCGCGAAGACCTTCAACATCCAAATCTTGTAAATCGAGCGCTTCGAGTTCATTTGATGGGAGGCCGAAGAGTTCGGATGTGAATTTCTTAAGCTCATCGATGTCCCAATCTTCAGGTTCGATCTGCGGTCCACAGGTGGATTCGAGTGTTTCGTCAATGGCTTCTTCGCCAAGAGTCATTAAGTACTGCCGTGTATCAACTTTCTCAGTTTCGGTAAGTCGAATTTGACCCTCGAGGAGTTCACGTCGTAGCCCGTACACGCTTTCTCGCTGCTTATTCATGACGTCATCGTATTCAAGAAGATGTTTTCGAACTGAGAAATTCTGGGCCTCTACTTGTCGCTGAGCGCGTTCAATAGCTCGCGTTACCATTTTGTGTTCGATCGGAACTCCTTCTTCCATGCCAAGGCGTTCCATTAGTCCAGAAATACGATCTGATCCAAAAATTCGCATGAGATCGTCTTCGAGCGATAGGTAAAAGCGTGAAGATCCTGGGTCGCCTTGGCGCCCTGCTCGGCCGCGGAGCTGATTGTCAATTCGACGCGCTTCATGACGTTCTGTGGCAATGATGTGAAGCCCTCCTGCAGCGACCACTTCATCATGTTCGATTTCTGTTTGTTCAGAGAACCTATTAAATTGTTCGTTCCATGCCACTTTGGCAACGCGATAAAAATTATCAAGGTGATAAAAGTGTATAAATTCTTCGTCATCGATCAGGCCTTCTTCACCCTTTGAAAGACGTTCGGCCGTTTCATCGGCTAGGCACTGCTGCCTTGCCATGAATTCTGGATTGCCACCGAGTAGGATGTCTGTTCCACGGCCAGCCATGTTGGTAGCAATGGTTACCGTACTTTTCCGACCGGCCTGTGCAACAATTTCTGCCTCTTTCGCATGGTATTTTGCGTTCAAAACGACATGTTTGATACCGTTGCGCTTCAAAAGGCTCGATAGCCGTTCTGATTTCTCGATCGAAACTGTTCCTACGAGGACTGGGCGACCGGCCTCCTTTTGTTCGGCTATATCGCCAACGATTGCGTTAAATTTTTCCAGTTCGGTGCGATAAATGGTGTCAGGTTCTTCTAGGCGGAGAAGGGTCCGATTAGTTGGAATGACGGCCACGTCAAGATTGTAAATCTTTGCAAATTCTGGCGCTTCGGTGTCAGCAGTTCCGGTCATACCCGACAGTTTTTCGTACTTACGGAAATAATTCTGAAAAGTGACGGTCGCCAGTGTTTGATTTTCACGCTCAATTTTTACTTTCTCTTTTGCTTCCACTGCTTGGTGAAGCCCGTCGCTCCAACGGCGACCAGGCATGAGTCGTCCCGTGAACTCATCGACAATGACAACCTGGCCTTCTTTGATCATGTAATCAACATCGCGTTGAAATAAAGTGTGTGCTCGCAATGCTTGATTCACGTGATGGAGTAGTGGCATATTGACTGGCTCATAAAGTCCGCCAGGGCTTAATCGATGAGCCAACATTGTTTCCGCCTTCGCCATGCCACCCTCGGTTAGCGATACGGTTTTATGCTTTTCGTCAGTAATATAGTCACCAGTAGTTTCAAGAGCGTCGCGTTCTTCACCCTTAAGGTCTCCTTGGGTCACCGCTCCGGCCTTCAGTTTTGGCACAATCCTGTTTACTTCTTCGTAGAGCTGGTTGGATTCTTCGGCTGGACCAGAAATGATCAGCGGCGTTCTGGCCTCATCAATTAGAATGCTGTCCACCTCATCGACAATAGCGAAGTGGTGCCCGCGCTGCACATGGTGGGACAGATTGAATTTCATATTGTCGCGAAGGTAGTCGAATCCAAACTCATTGTTCGTGCCATAGGTGATGTCAGCTGCGTAGGCTTCTTTGCGGTGTAGATCCTTTATGTCATGTTGGACTACGCCAACACTTAATCCAAGGAATCGATAGATTCGACCCATCCATTCCGAATCACGTCTGGCGAGATAGTCGTTTACAGTGACAACGTGTACACCTTTTCCGGTAAGTGCATTGAGATAGGCTGGAAGGGTGGCAACTAGGGTTTTACCTTCTCCAGTTTTCATTTCGGCGATCGTGCCACGGTGCAGCATCAAGCCACCAATGAGCTGGACGTCAAAGTGGCGCATCTGCAAGGTGCGACGTCCGGCTTCCCGGACGACAGCAAATGCATCGGGCAGCACGTCGTCAAGGGGCTCACCCTGTTCGAGGCGATTCCGCAAAGTAACGGTGTTTGAACGTAGACCTTGATCAGAAAGGGCAGTTAAGCCCGCTTCTCGTTCGTTAATCTGCGCAATTAGAGGTGTTAGGCGCTTGAGGTCGCGCTCATTTTTTGTGCCGAAGACCTTGGCCAGAAGCGAGTCGAACATATGTAGACAGGTCGACTAGATGATGAACGTTTTCATCGTTATATCCGACTGATTGTATGAAAGCTACAGTCCTACAGTCAAGAAAGACTGCAGCTTTCATAAATACAAAGAGTTAACGGATGTACGGTGATACCGTTGTATTTTTAGTTGGTTGACAAGGTTGCCACTGGCATCACGAATTGTGATGGATTGAGTGGACGACCGTCGGCCCAGACTTCATAGTGTAAATGAGACCCTGTCGAGCGTCCGGTGGAACCCACGTAACCGATTACATCACCTCGGTTGACCTGTGTGCCTGGTCGAACTGCGAAGCGAGTCAAGTGCCCATACCGCGTAGTAATTCCAAAGCCGTGTCGAATAACAATCAAGTTGCCAAGCTTCCCGTTCCGTCTTGCTGATTCGACCTTTCCTGAAGCTGTAGCAAGAATTGGTCGACCATGTTGCGTGGAAATATCCATCGCCCTATGAAATGTTCTCGCTCCGGTGAACGGATCTTTCCTGTAACCGAAAACACTGCTGACCCAGCCGTCTGTTGGCCAAATCGAAGGTGTAGCATTGGCTAACGCTGCACGTTGATCAATGCCGTGACTAATACCGTCTAGCCGTCCACGTAAGTCACCAAGAAGGTTGTCTAGTAAACTAAAGGTGCTGTGGGGAGATGTCAGGGCGGCGCTGTATAACGGATTTGCAGGTCCAGTCGCTTGGCTCGAACCGCCACCCACTACCCGAACTTTAAGTGCCGTAGGTAGGGCCTCCATAGCTCGAAGGGAACTGGCATTTAAAATGGCTCGCTCATCAATATCAGCAACAACAGTATGCAGAGACCCTATCTCTGATGCGAGTTGTCTTGTCGCCTGGCGAAATCCTGAGTTTTCTATCTCAAGTGTGACCAAGCTCGTTCGAAGATTTTCGATTTCGGTTGATGCTGTCCATCGATAGCCTACCCCCAGAAGGATAGGTGTCCCAATGATGGCGATTAAAAGCACGACCGCCGAGTGCAGCTTCACTGTGAAACGATAGAGCGCTCCTTCGGATCTTTCGGCGATGACGACGGTATATCGCTGATTGAATATTGGCATCACAACAAATGGTATTTTTTAAATGCTATCGTCGAAAAATCTTAAAAATCACTCAAAAATTTAACATATTCAGAGGTCAAGTGGAAGCATAGCTTCTTAGAAGGCAAAAATAAAGCGAAAATAATCTTCTTTTCCAGTATTACCCACTGCTTTACATTCTTTCCCTGTTTATCGACGCTCTAACCTCTACAACTTTAGTACTTTTTAGTTCAATAGGAATTTGAGCAGAGTTACTTCTCAATCCTGTCGAATGAAGATTGAGTGCTCATTCGCAAGGTCATTGGCTGCTGGTGTCACTATGGTTTTTGCGTTAATGCTGATTTTCTGTCCTTCCTTGACCGCTAAGCGGACGTCTTGTTCGCAGACAAATGGTACGGGGGTCAGTTCGATTCCAGCGGGTGAGGGGTTTTGAACCGTCTGAGGATTTGTGGGTTTCAAGGATTGATGGTCTTCCCTGACAAGAGGACCGTATCCTCTCGTGGCAAGAAATTGATCGATACGGTTGCTCAGTTTCAAACTACCTCCTGCCTGTGCAACTGGGATCGGTTGAATTCGAGAATCTTCAACGATTGGCGTGGTAGTGATCTTTGCATGTGCAGAAGTGGTTTCATAAGCCAAGCGTTTAATATTCAGTAAATGAATTGGAGAAATGTTGTCAGAAGTGATATTACCACCGTAGCCACCACATCCTAAGGTCATGGCCGGATCAAGTCCCGTGCTAAGGCCGGTCGAACCGTGTGTCGTCGGTGTATTGACGACAATTCTGAAGGCAGGTTTCTTGAGACCGAACTGCAGGATAATTTCGTCGTTTTGTGAGTGAATTGACATCGTGTGGCCCATGCCACCGTAGGCTAGAATTTGGTTGCATCGTTCACACGCCTCTCTCCAGTCTCGAACGACATAGAAGGAAAGGACTGGGCATAGTTTCTCAATTGAGAGCGGATAGTCTCGGCCGACGCCCTCAAGAGGAGCAATCAGTATTCGAGTCCCATCAGGCACGTCGATGTTGGCAGCCTTTGCTATCTGAGTCGCCGATTTTCCGACAAGGTTTGGATTTGGAAGGCGCTGGGTGGAAATCAAGGTGCTACTTAAGGCACTTATTTGGCTGGGTGTTAAAAAATAACCACCTTGTGATTTAAATTCTTCTTTCACTGTATTTGCAATACTGTGGTCGGTCACCACTGAATTTTCTGCTGAACAGAGCACTCCATTGTCGAATGTTTTACCTAGTGTGATATCTCGGACGGCCTTCGGAATGTCCGCTGAGCTTTCAATGTAGGCGGGGGCGTTACCTGGACCAACGCCGTAAGCAGGTTTGCCCGCGCTGTAGGCAGCACGCACGAGCCCCATCCCTCCAGTCGCGAGGATGACAGCGACGTCTCGATGCTTCATTAATTCTTGTGTGCCTTCGATTGTCACAGTTCGCATGACATTAATGGCATCGTCCGGAGCACCCGCGTCATGAGCCGCTTTTGCCATGTGTTCAGCTATGTCGGTGATGCAGTGGACCGCTGCCGGATGTGGACTTAACACGACAGCGCAACGGGCTTTCATTGCGATCAGAAGTTTATAGATTGTTGTGGACGTTGGATTCGTAGAGGGAATGACTGCTGCCACAACACCAAAGGGCTCAGCGATTTCAATGACTTTTTGCTTTTCGAGTCGCCGAATCACACCGACGGTTCGGAGTGGCCGAATAAAACTATGTATCCGGACTGCCGCGAAAAGATTTTTTTGCAGTTTGTCAGCTACCACCCCGTAACCAGTTTCATCGACAGCAGCCTTTGCCGAATCTTCTGCGTGATGCGCAGCTGTTGAAGCCATAGCGTCAACTATGGTATCGATCCGTTCCTGAGACAGCTCAGCGAGTTTTATCTGTGCCTGCTTAGCACGATGTGCCAACACTCGAGCCTCTTGGATCGAGGTTAGATCGCGATCTTTTGTCGCCTCCGCCATCGATCGTCCTTAGGCTCAAACAAACGTCTGGGTTATCGTTACTCGGCGCGTTATCCCCAGTTGCTGATATTAGTTACTATCAGCGGCTATTTTGTCGGGGACTTAGGTAGATATTTTTCAACTTCGTTGTGTGGGCGAGGAATGACGTGCACCGAAACAAGTTCGCCAACTCGTCTTGCTGCTGCTGCTCCGGCATCCGTCGCGGCTTTAACGGCTCCGACATCGCCGCGCACCATGACGGTCACATATCCAGCACCAATGTACTCTTTGCCGATCAAGATGACATTCGCTGCCTTGACCATGGCGTCAGCGGCTTCGATCGATCCCACAAGTCCTTTGGTTTCGATTAAGCCGAGCGCTTCCATTGGCATTGCCGTCCTCCTATAGGAAATAAGTGTGTTTAGAATGCTTCTAGCCGCAATGTGATGCGAATGTAGCACATCGCCTGCCATACGACAACTACCAAGGGTCTGAAACACAGTAGTTTTGAGGGCTTTTAACGCTTTGAATTCTGTGTAAATTTAAGGTTCTTCGGTTGTGACGTGCGTTCGTCAGAGGCTTCGCTTACTCCAACCTTGCTTGGATAGATTTCTGTTAATTATGACGGCTGCAATAGTCGCTACAATAGCATACGGTGTTGCCGCGATGACCGAGGTAAGGAGAATCGTGCCCACGCCGAAAAGTGTCGCGTAAACGAGTATCCATCCCGCTATCCAGTTAATTAGCATTGGTGTAATCGGCTCGGGTGCAGGAAGATGTGCCGCGTCAGTTATGTGCCGCCAGCCTGGTCCATTAGGCTGTACCCGTCTATAGAATGCTGTTAGATGGGATAAAGGTTCTGGTTGCGTCAGATACGTGACCAACAGCCAGCACGCTGTGGTCCAGGTGACCAAGTAAAACAAGCTGTTCGGAAAGACAATATTTGTAAATAGTTTTAAGTATGCGAAACCGATTGCCGGTGCTACCATCGCGGCAACTTCTGACCAGGCGTTTACCCGCCACCAATACCACCGGAGAATCAGCACTAAACCAATTCCGGCGCCAGACTCTAGAATAAATTCCCAGGCCTGGCGAATGCTTTCAAGATAGAAGGTCACTATGCCTCCCAGTATCATCAATAACAGGGTGGTGAGCCTCGATGCTCGAACGTAATGCGCCTCTGAAGCATTGGATTTGATGAATCGCCGATAGAAATCATTGATCACGTAGGAGCAACCCCAATTGAGTTGAGTGCCGATCGTTGACATATAGGCCGCAAAGAAACCAGCAAGTATCAAGCCGCGCCACCCAGGAGGCACGTGATCACGAATCACCATTACGTACCCAGCTTCGCGGTCAATGATGTCCGGATACAGCACGAGTGATGCCAGTCCTACAAGAATCCACGGCCACGGACGTAGGCAGTAGTGGGCGACTGTAAACCAAAGTGTGGCGATGAGGGAGTGGCGTTCGTTTTGCGTTGACATCATGCGCTGCGCAACGTAGCCACCACCGCCAGGTTCTGAACCTGGATACCAACTTGCCCACCATTGAACACCAAGGAAAGCAATGAAAGATGCTAGCGGTAAGGCGATAGTCTGTGCAGCGTCTACGCCATTTGTTCCGATCGTAGGAAGGAATCTAAATGTAGATTCTGGAAGAGCTGCTTGGAGACCATCGATTCCACCCACCTCTGGCAATCGCAAGGCGAACCAGGCAAGGGCAATTGTGCATAGCATTGCCAATGTAAATTGGATGAAGTCTGTAACAACGACTCCCCATAGTCCTGACAGAGAAGTGTAGATGCCGGTGAATGCTAAACTCACAAGCACGGCAGTCAGTCGGTCCCATCCGAGCGTGACTAGAAGGATTTTCGCCATAGCGAGATTAACCCAGCCCATGATGAGAAAGTTGACTGGTAGTCCTAGGTACAATGCTCGAAAGCCTCTAAGAAAAGCTGCTGCTCGACCCGTATAACGAAGTTCTGCGAATTCAACATCTGTAACGATGCCGGCGCGTCGCCATAGTCTTGCGAAAAAGAAAACGGCAAGGGTGCTGCCTAATGCTGCGTTCCACCATATCCAATTACCAGCAATTCCATCTCGAGCCACAATTCCTGAGACAGCCAATGGAGTATCTGCAGCAAACGTTGTAGCCACCATGGAAGTTCCTGCGAGCCACCACGGTAACGATCGACCTGAAAGAAAGAACTGCCCGACATCAGTGCTGGCACGCCGATAGTAGGCGAATCCGACGGCCAGTATCACAAAGAAATACAGAGTAATAATGAGCCAGTCGAGGTTTGTAAGTGCCATGGTTTCTTGATCAATCCGTTAGCGAAGCCTCAATTACGGCGTCATGCAACAGGGGTCGTATCGTTTGGATGGCTGTGTGATCGTTGTTCGTGGTCGGGTAAAGGCGATTCGCGAGTAGGACGATGTAAAGATCAATTGAAGGATCGATCCAGAGCGATGTACCGGTAAATCCGGTGTGGCCAATAGAGGAGGGAGACATTCGGGTTCCGCAGGACGAGGTCGGAAGCATCCTATCCCAGCCGAGGGCGCGCGAACTGTTTGGCGCCCCACTCCGGGTAGTGAATGCCCGAACCGTTTCGGTTCGCCCAAACACTGTTTCAGATTCATATCCTTGAAGCATGAGGCGGGCGAATTTGCCTACAGCCGTTGCAGAACCGAACAATCCAGAATGTCCTGCAGCACTGCCTAGCGCCCAAGCGTTGTCATCGTGAACTTCTGCATGTAGAAGTCGATTTCTCCACTGGCTGAATCCGCTTGGAGCGATCCGACTTCGCCAAGTGTCTGGTGGATCGTAACGTAGGTCGTTAAGGTTTGCCCGTTTGGTGAAGGCCTTAAATTGATCTGCGAGGCTTTGGCCTCCGACATCTTCAATAAGAAAGCCGAGAAGCATAAAACCCAAATCGCTGTAGATGGACTGCGACCGAGGAACGTATTCGAGTGGCAAATCGCAAATGGCTTCCTCAAATTCCTGTCGTCCTGTACAGGTGTGGTAGAGAGGTTGGTGGGCTGATAATCCACTTGAATGATCCATCAGGTCACTGATCGTAACGGTGTTTCGATCGTTGTTAGTCCACCTGGGTAGTCGTAACGAAACTGGTTCATTTGTATGGATCTTGCTGGCTTCTTGGAGGCCCATAAGGAGGGTCGTGGTGGCTAAGACCTTTGTTAAAGAAGCCAAATCAAAAATTGTTTCTGAATCGGTTGTCGGAGTATCTGTGTCATAGGTCGAATGACCGAATGCTTCGTGCCAGAGAATCGTTTCAGCAGTTCCCACTTCAATTACTGCAGCTGGAAATGCTTTCATACGTACGCCGTCGTTCAAGATGGACCGTGCTCGGTCGAATCTATTCATACAGAATTTTCACCTGATAGGTTTCGTCGGTCGTAATTGCCTAGCATTAGGCCTGACATCCATCCAATTATGAGCGTGGTAATCGACCCTATCAAAACGTACCACTGCCAGGAAATCGCTGTGAAGCTCCACACCGCAATCATGATGGAAACGCCAGAGGAAATTCCTAGAGCAGCGGCTCTTTGACCAACTTGGGTGAAAGTCCCAAGAAAAAATATGCCAAGAATGATGCCATTCGTGAATGACGCGACTCCAAGTACTTCGTCAATGATGCGGCTAGACAACTGAATGGCTAGCAAAGCGACACTGACCTGAGCGGAAGCCCAGAAAACGGTGGTCCAGCGCGAGACACGGAGATAGTGGCTCGCATCACGGAGATGTTTTGTGAATGGAATGTAGAAGTCTCCTAGTGTTGCAGCAGATGAAGAGTTAAGCGACGAAGACAATGTTGACATTGCTGCTGCGAAAATTGCGGCTACGACCAGTCCGACGACTCCGTTTGGTAAATGGGTCACAATAAAGTACGGGAAGATACGGTCAGTCTGCACTTCTCCGTTGACGGTAAAAGCTGTTACATCATGCGGGGCGTAGGTTAAATAGTAATACCAGAGCATTACACCAATTAGTAAGAACAGCACAAATTGACTCGCAATCAATAGTCCACTTCCAAGAAGAGCTGTTCTAGCCTGCTTTGAGTTTTTGCAACAAAGGTACCTTTGCACGATTAGTTGATCGGTTCCATGTGTAGCCATGGTCAAGAAGGCACCGCCGATTAATCCGGACCAGAACGTATAATCTTGAGTTGCAGTTACAGTAAAGTCGAAAAGTTGAAATTTACCCGCGGCTGACGCAGCTGTAGATATTTCAGTCCAGCCTCCTGGAAATTGGTTTAAGAGAATTGTCGCTGCGAGCCCAGCACCCGCGAGATAGAGTCCTAGCTGAACGACGTCGGTCCATATAACAGCGGACATTCCTCCTAGAACCGTGTAGATCACCGTGATACTTCCGATTATCAGGATCGACAAAATCAAAAGACTCACATTTGGTTCAAGTGTTGGTAGCCAAGAATGCAGTGTCGTTACGACGCCAGGTGTTACCAAAAATAGGGTGGTCAAAACCAAGCCCGTTGCAAATAATCTAAGGCCGTCCGCAACGGTTCTGGTCAGTAGAAACAGTAAAGAGGTAAACCTTCTGACGCTGTCACCAAATCGATTTCCAAGTATCTCGTAGACGCTGACTAGATCTCCGCGGAAGTAGGCTGGTATAAATATCACCGTAACAGCAATGCGACCCACTAAGTAACCAAAGACTAGTTGAAGAAATGAAAAATTTCCTGAGTAAGCAAGGCCAGGCACACTAATAACGCTTACAGTGCTCGTCTCAGTAGCGACAATTGAACCCATGACGGCCCACCAGGGTATGTTTTTCCCAGTTGTAAAGTAGTCGCGAACGTTCCTTTGTGATCGGGAAAAATACGCACCGAACAATAAAACACAAAGTAGGTAGACGGTGAGAACTACAAAGTCTAATACGCGCATTTAGATGAAGTGAGTATTTCGAGCACTCCGATCATTTGAGTACTCATATTCTATAAAAATTAATTGCCAGACAGTTTTAGGTTGCCAAAGGTGCATGCTACGCTTTGTATTCTATAGAAATTGCTGACAAGGAGATCGGAAGTAACGACAGTAAGCTAAACCCTAGTATTTACGATGCTTGGGCTAACAGTAAGATGAAAAACAAAGTCGCCATTTTTGCATGGCTTGTGATTTTGGCCAGCTGCAATGGAGGGGGCCCGGAAGAGTGGCCCGTTTATCAGGGGTTTGGAAGCAATCAATACTCTGCCCTCGATCAGATAAATCGTAAAAACGTGCACACATTGGAGGTTGCTTGGACTTATCGAACAGGGGATAGCGATCCCGACAACCGTTCTCAAATTCAAGCGAACCCGATTGTCGTGGATGGCATTTTGTATGCGACATCAGCTCAATTGAAGGTGTTTGCTCTTGATGCTGCGACCGGTTTACATCGATGGACTTTTGATCCTTTTGCCGGTTCTGCTTTCAAGACCGAAGGCAGTGAAAACGGCTACGATTTATTTGGTGCAGGTGTAAGTCGTGGTGTTACTTATTGGGAGGATGGGGAAGACCGTAGGATCTTCTCTACGGGAGGCTCGCTTCTCTACGCAATTGAAGCATCGACCGGTCACCTCATTACAACATTTGGTGATAAGGGTGCGATTGATTTACATGATGGCCTTGGTCGCGATGTTGAAGATCTGTTCATTGTTTCGAACACTCCGGGCGTTGTTTATAAAGATTTGTTAATTCTGCCGACGCGTGTAGCGGAAGGAACGAAGGCGGCTCCAGGACACATTCGGGCCTACGACGTACGAACGGGAGAAATTGCTTGGATCTTTCACACGATTCCCCAACCCGGTGAATTTGGCTATGAAACCTGGCCAAAGGAAGCTTGGAAATCTACTGGTGGTGCGAACAATTGGGCTGGGATGACAGTTGATTATGATCGCGGTGTGGTCTATGTGCCCACTGGATCGGCTACCCCAGATTTTTACGGAGGTGATCGCATAGGTGCGAATCTCTTCGCCAATACGCTACTCGCTCTTGATGCGTCAACCGGACACTTAATCTGGCATTATCAAGTTGTTCGACACGACCTCTGGGATCGCGATCTACCAGCACCTCCGAATCTTGTTAGTGTTACTCATGCAGGCCAACAGCATGACGCAGTAGCGCAGATTACAAAATCTGGCCATGTTTTCCTGTTTGATCGAGATACTGGTGAGTCCTTGTTTCCTATAGAGGAACGCGAGACGCCGCCGTCTGATCTTTCTGGTGAGGTTGCGTGGAAGACGCAACCGGTGCCACTGAAGCCTCCACCGTTTTCGCGTCAAGTGTTTTTGCAGGATGACGTAACCGAGATTTCTTCAAACGCAAGGTCTGAAGCATTGGAACAGTTGTCACGTGTTCGTACGGGTGATCCTTTTACTCCACCTAGTCGTGAAGGGACCATAATTTTTCCCGGATATGACGGTGGAGGAGAATGGGGTGGTGCGGCTGTCGATCCCAATGGCATTCTTTATGTAAATGCCAACGAGATGCCGTGGATTCTCAGGATGATTAAAGTCGATGACGATATGCAAAATCCTGGTCAGGCGGTTTATTCTAACGAATGTCTCTATTGCCATGGTGTTGACGGCCGAGGAGATCCTTTGGGAATCCATCCCTCACTGGCCGATGTGCCAACGAAGTTGACGAAGTCAACTGTCGCTCGAATCATTACCCGTGGTGTAGGTGTGATGCCGTCACACGAGTATCTTTCTGAGCAAGAAGTTGATGACCTAGTTGCGTACCTGTTTAGTGAGAACGCTTTAATTTCTGACGATAACCAAGAGAAAGAAACAATCCAAGATGCTGGTGATGAAAACTACAGTTCGACCGGCTATGTTCGGTTTCTCGACTCAAATGGATATCCGGCGATTAAACCACCTTGGGGAACGCTGACTGCGATTGACCTTAATATAGGCAAACTCCTTTGGCAGGTTACATTGGGCGAATTTGAATTGTTAACTCAAAAAGGATTTTCACCCACCGGTACTGAAAATTATGGAGGTCCTATTGTGACTGCAGGGGGACTTCTATTCATTGCTGCGACGCAGGATGAAATGTTTCGGGGATTTGATATACGGGATGGTGCACTTCTGTGGGAAACTAAATTACCAGCGGGCGGCTATGCAACACCTGCTACGTATATGATTGATGGACGACAAATTGTGGTTGTTGCAGCGGGTGGCGGCAAGATGGGTACCAAGTCTGGCGATGCCTACGTTGCATTCGCGTTGCCAGACGACTAGCACAGTGTGAATTATTGTGAAGAAAGATCTCAGATATTTTCTTCGGTATATCGAGAAGCATGCGCCTGAGTTGTTAATGAAAGTGCCTGGCGAGGTAAATCCTCGTTGGGAACTTTCGGCAGTACAAAAACGCCTCGAAGTGGATCGGAGACTTCCGGTACTTCAATTTCAAAAAGTGGTCGGTTCTACAATGCCGGTCATTTCGAATTTATTTGCGAGCAAGACCCACTTAGCGCTAGCGCTTGAAACGACTCCGGAAAACGTTATTCCACGGTTTGCAGAGGCTCAAGTCAACGGTCTTGCCCCACGTAATGTCAGTAGTGGACCTATTAAGGATGTGGTTCTGACCGGCGATAATGTTGACCTGAACGTCCTGCCGATAGTGACTCATTGCGAAAAGGATGCCGGTCCTTATCTCTCGTCAGGTGTGACAATTATGCGGGACCCGGTATCAGGATCATTGAATGCAGGTATCTACCGAAATCTAGTCACGTCACCGACGACATTAACCATGAATATGGCGCCGTTGTGTCATGGATCAGAAATAGCTGCCGACGCAGAAAAAGCCAAAGATGATGTGGAGGCAGCAATTGTCGTCGGGCATCATCCAGCCTTAGCTATTTCCTCGCAGCAGAGAGGTCAACGGAGCGAGCTCGAACTCAACACGATGGGAGCCTTACTCGAGGAACCCTTGGATATGGTACCTGCGGAAACGATTGACCTGCCTGTTCCAGCCGATGCAGAAATTGTCATAGAGGGTCGGATCAGAACTGACGCGTGGGCTGATGATGGACCCTTTGGGGATTACTGGCTCTATTATGCTCCACCGAAACCAGCACGAGTTTTCGAGGTTACCGCAATTACGCATCGGCGGGACGCACTTTTTCACGATATCTTTAGCGTAGGTCCGGAACATTTGACCCTATTTTCCCTTGGTATGGAGGGGGTCGTTTTCTCCCAACTTAAGCAGCTTGTACCGGACCTCATAGCGATCAATGTCCCAGTCTGTGGTTCGGGCAACTTAGTCTATGTGCAGATTAGAAAAGGTCTCGACGGACAGGGGGTCAATGCGGCAATAGCGGCACTCGGTGCTTATAGGTTTAAGTGTGCCGTAGTTGTGGATGAAGACGTGGATATTAATGATGATGGAAAGGTGCTTTGGGCGATGATGACGCGAACACAGGCTGATCGCTCGATTTTTATGATTCCGGGCTCTTACGTATCACGTGTTGACCCTACGGGGTACCCTGCATGGCAAACAGGTAATGAAGGGGCACCCTTGCTTAGTACCCGTCTTGGCATCGACGCAACTAAACCTCTCGATCCGGCATTTCCTGAAGTGGCCGAGCCTCCAAGTGAGTTGTGGACCAATTTGGATTTGAAACGGTATTTAAAATGAGAGCGGTTCGCACCTTCGGCTGCGTCCTGGCGCTGCTCGCCTCTCTTGTCTTGTCGGTTAAATCTGCGCAAGAGAATCTTAAGTCAATCACGTTTCTAACAAATTATGTTTTTATTGGTCGCCATGCGCCGTTTTTTGTCGGCAAGGAAAAGGGTTTCTATCGAGAGGCAGGGTTTGACATCAATATCCTACCAGCGACTGGGAGTGCGTTTGTTATTACTGCGCTGGAAGGACGCCAAGCTGACTATGGCATGGTTGAAGCTGCGTCCTTGGTGCAGGCGATTGCTCAAGGCGCCTCCGTAAAGGCGTTTGGTGTATACATGGATCAGAGCACCAGCGGACTTGCTTCGCTGGAACCGTATCCAACATTAGGAAGTCTTAAGGGTAAGACTGTCGCTGCTTCTCTGACAGACAGTGCACGAGTGATTTTGCCAAGTGTTCTCGCTGAAGGTCAATTGGATGAATCAACTTTTGATTGGTTGACGGCAGATCCTGGCGTCTATTTTTCATTACTTCTCTCAGGCCGCGCGGACTTGGTGACTGCAGGGAGTGACAGCGATGTACCGACACTGCAAAGAATTGTGGAACCCAGAGGTCGCACGGTGCATTTCTCTTCCTTTGCTGATTGGGGATACGATGTTTATGGGTATTTTCTTGTGGCACACAGCGATCGACTCAGGTTACGGCAAGAGGAGGTAAGAGCATTTGCGACAGCTACTGCTACTGCGGTCGATTACGCAATCAGGCATCCCGAGGAAGCTGCGCGTATTATGGCTCGGTATAGTCCAGCACTTGATGAGGTGACCGCTCTAGCGCATTGGAAAGGTTCGATCAGCGCGATGAATACGACTGCCGTTCAACACACAGGTTACGGTTTAGCGACACAAGAACGTTTGCAGCGGAGCATTGATTTTGTCGGACGGGCATTCGAATTCCAAACCGAAGTTACGCCGGACGATCTTTACGCTCAGGGTTTCTTGCCCTAGTTAAAGGGATCAAGACTTTGTGTTGAGAAATAGATCCTATTGCCGTCGAGAGGGCCGCCAGGTGAAAGCAAGTTCCTCGATGAGCACCACGAACCCTATACCCGCACTTGTAAAAATTGTAATCGCTAGCAAGCAGGCAAACACTAAAGGTGTATCAAGATTGAATTGAGCTGAGAGTATCAAATAACCTACACCTCGATTCCCACCGATAAATTCTCCGACTACAGATCCGACGAGTGCAAGGGGAAATGCCACTTTCAGGGCATCGGTCAAGTGAGGCAGAGCATGTATCAACCGGACCTTTCTGAAAATTCTGAATTCTGAACCTCCAAATAGGCGCGCTAGGTTGAGCATATCTGGTTCGATCTCATTTAAACCAGTCACCGCATTTACAAAAATTGGGAAAAGGGCCATGAGAAAAGCCAAAAGAATTTTTGGTTCGTCTCCTAGGCCAAACCAGATTACAAAAAGTGGTGCTATGGCAACTTTTGGAATTCCGTTGAATGCTGCTAAGAAGGGCAATATTAGAAGTTTCAATGGCCGAACGTAAACCACGAGTAACGCCAGTAGGACTCCTAGAATCAGTGCAAGTGCTAAACCGAACAGAGTAGTTGTTGCTGTAATCCCAAGGTGTTCGACTTGCAGGGGGAGTGTTTCAAAAAATCTATTGAAGAACTGTGAAGGGGCTGGAAGTATGTAATCTGGGATATTGGCCCACACCACTCCATACTCCCAGACCGTTAATCCGGCCATAAGTCCGATGATCAGCACAGACAGTCGTTTTAAATTAAGTACCTTGGTTATTCGCTCCACTCTGTTTCCAGTTCTTTCCTAATGGCAGCAGACAATTCCAAAAAACGAGAGTCTTGCAGCGTCGTGGTCGTTCGAGGGCGTGGCAAGTCGACGTTGATTGTCGCTTGAACGCGTCCGGGTCTCGGGCTCATGATGATTACTCGGTCCGACAATAGGACGGCTTCAGTGATGCTGTGTGTAACAAATACGACGGTGTTCATTGTCTCCATCCAGATACGCTGCAGGCGAAACCCTAGGTTTTCACGAGTAATGACATCAAGTGCACCGAACGGTTCGTCCATAAGTAGTAGGGTTGGATCGAGAAGTAACGCACGGCAAATTGAGACACGCTGTTGCATACCTCCAGACAGTTCATGGGGGAAGCTGTTTCCGAAAGCTTCAAGTCCAGCTAGTTGCAGTAACCCCTGCGCTTGTTTCCGATAGGTATCCGGACTTAGTCCACGCATCTCTGCCGTAAACAAAATATTGTCCATGGTTCGTCGCCAAGGTAAAAGCACTGGGGACTGAAAGACCATGGCCGCCCCTGGAACTGGCCCGTGAACTTCTTGTCCGTGAACAGTGATCAGGCCACCAGTCGGTGTGTTGAGTCCTGCAATTAGGCGCAGAGTGGTGGACTTTCCGCACCCACTTGGACCGACGATGGTCAGAAATTCTCGATCTCCTGCCTCGAAAGAGAGTTCGTCGAGTGCTGTTACACTTTGAAACACTTGAGATAGGCGGTCTACGACTAATGCCGAACGTTGGGAAGTATCGTGAGACACTGTCATCGGATTGGAACCGCTATAATTAGGAACATCTTGCGTATTTCATCAGGAAACTTGCTTGTGGCGCTTATTATCATGGGCAGCGGACTCGGTTGCGCTAGCCAGTCCTCTGTCGAAGACGTTGTCTCCAGATTACAGATACAACCTAACATTGTATATATCCTAGCCGACGATCTCGGTTATGGGGACCTTGGCGTCTATGGTCAGGAATTGATTAGCACACCGAATATTGACCGACTTGCTGCAGGAGGTATGCGGTTCACTCAACATTATGCTGGATCGACAGTCTGCGCACCTTCGAGAGCTTCACTGATGTCAGGTTTGCACACCGGTCACACCTACATACGCGGCAATAAGCCTATATTTCCAGAAGGGCAATATCCGATCCCGGCTTCTAGAATTACGATTGCGGAAGTATTAAAGGACGTTGGATACAAGACGGCGGCAATTGGTAAATGGGGCCTTGGTGCACCGGGAACAGAAGGTTTACCAACTCGACAAGGCTTCGACTACTTTTTTGGTTACAACGATCAACGAGAAGCACATAGTTACTACCCAGATCATTTGTGGCGTAATGAAGAACGGATAGACCTGCCGGAAAACGAGAAGGGTCAGCGTGGTACGTATAGCCATGACCTTCTTACTGATGAAGTGTTGAAATTCTTGCAGGAAGGAAGAACTGAGGAGCCTTTCTTTCTATATATCCCTTACACGATACCTCACGCTGCGCTGGATGTACCTGATGATTCGATGCTGGCGTATGAGGGAGAATTTGAGGAAACACCATGGGAAGCGGAGGGTAGCTATATTGGGCAGGAGACACCGCGGACGGCATTTGCGGCCATGGTGTCGCGGCTCGATGCTGACATTGGGCGAATTCTGCATACTCTAGAAACCCAAGGGTTACTCGACCAAACGCTGGTCATTTTCACGAGCGATAACGGGCCCCATCAAGAAGCAGGCGCTGACCCAACCTTTTTCAATAGCAGCGGTGGTTTGCGCGGTATGAAACGCGATCTATATGAGGGAGGCATTCGCGTTCCCATGATTGCGATGTGGCAAGGTGTTATTCAAGCAAATTCGACAACTGATCATGTTTCATCCTTTTGGGATGTCATGCCAACACTGTGCGCAATGGTAGGTGTTGATCCGCCTCCAAATATTGATGGGATTTCGTTTCTTCCCACCTTACTTGGTGAATCTCAAATCGCACACGATTACCTCTATTGGGAGTTTCATGAACAGGGTGGTAAGCAGGCTATCAGAATGAACAACTGGAAAGGCGTACGCCTGAATGTTCATGATAATCGCGCGGCTCCAATAGAGTTGTATGATCTCAGTCGAGATAGTCAAGAAGCTCTGGATCTGTCCTTTGATTATCCGAACATTGTCGCTCGGATTGCTCAATTAATGAATGAGGCCCATGCACCGTCTGATCTCTTTGTCTTCCCTGGAGAGGAACCATGACGCAATGGGTGTCGACCCTGCTGAATCCATGGATGGATCTCTGTCGGCAAGCTTCTATGAATAAGCCCTCATGCTTTCTAAGCCTTGCGATGCTAGTAATGTCGTGTGCCGGTGAAGTGTCAATTGATGACCTAGCACCGTCAAAAGACTTAAATAAACCTAACATTCTCTGGATTATTGCTGAAGATTTAGGTCCGGAGTTGAGCGCGTATGGTCATCCTGAAGTCCAGACTCCAAATCTGGATCGACTTGCGGCGGATGGCGTTCGGTATACCCATGCGTTCACCACATCTCCGGTGTGTTCGTCGAGTCGATCAGCTTTCATGACAGGTATGTATCAGACGACGCTTGGCGCACACAATCACCGTTCTCATAGAGAAGACAACTACCCGCTTCCGGACGGAGTGCGTCTCATTACCGATTGGTTACGAGATGCTGATTACTTCACAGGTAATATCGTTGATTTGGCTGACAGTGATGAAGAATTTCATTACCGGGAAGTAATGGAGGAAGGTTTTGCCAAATTTTCTGGGACTGGCAAAACTGACTGGAATTTTCATTATGAAGGTGAACCCTTCGATACCAATCGCTGGAGTGATCTAGTACGTAACGAGCCTTTTTATGCGCAAGTGAACTTTCCAGAGACGCATCGTGGTTCGGAGTGGGACAATGCTCACACGCAAATCGTGCAACCCGCGAATCCAGGTGCCGTAAAGATGCCTCCGTACTATCCAGATCACCCGGAAGCCCGTGCAGATTGGGCTCAGTATCTGAACGCGATCATGTCTTTAGATCGAAAAGTCGGTTTTGTACTGAATAGGCTTGAAGAGGATGGGTTAGCTCATCGAACTGTTGTCATATTCATGAGTGACCATGGACGAGCGATGGTGAGGGGGAAACAGTGGCCCTATGATAGTGGACTGCATGTTCCACTCATTTTGCGGTGGCCCAATGAAATTGCAGCGCCCGAAGGATTCGCGGCTGGAACCGTAGACGATCGTCTCATTGCTTCAATTGATGTATCAGCGACCACGCTTGCAATTGCTGGTGTCACTCTTCCTACTAAAATGCAAGGGCAAGTCTTTCTAGGCGAAGACTCGCCAGCTCGAGCGTATGTTTTTGGTGGTCGCGATCGAGGAGATGAAACAATTGATCGAATTCGTACAGTTCGTGATGATCGATATCGCTACATTCGGAACTATTATCCGGAAAGAGGACTGCTACAACTCAATCGATATAAAGAATTTACTTATCCCATGATTCCATTATTGCGGGAATTACACGAAGCAGGTCAGTTAACGCCTACACAGGCTGCCTTGTTGGCGCCGAGTCGACCTGAGGAAGAACTGTACCGCCTTGATATCGACCCGTTCGAAATAGACAATGTGGTCGACGATCCGGATCATGCCGCGTCACTCAAACGTCTCCGCCTTGCTTTGGATGAATGGATTATTAATTCGGATGATCAGGGTCGAACGCCTGAGTCACCCGAAATCTACGAGTACTGGGAACGCGAGATGAGCGAAATCTACGATGCTCGAATCAATCAGATGTTAAAAGAACGTCAGAATCGTAAGGTCACAAGAGACTAGCCAGTCAGCCGAAGAGAAATATTGGTTTTCTGTATGACTAAAAAGAGTTCCAAAAAAACTACGCGGCGTAAATTTCTCCAGCATGTTACGGGAGGCGTCATTGTACCAGCCGTAGTTAAAGGAACTTCGCCCCTTGATGGGTCGAGTTCTTTTATTGACCGATCAAGCCAGAATGACCTGACAGCGATTATCAATCTGGAAACAGGTGTGACCCGTCCATGGCTTGGTTCGGCGTTGTGGGCAAATCGTTTGCAGGACTGGAGGCTGAACGATGGTCGTATCGAATGTCTCGCTGGTGGCCAAGAAGATTTGGGTCGAACGGTTGGGATATTAACCCGTGAGATCGTGAGCGGTGAGGGGGCAGTGCATCTCCGCGTGCTGACCGGCACGCTTGAAATGTCAGGAAAAGGCGGGTTTAGTGGTTTCCTTATTGGTGTGGGTGCTGGAAATCTCGACTACCGGTCCTCTGCTTTGGCTCAAAAGGCATCTGGAATGGACGGGGGTTTCTGGTGTGGGTACGAAAGTGATGGTCAAATTCGATTTCGTGAACATACAGACGAGCGGGCGCCGCTTGCTTATAGGGAACTGTCCTCTGAGCAGACGAGTGAAGGGTTTAGTCCAAAGCGTAATTTGAATGAGGTAGTCGAATTACGCTTAGACATTAAGTTGCAATCAGACGGACGCTTCACGGTCACTCTGAATGCACTCGACGCTAAAACAGGGGAGCACTTGGCTGGAGGCATTCGTCGTGATGTTGCGGATCGGGATGTGACTGGGGCGGTAGCACTTGTATCCTCCGCGACACCGCAGGGTGTCGGTTGTGCTCGTCATTGGTTTCAAGATCTTGAGAGTGGCGGTTCCAAGATTGCCAATCATGCATCCAGGTCTTTGGGACCTATTCTGGGGACTCTGTATTCCCTTAACCAAAACGTCCTGAAGGTGTCTGTCCAGTTGATGCCTCTTAGTGATGATGCACCACGGACAGTTTTGTTTCAGTATCGAACCCCAGGAGGGCTGTGGCAAGAAGGAACTAATGCAGAGTGGGGGATGGGATACTCAGCAGTGTTTCGGATGGAAGAATGGGATTCTTCTCAATCTTGGGAATATCGCGTGCGATACAAAAACTTATCGGGAGTCCAACACGATTATCTCGGAGTCGTTCAACAAGACCCGAAAGACTATGACGAGTTCGCTATAGCCCATCTAAGTTGTGTTATGCCAGTCGCCCGTTCGTTTGAGGGCGGGATAGGTGAGCCTGAGCTACCGATAGCGGAATTATTAGGGCGTTACACTAATAAGAACATCCATTTTCCGCACGCTGATTTAGTTAGGCACCTCTCGGTTCATGATCCGAAACTGCTTGTGTTTGCGGGCGACCAGTTGTACGAGCATCGTCCGACTCGGCAGGATGAGAGTAAGACACAAGGGTTGGATTATCTATATAAATGGTTTCTTTGGTACTGGTCATTTGGCGACTTAACCCGTCGAGTGCCGACAATTATTCAGACTGACGATCATGACGTCTATCAGGGAAACCTTTGGGGCAATGGTGGTCGCGCAGCACCACCCAAGATTGTGGATCGTGACGGTGTAGCAACTAGAGTGCCTGATCAAAATCGTGGAGGGTATAGGTTCAGCCCTGGGTTCGTTAACCTTGTCCAGCAGACCCAGTGTGGACACAATCCCGACCCCTACGACCCGACACCGATTGAACAAGGCATTGGCGTGTACTATGCAACATTCATCTATGGCGGTATCAGTTTTGCTCTTCTAGAGGACCGTAAGTTTAAGACTGCACCAATCCAAGGTGCAGACCTTGATGTCCATGAAGCAGAATTGTTGGGCGGTCGGCAGGAAGCATTTTTGCAGAGTTGGGCTCATGACAAAGGCGATGTTGATGGTCGTATCTGCTTAACTCAAACGGTATTTGCATGTGTGCAGACCAGTCCGGAAGGTCGCCCGTTAGTGGATTGGGATTCGAATGGTCACCCAAAACTTCAGCGTGATCGCGCAATCGCGTTATTGCGGGACGCGGGAGCGCTTGTACTGGCAGGTGACCAGCATTTAGCTTCCATTGTGCGGCATGGTATTGATTCTCATACTGACGGTGTCGTGCAGTACACGGGTCCTGCGACACTATCGTTTTGGCAGCGCTGGTTTGAGCCACGCACGGGCTTACCTAATGCTCAGGGTAGGCATACAGGTGATTTTGTGGATGCTTTTGGGAATAGACTTCGAGTGCATGCTGTAGCAAATCCAAAGATTTCCTTCGACTATTATCGTCGGTTTAAGCCGGGTCGTAGCCAGGCGTTGGGAGACACTCAGCTAAAGAGTGAAGGCTACGGAATTATACGAGTCCAAAAATTACAAAAGAAATATGTCATTGAATGTTGGCCACGAGCTGTTGACCCCCGTGACCGGGATGCGGCTCAATTTGCAGGCTGGCCGTTTCATTTGCGGTTTGACGAGTGTGATGGACGGGCGCTTGATTAGCAAGGAGACCGAGTCATTCTAGTGTGATGCATGTCGAAAGTTTGACTTAACATTGCTGGGCGGAGTATAAAGATCTATTGGTTCTATTCGAAATAGCAGTGATTATGCTATTCACAACTTAGGAAGTTATCGCGGATGATAAACGTGAGACTGTTCAGTTGGTTCAAGACCGCTGTAGATGTCAACTTCACGATATCTGTAAGCACGGCGACGATCGTCACTATTTTCGGCACGACCACGATGCCGTGGGCGTGCAAGATGATGTAGCCTGAACCAAGTAAGAGCAAGTAATCAAAGGCCATCATCCGAGCGGATGATGGCTTTTTTTTATTCAGGGAAGAGGCGCGAAGAATCTTTCATGTCTAGTGATAAAGGCCAACCGAAAGTTCGAAGAGTAGGGATAGCTGGGTTTGGCACCGTGGGCCAGTCGGTAGCACGGTTGCTGTGTTCAGAGAGATATCCGGATCTGCTGTTAACGCACATCTACAATAGAAATATAGAGGCGAAGAAAGTCGATTGGGTGCCAAGACACGTCGTATGGACGGATCGGATTGAAGATGTGCTAGATACTGATGTGGATATATTTGTTGAATTGATCGGTGGACTATCACCTGCAAAAGAGTGGATTGAAACCTCCATTAAGGGTGGACAGTCAGTCGTAACGGCGAACAAGCAAGTAATTGCTAAACACGGTGCTGAGCTTTGCACATTGGTTCGTCAAAGTGGCACGGCGCTAGGTTTCGAAGCGGCCGTTGGTGGCGGCATTCCAATGGTGCGAGGTATTCAGCAGGGGTTAGGGTCGGATCATTTAGTCGAACTTCTCGGAGTTTTAAACGGTACCTGCAACTTCATCTTTGACCGTATGGAGTGCGAAGCGGTCACCATGGAGGAGGCAGTACAGGAGGCGCAGGCGCTCGGTTACGCGGAGGCGGATCCTTCAGATGACCTAGACGGATTGGATGCACAGGCGAAGATCTCCATCTTGTCAGCGGTAGGACTTCGTCGTCGATTGACGCCGAGCGATATTCCAACTCGTACTATTAAGAGTGTTGGCCAAATGGAGTTTCGGCAGGCCGACAAATCGAACTATGTGATTCGACAGGTCTCACGTGTTGCTGTGGATAATTCTCAAGATGATCAAGTTCAAGCCCTAGTAACTCCTGCGTTAGTTCCAAAATCTTCACGCCTTGGCCAGGTGCATGGTGCTGAAAACATAATCGTAACGCGCGGTAAATGGGGAGGAGAATCAGCGTTTGTTGGGCTTGGGGCCGGCGGCGAACCTACGGCTATTGCTGTTGTTGGTGACCTCTTGAGTATTGCGGAAGATACCGGGATTAGCGCAGCGATGCGCTTTCCGGCATCAGAATCGACGTCTCGAATATCCAAAGAATATATTTCACGACATTATCTGCGAATGCCTGCTGTTCTTCCGGATGGGATGAATTCAGTATCTGATCGACTTAAGAGGAATGGTGTTGAAGTAGAAAAGACTTGGCAAGAATCAGAGCACTCTGGCCAATTGTTTACGCTAATGTTCACCGGCTTGGCATCGTTCTCGGTCATTCAAGAAATGTGTGGTGAAGTTGAGGGGAAACTCAAGGATGGGGAGCAATGTGTGTGGTTGCCAATCTTGGATGAAAACACGAAAGAGCACTGAACTGTTGCAAGGATAACGGATGACATATTTTACTGGGTTGCAGTGTTTTCTATGCGGGACGGCCTTTCCGGCTAAGGCTTTGTTCGTCTGCGATCAATGCCTCGGGCCACTTGAACCGACATATGACTTTGACGCCGTGCGGGCTGACATGTCGCGTGCTGCCGTTGCATCGCGGCCGCAAAATTTGTGGCGTTATCGAGAACTTCTTCCGATTGTAGGAGAACCCAGGACGGGTCTTCAGTCCGGATTTACGCCCTTGGTCCGTGCTGACCGTCTAGCTCGTGAGGTAGGTCTTCAAGAGCTTTATCTTAAGGATGATTCCGTGAATCATCCAAGCCTGTCCTACAAGGATCGAGTGGTCTCGGTGGCCGCGACTCGAGCCGTCGAACTGGGTTTTCAGAAATTCGGCTGTGCGTCCACTGGTAATCTAGCCAATAGTGTTTCTGCACACGCTGCACGTCTGGGCTTGGAGTGCTATGTGTTCATTCCAAAGACGCTTGAACCTGGAAAGATAATAGGCACCTCGATCACAAATGCACATGTTGTAGCCATAGATGGAACCTACGATGACGTTAATCGACTGTGTACACAAGTCGCGGACCGTTTTGAAATTGGATTCGCAAATATTAACTTACGCACCTATTATGCGGAAGGTGCTAAAACGCACGCGTTCGAAATCGCGGAACAACTCGGCTGGACTTTTCCTAAACATGTAGTTGTGCCGGTTGCAGGAGGCACCTTATTACCCAGAGTGGGAAAAGGGTTTCGGGAGTTACGAGACATCGGCTTCGTTAGCGATTCGATGCCAAAAATTCATGCGGCTCAAGCTGCTGGTTCCGCACCAGTTGTTCGAGCCCTCCATGAAGGGCTCGAATATCCCGAACCAGTCAAGCCAGAAACCATCGCGAAGTCAATTGCTATTGGAAATCCGGCTGATGGATTTCAAGTCCTTCAAGTGGTGCGTGAAACTGGTGGTTGGGGCGCGATGGTGAGTGACAGTCAAATCCTTGCGGCAATGAAATTACTCGCCGAAACTGAGGGTATTTTTACGGAGCCTGCTGGAGGTACTACGTTGGCTGTGACGTTAGCGCTTGTCGAAGAAGGAAAAATTCCACGTGATGAATCAGTCGTGGTGTCCATTACAGGTAACGGCTATAAAACGACTGATGCGATTAGCGGTCAGTTGAAACCTGTTGTGCAACTTGGACGCTCTTTGAAAGAGTTTGAGACTTTTCTAGCTGATCGGTAGGTTGACGGATAATCGTTCTTAGATGATCAGGTGTGAGGCCGGCAATGGATAAGATGCACGAATGGAGTGAGGTCGTCGAAGCCGAAGGGCATTTAATTGATTCTGAGGTATTAACTACCATTTTTGACAAGGTTATCGAGCAGGGCGCCAAGTTCGAGGTTGAACATTTCGATATTGGTCGGACAAACGAGGATTCGTCCAGACTCTGTCTGAAAGTCACAGCTTCCAGTGAAGCTGCCTTGCAACGGTTGTTAGAAGACCTAGTGCCCCTAGGCTGTCATCAAGGTCCAGAGCGTGATGCGAAATTAGAGTTAGCAGCATCGGAGGGTTGTGCACCAGAGGCGTTCTATTCAACAACGAATCATCGCACGCGAATAAGGCATGGCGGTTCTTGGATTGATGTTAAACATCAGCGCATGGATGCTGTAATTGTAGTGAAGAATGGAAAGGCAACTTGTCGGAAGCTTCGAGACCTCAAGGTTGGAGAGTTAGTGGTTTGTGGAGCTGATGGGATTCGGGTAAGCCCCGAGTACCGTGAACGCGATCGGTTAGGCTTTGCGTTCATGACAAATGATATTTCGTCTGAACGGCGTGTTGAAGTTGGCGTGGTCCGTGTTGCTGCCATGATGGATGAAGTCCGGAAAGCAGGTGGCCGCATTGTTTTCGTAGCCGGTCCATTAATCGTGCACACTGGAGGCGCTCCTTACTTCGCTGAACTTATTAGGCTAGGTTATGTTGATGCATTGTTGGCCGGTAATGCTCTAGCTGTACACGACATCGAGTTAGCCCTATTTGGAACCTCTTTGGGGGTCGACCTGGAGTCGGGGATGACTGTTGAGCACGGCCATCAAAACCATATGCGGGCGATCAATACCATCAATACGGCAGGAGGAATTAGTCAGGCAGTTCAGGCCGATGTCTTAAATGCTGGCGTGATGTACGAGTGTGTCCAAAAAGGCGTGGAGTACGTACTCGCTGGAAGCATTCGTGACGATGGTCCTCTACGAGACACCGTTATGGATTTGGTTGAGGCGCAAGAGCAGTATGCGAAGGTGTTGAAAGACGCGTCGATGGTCGTAATGCTTTCATCGATGCTTCACAGTATCGGTGTCGGTAATATGTTGCCATCATGGGTGAGAGTTGTTTGTGTGGACATAAATCCTGCTGTGGTGACTAAGCTGGCTGATCGAGGATCGTCGCAAACTGCTGGCATTGTTACTGATGTTGGTCTGTTTCTTGAGCGCTTGATTCGTCAGGTGCGACCTCGTTCTAAGAATTAGACGAGAGGTTCAAGCTTTGAGTATTACGCAAACAGCAGAAATCGTGGTTAGGAAATATGGCGGTAGTTCGATCGCTACTCCTGAAAAGGTGATAGCGATTGCCGATCGAATCGCTGCGACTCGAAGTGCTCTGCCGAAGTTGGTCGTTGTGGTGTCAGCGATGGGAAAGACCACTGACGACTTAGTTGCCTTGGCGCATCAGGTGACACGCCAACCAGAAGGCCGAGAAATGGATTTATTGCTTGCTTCAGGAGAACAGATTTCAGTTTCACTGCTTGGGCTTGCGTTACAAGACCGGGACGTACCAGCCGTATCTCTTACCGCTACCCAGTGCGGTATTCGGACTGATGAAATGTTTAATGTCGCGCGAATTCGATCGATCGATACACAACGAATTCTTGATGAACTCCGTGACGATCGAGTAGTAATTATTACGGGATTTCAAGGGGTGACCGATTCGCATGAGATTACGACACTCGGTCGAGGAGGTAGCGACGTCACGGGTGCCGCTGTGGCTGCAGCACTCGATGCACAGGTATGCGAAATTTGTACGGATGTTGACGGAGTCCTTTCTGCTGATCCGTCAGTCGCCTCGAATGCAAGATTATGGTCTGAGCTTAGTTATGAGGAGGCTATTGAAATGGCTTCGAGTGGAGCCAAAGTGCTCCATCCTCGGGCTGCGGAAATTTGTATGAATTATGGAATTCCAATTCACGTCCGATCGAGTTTTCATAATCGCGAAGGGACTTGGATTCGTTCAAGAGAGGATGTTATGGAAACGGCTGAAGTCGTTGGCGTCAGCAGTGACAAGAACGTAGCGAAAATGACACTCCTAAATGTCGAGGATCGTCCTGGCATTGCTGCGAAGGTCTTTGAGGAATTGGCTGTAGAAGGTATCAGTGTTCGACTGATCATCCAAAGTGCAAGTTCTGAGGATCGAGCACGAATTACCTTTATTGTTGACGAAGAATATGTGGACGCGGCTACTGAGGTGTTTCGCCGCTGGAAAGAAGAAGAATTGGCAACGGACGTGTTGGTTGACAGAGATGTTGCCAAGATCTCGATAGTGGGTTCGCGACTTGCGTCCACGCCCAATTTAGCGGCAAGAATGTTTGTTGCCTTAGCTCGCGAGAATATCAACATCGATTGTATAAGTTCTTCTGAGATGAAAGTCGCATGTGTGATTGCCTCGAAGCATCTCAATAAAGCTGTGCAAGTAGTGCACGATGAATTCTTTGCACTGGAATTGAAGGCCGATGGATAACCGAAAACGGATTCAGGTAGGGATCCTTGGAGCTACTGGGATGGTAGGCCAGCAGCTTATTCAAGAACTGACAGATCATCCGTGGTTCGAATTGACCTGGCTGGGTGCAAGTGAGCGTTCGGCCGGACGGCAATATACGGATGTGATCGATTGGCGTCTACCAACTTCACTATCTTCCACTCTTGGGAATTTAATAGTTCAGAGTTCAGAGCCGACGAATGCGCCTCATCTTATGTTTTCGGGTGTGGACGCATCGGCTGCTGGTCAGATTGAGTCCGCGTTTGCGAACGCCGGTCATATGATTGTAAGTAATGCCCGTAATCATCGCATGGAAGAGTGCGTGCCACTGTTGATACCAGAAGTGAACCCAGACCACTTAGGGCTTTTAGGCCAGCAGAAAAAAAGGAAAGGATGGGCCGGCGGTGTTGTTACGAATCCAAACTGCTCGACTATAGTTTTGGCGATGGCCTTGGCGCCATTGCGAGGATTCGGTATTCGTTCAGTGATTGTTACTACTCTTCAGGCCATATCTGGAGCAGGATATCCTGGACTGGCCTCGTACGACATTGTTGGCAATGTAATACCGATCGTGCCTGGTGAAGAAGCCAAAATGGAACATGAAACACAGAAAATCCTTGGCACATTTATTAAAGACCGTATTGAATTACATCCGATGACTGTTAGTGCCCACACGACTCGCGTGCCGGTGATCGATGGTCATACTGTAACGGTGTCAGTTAAATTTGAGAAAGCTCCGACATTGGATGAGCTGCGTGTGGCATTCGAGGGATTTACAGGTAGTCCGCAAGAGCAAGAATTGCCAAGCGCGCCAAAAAGTCCAATCGTGTATTTAAACGCTGAAGACCGACCCCAGCCTCGACTTGATGCTCAACGTGGAGAAGGTATGACGGTATCCATAGGTCGCCTAAGAGAATGCAATGTGCTTGATATTAGATTCGTAGCGCTTGGCCACAACACTGTGCGTGGTGCTGCGGGTGCCGCGGTACTCAATGCCGAATTATTGTACTCGCAAGGCTTGCTAAACTAGGTCCATTCACAGTCGGCTCCTAGTTACGTTGCGAGGGAAAACAACCTTAGGATTCTTTCGCCATCAAATAAATCGCAACAGCTGTCATGCACATGGCGATTATCTGGTAGTCGTAAGGTACACGTTGGTAAATCCACAGTGAAAGAATGATCGTGATGACCGGTGCCAATGCGGTCATTGGGACTACGATTATGGCTTTCCCGTATCGAAGTGCGTAGACGTAACAAAGGGCGCCGACAGAATTTAACACGTGAATCATGGCTGCCAGATAAGGTCCGTTTAACCCCCAGTTAATCGTCTGGTTGAAATCGGTCATGCCTAAGGCCACCGGAATCAACAGAACACCGGTGAGCATCATATAGAAGAAGATGCTTTCCGCCGCGATTGTGTCGGTTGCGAATTTCATGATGTAGGCTTGGACCCCCCACATGATGAGCACGCTAATCGCAAGAAGAAACCATTGAAACCCTTGCACGAGGGTGTCGTCAGGCTCTACATACGAAAGAAGCACGATAGCAGGCAGGGCGAAGGTGATGCCTATCCAGTTCTTGAGACTTGCGCGTTCGCGAAGGAGCCACACCGAGAAGACGATGGTGACCGCGGGATACAACGAAACGATCGGAAATACGATAAAGGCCGGTCCTGATCGGAGCGCCTCAAAAAGCATCAATTGACCACCGGCTCCCGTGAATCCAATAAGACTTCCAAGTAACACTGCCCGTGGGCTGGTTGCAAGGGGAAGTGGGTCTAGCCGTCGCGCAGCTATCGCGCAGGGAATCATGGTTAAAGCCCAAACTGAATAGCCAAGAGTCGCGGGGAATCCTTGTTGCTCAGGAATTTCAATTAAGGCACCCCAAATACCCCAAGTGCCAGTTGTGAGGATTGCGTATGTTAACCAGTGACGGGACCAAGAAGATGACGTGTGGCGCATTGATTATTGGGAAAGCCTTGAATAGTCTGCGTGCTCATGCGTTTATAATCAAACGTGAAGCATGAAGTAAATAGACATCCGTGAGTTTATATCGAGAATGACCGATCTACCGAGAGAACTATCGACACAAGCTTCGTTATTTTCAGATCTCCTGAGGGTATCTGAGGGTGAACAGCGTAATCGCGGATATTTTTATACGCTGCGCGAGATTTGCCAACAGCCAGAGTGCTGGCTTCACACAGCGCATGCGATGGCGACTCATACGGCTCAACTGTCAGAGTGGCTGGATGCGTGTGACAAGAGTAGTGGTTTACTGTTAACCGGTTCTGGCAGTTCTTACTACATCGGGGCGAGTCTGGCGCCGACCTTGCAAGCAAGTCTGGATATTCCTGTGAGGGCCGCCCCGAGTGGTTGGCTCTTACTCAACCTTAGTGAAGTTATCACACGGCATGCTGTTCCTGGCGTCGTATCGTTCGGTCGATCGGGGAATAGCCCAGAAAGCACAGCAGTTCTTGATCTCGTGCTGCAAGAACGTCCGGAGTGTCGACATTTAATAGTGACATGTAATTCTGAGGGAAAGCTGGCCACTCAATATCCTAATCAGAAACAAATTGTGCTCGATGAAAGAGTCCACGACAAAAGTTTGGTCATGACGAATAGCTTTACAAATATGTGGCTAGCGGGCCGTTTTCTTGGGTACCTTCGAAACGCAGATCTCTATCACACCCTAATGACTCACATCGCAACTGCTGGACGTCGACTCCTAACCGCCGGTTCAGATCGACTTTTTACAATTGCAACGGGAGCGTATAAATCGGTGTTGTTTTTGGGGAGCGGCGCTCGATTTGGGGCGGCGCAAGAGGCGAGTCTAAAGATGCTTGAAATGTCATCTGGTCGTATTGTGACCAGAGCCGACACCTACCTAGGTGTTCGACACGGACCGTTGTCCTTTGTGCAATCAGACACGTTAATCGTGTGTTTTATTTCTTCGGATGAAAGGTTACGTGCTTACGAACTCGACCTCGTCGGAGAATTAGTTGCGAAGGGTCTGGGAAGTTCTCTGGTGTTAGTTGGAGTAAAAATACCAAAGGAAATATCAAAAGGGGACACAGTCACCGTTTGTTATGAACGTGCAGAGACCTTGACGGATAATGAGCTAAGTATTCTCGACGTTGTTGTCGGTCAACTGCTCAGCTTCTTTCGATGTCTACATGAAGGGCTCAAGCCTGACAGGCCTTCACCTGATAATGTGATTACTCGAGTTGTGCGTCCTTTTATAATTCATTCAAAGTAATGCAGCTATGAGTCGAGTATTGGTTATTGGCGAGATCAATGTTGATTTGATTTTGAGAGGTTGTGAGAAGTTTCCATCGTATGGAACCGAGGTGTTAGCTAAGGATGGTTTCCTGACGTTGGGAGGCGCCTCTGCTATTACTGCGGTAGGGCTTGCGCGCCTCGGCACTCCAGTTTCTTTCCTAGGCAAGGTTGGTACTGATTCGAACGGTACTGTTTGCCTTGATACGATGGAGTCCGCCGGTGTTGACGTCACACGTGTTGAGCGTAGCAAACACGTGCAGACTGGTATCACCGTATCGATTGTAGGCTCTGATGATAGGGCTCTTGTTACGTTTCCAGGTTCGATTACTGCATTAAAAGGTGCTGATGTTTCTGATCAATTGTTAGAGCAATTTGGTCATCTACACGTATCGTCGTACTTCCTACAAGCCAATTTAACTCCTGCGCTTCCAAACATTTTTCAACGAGCTCAGGCCTTGGGTCTCACTGTGTCAGTCGATCCAGGATTCGATCCTTCTGAGGAATGGGATGCTGGATTGCCTGAAGCGTTAGTTCATGTCGATCTGTTTTTTCCAAATGAGGTGGAACTGTCTGGACTAACCAGCATGCTTACTCCTGGGGAGGCCGTCAGGGCTCTTGATAATGGTCGGACGATTATCGTCGCCAAGCTCGGTCGTTCTGGTTGTCTGGTGCGAAATGATGGCATGTCAATTGCTGAACCAGCGATTGAAGTGTCACCTGTAGATTCGACTGGTGCAGGGGATTCTTTTAATGCGGGATTTCTGAACCCATGGTTGGAGGGTGAGTCCATTAGGGACTGTATGCGGTCCGGTAATATATGTGGTGGATTGGCGACTAGGCGTTCCGGAGGCACCCCAGGACAACCAAACCGAAGTGAATTGAACGCTGCGTTGGAAGTGAAAAAATAGCGGTTGGAAGTGGCAAATATCAAGATTGTTTCAAAATGATCAGAGTTGCCGGGTTTAACACCTCACTTGATCGGTATCTTGAACTGGATAAGCTACAGGTCGGCGAAGTGCAGCGGATCAAGCGGGTCGAAGTAAATCCTGGAGGTAAAGGCCTGCATGTAGCAGTCTTGTGCAGTGCTTTTAGCGAGCCGGTCAAGCTTGTTGGCATTACAGACGCACGCCATCGTGAACTGATTGCTAAATTTCTTCGATCACGAGACGTGACGTTTGAGGCTGTAGAGGTATCCGGTGATGTCAGAACCTGCTTGGCTATTCGTGAGACAGATGGAGTTATCACAGAACTACTAGAGCCTGGACCGGAGTTGAAAGCCTCAGAATGCGATCAATTAGTATCGGCAATGACTTCTGAGATTGATTCTAACGACATTGCAGTGCTGTCTGGTAGTCTTCCGGGAGGATTTGAGCCGGCCGCCTATGTTGAGATTCTAACTAGGTTAAAAAAAATAGGCATTCGCACCTGTGTTGATGCGAGCGGGGATTTACTGAAAGACCTCTTAAAACATCGCCCCTATCTGGTGAAGTTAAATCGTGATGAGGCGAGTGCAACACTAGGTCGTAAAATTTGCACGGTTACCGATGCTGTAGAGGCGGCACGGTCTGTGATGCAGCCGGACATTGCATGTGTAGTGATATCACTGGGAAGTGAAGGCTTGGTCGCTTTACACGAAGAACACATCTGGCATTTTAGTACGCCAAATGAAGAAAGTCGCAACGCCGTGGGAGCAGGAGACTGCTTGCTTGGTGGAATTGTTGTAGCCTTGGCACGTGATGCCACGATGGAAAATGCGTTAAAACTTGGGACTGCTTGTGGTGCGACAAAAGTTCGATCGTCTGAGACAGGGTTCTTACGGATCGAAGAAGTTGAATCTATTCTACCGACGGTCAGCATGCAGACACTTGATTAGATCTTTATCATAATTGTCGAATAGATATGTTGGAGGTTTGAAATGACGAAGGATCTAGATCGACGGCAATTTGTTTTTGGGAGTGTGGCGGCGGGGATGGCGATGTCGTCGAAGACGGCATTTGGTAGAGCCCCTGCGGTTATTCAACCCGGTCGCGTGAAACCCGTCGTGATTTCTGACAAAAGCGGTTTCGTTAATCGCAATGGTGGATCACAGAATTGCCTTGAGAAAGCTTTTGAATTGATAACGCGTGGTGAAGATGTGCTCGACGCGATTTTGGAAGGTATCAATATCGTTGAATTGGATCCGAATGAATCTGGGGTCGGCTACGGTGGGACACCGAATGCGGATGGAATTGTTCAACTTGACTCTTGTTGCATGCATGGTCCAAAAAAACGAGCTGGTGGAGTGGCAGCGCTCGAGGGTGTCCGAACGCCCTCCTTGGTAGCAAAGGCTGTGATGAATCATACCGACCACCACCTTCTCGTTGGTCAAGGCGCCCAGGATTTCGCTAGAAATCTTGGCTTTACGATTGAAAATGACCTGAATACCGAACGAACGCGCGAGAGATGGTTGGAATGGAAGCGCCGAACTGATCCGGGGCATTACCTGGATCCTGAAAGACGCCTAGAGTTTGAACGAGAGATTGCACAACAAATGTTGGAGGAAGGACTGGTTGAAGAGAGTCATTTTTGGGGCACAGTCAATTGTGATGCGATTAGTCCAGAAGGTGAAATTTGCGGCGTCACCTCAACCAGTGGTTTGTCTTGGAAGATTCCAGGTCGAACAGGAGACTCTCCAATTCTGGGTGCCGGACTCTACGTCGATGGAGACGTAGGAGCTGCTGGTTCAACCGGACGAGGCGAGGCAAACCTATACAATCTGACATCGTTCTTGATCGTTGAACACATGCGTCAAGGCATGCACCCAAAGGATGCTGGGCTTGCCGGTCTTGCACGCATTAAGGCGAATACGGTCGAGCAACGGCTGCTACGGGACGACGGTAATCCTTCATTTAACATAAGATTCTTTGCGCTAAATGCAAAAGGTGAATATGCGGGTGTGTCCATGTACCCGGCGGGAGAACTTACTTACGGTGTGTGCACGGAAAATGGAGCCGAGGAAGCACCACTTGAGGCATTGTTGTCGGGATCGCCAAACGACTAATGCTTCTAACGGTTGAAGCGACTAGAAGTTGAATGCAGTCTGTATGTAGAGGTGAAACATGAAGCGAATAGGGATGGGCCTTGTCGGAGCGGGATTAATAGGCCCACAGCACATTGACGCTGTGAGGCGACTAGGCTTTGTCGATGTTGTAGCGGTCGCTGGTAGTAATGAGAAGTCGGCCAAAGAGAAAGCAGAGATGCTGGGAATTCCGAAAGCGTATGGAGGATTTCAGGCGCTTATTGATGACTCGGATGTTGAGGTGGTGCACAACTGCACCCCAAACTTCTTGCACTTACCGGTGAACAGTGCGGTGATTGCTAAGAAGAAGCACGTTGTATCCGATAAACCACTCGCTATGAATGCGACTGAGGCGAAGCAGCTTCTAACTGCCGTTCAGCAAGCGGGTGTTGTTCATGCAGTCACCTTTAATTATCGTGGTAACCCACTTGTGCAGCAGGCGAGGGCAATGATTGCAAATGGGGAAATCGGTCAGCCACATTTTATCCACGGACATTATTTGCAGGATTGGCTGATTAAGGAGACGGATTTTTCGTGGAGAATTGAACCAGAGAAGGGTGGACCATCGTCAGCTATGGGAGATATTGGATCGCACTGGTGCGATTTGGTGCAACATGTTAGCGGGTTACGAATTGAGTCAGTGCTTGCTGATCTCACTACCGTCATTCCAACCCGAACAAAACCTAAAGTCGCTCGAGAGTCTTTTGCAGAAGCAGGCGCCGCTGACACAGGAGAAACGTTTACGGTAGAGGTAGAAGATTTAGGGTCGGTGCTTGTTCGATTCGAGAATGGCTGTAAGGGTGTGTTTTCGGTGGGACAAGTATGCGCAGGTCATAAGAACAACCTTGTGTTCGAAATCGATGGAATGGGCGGTTCCCTACGGTGGCATCAAGAAAGGCAAAATGAGTTGTGGGTAGGACGTCGAGACGGTGGAAATGTTGACATGACAAAAGATCCAGGAATCTTGGATGAGTCCATACAGCATTACACCCATTTACCTGGTGGGCACCAAGAAGGTTTTGCAACAGCCTTTCACAATGTCATCAGAGATATCTATAGTGTCATCTTGGAAGAAGGGGCCCGAAATGATATTCGACCTCCAGCTTTTGCAACTTTTGAGGATGGGTATCGTGCGAATTGTATTGTGGATGCCGTTCTTGCAAGTTCTGCTGCTGGTGGGGTCTGGACTCAGGTGCAGTACTAAACACTAGGCCTTGGGCATTACGAATTAAAAAAGGGTCGCTTACGCGGTTTTAGTCGTAGGTAAGAGGAGGCTTAAATGGCTATTTCACGTCGTGAATTTGTTCGAGCGTTAGGTTTGAGTGGTGTGGCCCTACACTTGAGCTCCAAGACTGGGGATTCGATGGAGTTGATGACTCCACGGATGTCTAGCAGTAATCAGCCGTTTAATCGGTTATACGATGCCGGATTCATTAATCTTAGTTCGAACACAAGCCCTCGAGGTCCCAGCGATGCGGTGCTTGACGTTTTGAGAGGTCGCATCTCATCTAGCCTCGGACGATATCCAGAAAATACCGGTTTATTAATTGAGGCGATTGCTGAAAAGGAGAAGTCCGACCCTGATCAGGTTCTGCTTAGTACGGGGTCGGGTGAGGTGTTGGTTGGTGCTGTTCACGCTTTTGTAACAGCAACCCGACCACTTGTTATTGGTATTCCATCATACGAGACACCAGTGGCTACTGCTGAATTGCTGGACCTACCAGTTAAATCGGTGCCCGTCGATGAACGATTACAACTTGACCTCGACGCGATGGCTGAGGCTGCAGTGGGAGCGGGACTTGTTTATCTTTGTAACCCCAACAACCCAACAGGGTTAGCGCATTCGGCTTCTTCGATCAAGAAGTTCGTGGAACAAGTACAGAATACATCTCCAGAAACAGCGATTTTGATCGATGAAGCCTATATTGAATTTGCGAACGATCCGGAAGTGAGCTCTGCGTTACCACTGGCATTGGCTTCCCCAAACATCATAATTACCAGAACCTTTTCGAAGATTTATGCGATGGCTGGTTTACGCATCGGATATGCACTTGGGCAACCTGAAACACTTGAACGCATGAAAAGGACGGCTCGATTTGGCAGCGTGACTGTACTTAGTGCGGCTGCAGGGCTGGCAGCATTACAAGACTCTTCCCGTAGTAGCTGGGAAATTGAGGAGAATCGAAAAGTGCGAGAGTTTACCTTGAATGCATTTCGTGAAATCGGTCGTGAGGTAACGAATTCACAAACTAATTTTGTGTGGGCGAACGTTGGACAAACTTCCAAGTCGTTCCGCGACACCTGTTTCGAGTTAGATGTCTTGGTGGGCAGAGATTTCAGACCCATAGGTAATTACTACTCCAGGATTTCACTGGGGACCATGGATGAAATGCGCCAAGCGGTTCAAGTGTTTGAAACTGTACTGACCGAAAACGAGTAATGGCTGAATGTTTGCACCTGATGGAAAAGCGCAACCAGTTGCTAGAGGGCACTGGTGTTGTTAGCGCATTGGAGATGTTGTGACCCTACCACAAGACGGCTTTTTAACTCTCAAGCAGCTCACTGCGTTGGTGAAAAGTGACGAGATCGATACAGTTCTTGTTGGTTTTCCAGATCTGTACGGTCGGTTGATGGGGAAGCGGTTTGATGCAACATTTTTCTTGGACACCGCTAAGGGCAAGGGCACGCACTGTTGTGATTATCTGCTGACTGTGGATATGGAGATGACTCCCATTGCTGGATATGATCTCGCGAACTGGGAGAGCGGGTACGGCGATTTTCACATGGTTCCTGATCTCTCGAGCTTACGGGTGGCGAGTTGGCTTGAAAAGACGGCGCTGGTGATTTGCGATCTTCATAATGAGGCAACCGCAGCACCGATTGATGAGTCACCGAGGGCTATCTTGAATAGGCAGGTGGCTGCTGCGTCGAAAGCGGGATTTGATGCCTTGGGGGCATCCGAACTTGAGTATTACATGTTTGAGGACAGTTATCGGGAGGCGCACACCCAGCACTATGACGGCCTACAACCAACTGGGTGGTACCTCGAAGATTACGACGCGTTGCAGGGCACCAGGGTCGAACGTTTTAATCAGCCAGCACGACGGCATCTTGCGAGGTCTGGGGTGCCGGTAGAGACTTCAAAGGGAGAGTGGGGTCTAGGGCAACATGAATTGAATATTCGTTACGCGAATGTGCTGGAGATGGCGGATCGCCACCTCATTTTCAAACAGTGTTTGAAAGAAATAGCTGATTCATTAGGTATGAGTGTCAGCTTTATGGCGAAGTACGACAAAGATCAGGCAGGATCGAGTTGTCACGTGCACTTGAGTTTGCGGGCAGATGGGCGAACAGCGTTCACTGGTGACCACACCCTTGGTCCAATTCGTTGCTCGAACATATTCAAGTGGTTTTTGGGTGGATGGATCGCTCATGTGCCGGACGTCATGGTGTTTTACGCGCCAAACGTAAATTCCTATAGGCGTTATCAAGAGAAGTCGTGGGCTCCAACACGGTTGGCTTGGAGTCACGATAATCGGACTGCTGGTTTTCGAGTGGTCGGCAGTGGTGAGAGTTTACGAATCGAATGTCGGCTGCCAGGTGCTGATTGTAATCCCTACCTTGTCTTTGCCGGCGCCTTAGCGTCTGGGTTGGACGGTGTGGCAAATAAAATTGAACCGCCACCACATTTTTCTGGTGATTTGTATGCTGCGATTGAGCAACCCAATGTTCCTAACTCTCTTGAGGAGGCCACTAACCTTTTTGAGACAAGCCCTTTCGCACGTTCTGTGTTTGGAGACACAGTCGTTCAGCATTATGCTCATTTTTTTAAGACGGAAGCTTCATCCTACGATGTATCCGTTGGAAATTGGGAACGAAAGCGCTATTTCGAGCGCATCTAGCCAGCGGTAATGACACGTCCCACAATTGGCCTGTCTATGTATGGTAGAGATGACAGAGGGCACTTCTATTTACCCTCCGAGTATGTCGATGCGGTGCGCAGAGCCGGTGCCACCGCAGTTCTCTTACCACCTGGGGAGCAAGATCTTGATGCCTGGCTCGAACGTGTTGATGGTTTAATCTTTTGCGGTGGAGGTGATATCAATCATGGGGCTTACGGTGGACGACCTCACTCAAGCTTTTATATGGTTGACGCCGAGCGGGACAAAACAGAATTTGCGCTTGCGCATCGTGTGTTAGAGCGAAGTATTCCCACGTTAGCGATCTGTCGAGGTGTTCAGGTATTTAACGTGGTGATGGGTGGCACGCTTCACGAACATCTGCCAGATGTTGTTGGAAACACGGTGGCCCATCGAGCACCGCCGAAGGAACCCACGCTACACACGGTCATTTTGAAAGCAGATTCCAAGGTCGCGAAAATTCTTGGAACGTGCGAATGCGATACGATGTCTTGGCATCATCAGGCAATAAATAAAGTTGCTTCGCCGTTAACGGTGGTGGGGCATGCACCTGACGGCACAATCGAGGCTGTGGAAAAGGATGACCATCCTTGGTTGGTGGCTGTGCAATGGCACCCAGAGTTGACGGCTGATGAAGATGCTAGGCAACAGCGGTTATTTGACTCGCTTGTAACCGTGGCGAGTGACATGTCCGTTGTCAATAAACGTTCTTAATGCATTTGTGGTTCTGTGTGACGTGTTCGAGGAAGAGTGAATGAGACTTAACGACAAGGTAGCAGTGGTCACTGGTGGCGCCAGTGGAATTGGGCGAGCAACCACTCTTTTGTTTGCTGCGGAAGGAGCAAAAGTAGTCGTGGTTGACCTCAACGAGAAGGCTGGTCTAGAGACGGTCAGATTGACTGAGGAGAAGTATGGAGTTGCAACGTTTTGTCATGCTGATGTGTCTAGCGCATCAGGATGCGAATCGATGGTAAAAAATGCAGAGCAATCCTATGGACGGCTCGACGTGCTTTTTAACAATGCTGGCATTATGCATAAAGACGATCATGATGCGATTCAAACAGACGAAGCTGTTTGGGACTTCACCATGAATGTGAATTTAAAGAGTGTATTCTTGGGATGCAAGTTTGGCATTCCCGCACTACGGCGATCTGGAGGCGGTTCTATTATTAATACCGCTTCTTTTGTCGCATTGATGGGCGCAGCAACGCCACAGTTGGCCTATACGGCTAGTAAGGGTGGAGTGCTTGCTCTTAGTCGAGAATTGGCTATCGTTCATGCCCGTGAGCATATACGGGTTAACGCCTTATGTCCTGGGCCATTGCGCACCGAATTATTGATGAAAGCGCTTGATACAGAAGAAAAAAAACAACGCCGACTGGTCCATATTCCTATGGGCCGATTTGGGGAAGCTGACGAAATTGCGCAGGCGGTCCTCTATCTTGCATCGGATGAATCATCATTTGTGACCGGATCTAGTTTTGTGGTCGATGGCGGCATTACCAGTGCGTATGTAACACCCGAGTGATGGGAATGCCGCTCGAGATCTTAAATCCCTACGACCAATCACTTGTCTGCCGCGTTCAAAATGACGACGGCGAGAGACTTGAGAAGAAGATTGCGGGTGCCCACGCAGCGTTCCAACATTGGCGCCAGGTGCCGATTGGTGAGCGAATTGTCCAAGTCCAAGCCGGACTTAAACGCTTTCAGCAAAACTCTGCAGTAATTGCTCGAGATGTAACACGACAAATGGGCAAGCCGATTGTGCAAGCTCAGCGTGAAGTTGACACGGCGGTTGAGCGTGCTGAACACATGATATCGATCGCTGAAGAGAGCCTCACGCCAGATATTTTGCCGGAGTTAGATGGCTTTGAACGCCGCATCGAACACGTTCCACATGGCGTGATTTTAAATGTTGCGGCTTGGAATTACCCACTGCTTATTCCGATTAATGTAGTGGTTCCAGCTCTACTTGCAGGCAATACGGTGTTATTGAAACATTCAGCCAAAACGCCACTTTCAGGTCAAGCCTTTGCTGAAGCATTTGGAGACTTGGAAGTGGCAGGTCTCGTCACAAATCTTGTTTTGAGTCACGAAACAACAGCCGCTGTTATCTTAGATCCCCGTGTGGCTCATGTCTCATTCACTGGGTCCGTGACAGGAGGGTCCGCAGTCTATCAGCAGGCTGCAAAGCGGTTTATTGATGTAGGACTTGAGCTTGGAGGCAAGGACCCTGCCTACGTTGCCGAAGATGCCGACGTGAAGTTTGCTGTGGCTAATACTGTCGACGGTGCATGTTACAACGCTGGCCAATCCTGTTGCGCCGTAGAACGGGTATATGTCCATCGGAACCACCTTGATGAGTACCTTGACCGTGCCCAACAGGTCATTGAGGCGTATAGGACGGGTGACCCGTTAGATGAAGCCACAACCTTGGGTCCCTTGGTGAACCGGATGGCTTTGGAAGAAGTTGAAAGGCAAGTGGGTGACGCAATTGACCGTGGCGCACGCCTGTTGACAGGAGGCCGTCGAGTGCCAGGACATCGTGGAAATGTGTTTCCAGGCACTCTCATCTCTAATGTGCCGAATGAAGCTTCAGTGATGCAAGACGAGAGTTTTGGACCGATTGTGCCGGTACGGGGAGTTGAGAATGACGAAGAAGCACTCCGATGTATGAGTGAGACTCGCTTTGGATTGACGGCTTCGGTTTGGACGACCGATCGCAATCGTGCTGAGCGATTCGCCAGGTTGCTAGATAGCGGTACTATTTTTCAGAACCGATGCGACTATTTGGATCCAGCGCTGGCTTGGACCGGATATGGGGATTCCGGAAAGGGATCAACGATGTCTCGGTACGGGTTCTATCAGCTTACTCGTCGTAAGAGTATTCACTTTAAAACTAAGACATAGAAATCTTTTTGTTTATTTTTAACGCACCTACGTGTCACAACTCGTTTTTCTCTTGGCGATCGCTTAAAATATTTTGTCGGTCGGGTTGAATTCCTTGAACCTCGCTGTGTGTTCGTACGGAAGAAGGCTGGTAGACTTTTCGTCGCGGCCACATCCGGATTTGTGACCAATGAACCATGACTAGTCTTACTCTTCTGGCCATCCGTGTGTCGCCTTCTATGCTCGTCTTTTGGCTGCTTGGATTATTCGTCGTGCCGTCAGCGGCTGCGCACCAACAGGGTGATCTAAATACAAAGCGTTCCTTTCAAGCGTTACGACTCGAACCACACGAAAATATAACAGTTGATGGAGTTTTGGCAGAAGCTGCGTGGGATCGCGCAGAATCAGCAGGCGAGTTCGTACAACAGGAACCCTCTGAAGGTGGCGCACCGACAGAACGAACCGATGTATTTGTGGTCTATAGCCAAGATTATCTTTATATCGGCGCCATGTTATACGACAGTGAACCAGAGGGTATTCTTGGTCATCAGAAACAACGAGACCGGGGTCTTGGTGGTGATGATCGTTTTATGTGGATGTTCGACACCTTTCTGGATGGTCGCACCGGCTATTTTTTTGAAACGAACCCGGCTGGATTATTGGGTGATGGATTAATGCGTGCAAACAGTGGAAGGAGAGGCTTATCGAAGGAATGGGACGGCATCTGGAATGTGAAAACAATCCAAAGTGAGATGGGCTGGTCGGTTGAAATTGAGATTCCGTTTCGAACATTGAACTTCGATGAATCGCTCGACACTTGGGGTATTAATTTTCAGCGTACCATTCGTCGGAAGCAAGAAGAACTGCTATGGTCTGGTCACCGTCGAAATCAAGGCCTGTTTCAAGCAGTTCACGGGGGCCTTCTTACCGGACTGTATGATATTTCGCAGGGACTTGGTCTTGAGGTGAAGCCTTACGGCACCGCAGCTTGGCGCGATGTGAGCGGTAAAGCCACCACTCCATCTGATTTGGGATTCGATCTGAATTACAATCTCACCCCTAGCCTAAAAGCAGCGATTAGCATTAATACTGACTTTGCTGAAACAGAAGTGGACCGCCGAAGAGTCAACCTAACGAGATTTCCACTGTACTATCCAGAGCAACGAGATTTCTTTCTTGAAAACGCGAGTGTCTTTGATATTTCGTCGTCAAGTTTAGGGAGTTCCGTTTTCTTTAGTCGAAATATTGGTTTGGCTGGTGGAAAAGAAGTACCTATTGTATTCGGTAGTCGACTAACCGGACAGGCGGGCTCATACGACCTTGGATTTCTTCAGGTTAGGACTGCTCGCAGTGACAAGCTTGGAGCTGAGGATTTTACCGTGGGCCGGGTAAAGCGGAATTTCTGGCGTCAGTCAACCGTCGGCATGTTGTATACAAGACGGTCGACTGGCACCCTAAACAAGGATCTTGCCCCACTCGATCGCCATACAATTGCTGCAGATCTTAATCTGGCAACGTCTAGTTTTCTTGGCGACAAAAACCTGCAGTTCGAGGCGTTTTATGTTTTACATAATGATCCCAAGCGAGAGGGAACAGCGAATGTTGGAGACCGATCAGCTCGAGGAATTCGATTAAATTTCCCCAATGATATTTGGCGTGCGCACGTTTCTTATCGCGAGTTCGGAGACGAGTATCGCCCTGCTCTTGGTTTTACACCACGCAATGGGTTTAGACGGGTCCAGCCATCATTTAGTTGGAATCCACGACCGGCGAGCTGGGGACAGGTCCGTCAGATAGAGAATGAGATTCGCTACGAACATCTTCTTACACTCGATAATGTTTTGCAGACGCGGAAGGTGCAGCTCACCTTGTTCCAACTGGAGTTTGAAAGCGGTGACCGGCTAGGTATTCGAGCGAATAACAGTTTTGAACGCCTCGACAAGAGTTTCGAGATCAGCGATGGCGTAGTCTTGGCGACAGGAGAGTATCGCTACAATGATTTTCGGATAGATGCCCGCACAGCTAGTCAGCGAGTCGTTTCCGGTAACCTCGGATTTAGCGCTGGAGAGTTTTGGTCGGGTCGCCGAACCTCGACGAACTTCAATCTGAGCGTTCGTCCCTATCAAGGAGTTACGCTCTCGTCAGATTATCGTCACGATAACGTGAATCTCCCGGAAGGCAAGTTTTCAACTGACCTGGTGCGTATGTCTGGCGAATGGCACGTTAATCCTTGGGCGTCCGTCACGAGTAACGTGCAGTATGACTCTGTCAGTGACGTGGTCGGCTTGTTTGGCCGTCTACGCTGGATTGTGACACCAGGTAGTGAGTTTTTCCTCGTCTACACTCATAACTGGCAATACGACCCGGACTGGCAAGCTGACCCAATGAACGTTCGTAATCGTTTCGTGACGCTTTCCCGAGGTGCCGCAACGAAGATTAACTACACGCACCGCTTCTGAATCGACTTTTTTCTTAAGGTGTGCGGAGAGGCTACGCCTTAGTCGTTGTCGAGGTGCGATGGTTTTGCGGGATAGACATCTTCGACTGCTGCGGTGATGATCGCTTTAACCTCGGCTGAAAAGTCCTTTTTCAAGATGAACTTGAAATACCCTGAATCTTGATTTTGAATTTCTTGTAACGTTCGGCCGGTATATTTCCCGAAATTAAGTCGAGCTGCGCCGTCGCGCCAGATGACCTTCCCATCAGGATCCAGCCAATCCCTTGGTTGTGTGATGTTGTGAAGATCCTGAATGGAGAACGGAAGTTTGTTTGTACGAAGTTGTCCGACAAACGCTCTTGCTGTGGAGTCTACGTCCACATCTGCGCGGTGAGCGTTTTCCGGCTTTGTTCCATAAAAATGTTCGACCGCATCTGATAGTGTGCGTGTTTCGAGATGTTGCCATAGTCGAAATGGGTCAATGACTGCCGTGTCGACAAAAGGCGATGGAACTTCGGCTCGTTGAAACTCAGCGTTCAGCATCCCTTGATCGAATCGGAAGTTATAACCAATAAAGTCATGTCCACGTAATGATTCCGTGAGAGACTTTGCTATGTGTTGGAAGGTCGGTTCATCTGCGACATCCGCATCTGTAATGCTGTGAATCGCGGTCGCCGCTTCTGGAATTGGCATCTCTGGGTTAATCAGACGAGTTCGAGTCGAGACCTCCTTAGAGGGTGTTACGGTCGAAAAGCTTACTTGGATAATTCGGTCCGTCTTGAATGAGAGTCCAGTGGTTTCAACATCGAGGATTGTTAAGGGTCGAGTAATTTTGAGCGTTTCGGCAATCTCTCGCAAAATTGTTTTCAACGAAACAGTATCGTTCATGGCAGTTCTTCCTGGCCTTTTGGGAAACGCACTATGAGTTCGAATTATTGTAGGCGCTGGAGCGAATGAGGACAATGCATCAACTTCATAGAAGGCTACCGATTTTGGATGCTTGATGGCGTGAGCTATGATGCTTTGGGTGAGTTAGAGACCAATCAAGGAGGCATGACATGACAAATTTCATTGGCCGAATGACCGGAGCAGCGAAGCTTAATGTCGCAATCTATGAGGAAGTAGAGGCCGATACGAGTGCTACCGGACAGGCGATGGCTGTTGTATGTCTGTCGGCTCTCGCTATGGGTATTGGTTTCATGGGCGCTCTAGGAGCCCCAAGTGTGGTTGATCTTCTGATTATGGTAGTCCTAGCCTTAAGTTCTTGGTTCGTGTGGGCTTTTATAAACTACTTCGTTGGTGCTCGCTTATTCCCAGAGCCTCAAACACGTGCTGACCATGGGGAGCTCTTACGGACGATGGGATTTGCGCAATCTCCACGTCTACTACTTCTCATAGGAATCTTTCCTGGTTTTGGCTTTAATGGGACGCTTGGCGGAGTCCTAGGGTTGGTAGTATCTGTCTGGATCCTCATCACAATGATTGTAGCCGTTCGACAGGCACTCGATTATAAGAGCACTTTTCGTGCCGGGGCAGTGTGTTTTGTGGGATTGGTGATTTCTGGAGCTCTCTTGAACTTATTTCTAGGATTGCTTTTTGGTCTCTGACTTTAACGGCTAAAGATCCTGGAATTCTTCGTTCGCAACTGTTTAGCGAGGCATGATGATAAATCGCCGTGAATTTCTTGAAACTGCATCAGTAGGTTTGACGGTAACCGCGTTAGGACAAGGTGTTCATGCTCAAGACGGCAGTGACCCTCTTGGCGTGCGTCATGATTTTCCAGTAGTGGAAACTGGCACATACCTGAATGCGCCTTACATTACACCGAGCCCACGTACGGCGACTGAAGCTGTCAGTCAATTCAACCACGCGAAAGCGCGGCAGCCGGTTCCACTTGGGGCGATGCTCGAACAAAAGGAATCCGTCAGAAATCTATTTGCGAAACTTGTCAACGCCAGTCCTCAGGAGATTGGGTTTTTGTCAGCAACCAGTGATGGTGAAAACACCATCGCCCACGCGCTCGACCTCAAGGCCGGCGACAATGTTGTGCTGGATGAGTTACATTTTTCGACGTCATACATCCTTTACCGTCATCTTGAACAAGAGCTTGGTATTGAGTTGCGGATCGCTAAGGCCGTAGCTGGTGCTGTCCCTGTGACGGCATTCGAACCTCTCGTTGATGATCGCACTCGACTAATTTCAGTGGCTTGGGTCGCGCATCAAAATGGATTTCTGCATGACGTGGACGGCTTGGCGGATCTGGCGCATTCAAAAGGAGCGTACCTGTATGCCGATGCGATACAGGCTGCCGGAATGGTGCCAATTGATGTAAAGCAGACACCCATCGATTGTTTTGCAAGCGGGACCTATAAATGGTTGCTGGGCGGGTATGGAATAGCTCCGTGCTTTGTACGGGAATCGATTCTCGACCGGGTTCCTCCTGACCGTCGTGGATTTCTCCAAGTCAAAAGAGAGCTCCCAAATTATCAGTACGAATTTCATGCAGGAGCAAGGAAATTAGAATATGCGACGCCGGCCTTTGCGGCATTCTACGAGCTGGGTGCAGGCCTAGAGTATTTAGAACAGATTGGCATAGACCGCATTCATGCACACGGTGTTTCACTTGCTCGACGGGTTCGACAGGGTTTGGTCGAGTTAGGGCTTCAGCCTGTCACTCCAGACGGTAATCAGACCGCGATCGTTGCGTTTGAGAACCCAATTGACTCCGAAGTGGCCACACAATTGTTTGACGAGGCCAACATTCAATTGACCTTTCGGGAAGGAGGTCGGCAGATTCGTATTGGGGCAGCCTTGTTCAACACGGAGTCTGATATCGATATCTTCCTCGAAACTGCGGCTCGGTTGGTATAAAACCACAACTTTCATATCAGGGAATTCCCAATGAGAATCATTCTGACAAGCTGTGCATTCATGTTATTCAGTAGTTTTGCAACCAGTGTTACAGCACAGACGCGGTTGTTAGAAATCGATGATTTGTTTGAGTTACGGACCATTGGGGCACCGAGGGTCAGTCCTGCCGGTAACTGGGTCGCCTATACGGTGTCTCAGCTCGATATCGACGCAGATCGGAGTGATACAGACATCTTTATGTCATCCCTCAGCAATCCGACAGAGGATGCCATTCGTTTGACGACGAGCGATCGTGCGGAGACAGCCCCACGTTGGAGTCCCGATGGTCGATATCTCGGATTTTTGTCTTCGCGAGACGACGAAGGGACAGAAGTCTGGCTTTTGGATCGTCGAGGTGGTGAGGCGACTCGTCTGACGAACTATGAAGGCAGTGTCTCAGCGTTTAGTTGGTCGCCAGATGGAGCGAAATTAGTTGTCGTGGTTAGAGATCCTAACCCGGAAGCATCCAATGACGATGACACACCCCAACCGATTGTGGTGACTCGTCTCCAGATAAAGCGCGATGGGCAAGGGTATCTTACAGACCAATATCGACATCTCCATCTGTTTAACGTAAGGACGAAGGAAAGCATTCAGATAACCGATGGACCGTATGATGATGTTTCTCCTGCCTGGTCTCCAGATGGCGCACGATTGGTGTTTGTCAGTAATCGAACAGAAGTTCCAGATTCGAATGCAAATACCGATATTTTTCTTATGGACGCGCGTCCCGATGCACCGCTTCTACAGTTGACCGATTCAGACGGAAGTGACAATTCTCCAGCATTTAGTCCTGATGGCACCTTCGTTGCCTATGTCGCCGGAGGAGATCCGGCTGATATCTGGTACGCCCCTCGATATATCGCGGTGATTCCCACGACTGGCGGGTCGCCTCGGTTTCTCGGATCAGACTTGGACCGTAATGGTGGCTCACCACAGATAACCAATGATGGCGAGCACGTGCTGTTTCTACTGGAGGATGAAGGGAATCGTCATCTGGCAAAGGTCCCCGTTAGTGGTGGTGACGTTGAACGAATTATTGCCGGTGAACGCAACATTTCAAGGTTTCATCTTGGTTCTAGTGATCGTTTGGTTGTTCTGGAGAGTCAGCCAACCTATCCGGCGGAAATCTCACGTGTGAATGATTCAAGCCTCACAAGAATTACACATGTGAATGACTCACACCTGGCAGGTATTATGCTTGCCCCCGTGGAAAGATTTACGGCGAGTAGCGCTGACGGTACCCCTATTGGCGGATTTCTTACGCGGCCACCCGACCAGCTCAACGGAACCAGCTTACCGACATTGCTTCGCATACATGGTGGACCGGTCAGTCAGTACTCGACTGCCTTTCGTTTTGAGTGGCAGTTATTTGCGGCGAGGGGTTACGCGGTTGTGGCAGCAAATCCAAGGGGTTCCTCTGGATATGGCTTTGCGTTTTCTCGCGCGATTTGGGCCGATTGGGGAAACAAAGATTTTGACGATGTCATGGCAGCAGTTGATTACGTGATTGAAAGCAATGTTGCCGATCCTGACCGCCTCGGTGTTGGAGGTTGGAGTTACGGCGGAATTCTTACAAATTATGTAATCACTAAGACTGGTCGTTTTCAGGCTGCCATTACCGGAGCAAGTGAGGTTAATTACCTATCCAATTATGGAACGGACCATTACCAACGACAATGGGAGGCCGAACTGGGACTTCCATGGCAGAACACCGATCTGTGGATTCATTTATCTCCGTTTTTTCAGGTCGAAAAAATTACAACTCCGACACTGATTATGGTCGGTGAGGAGGATTGGAACGTACCAGCGCTGAATTCAGAGCAACTTTATCAGGCATTACGACGCCTTGGCCGTGACACGGAATTAGTGATTTATCCAGGGCAGAGTCACGGAATTCGACGCCCGACCTATCAACGTGATCGATACGAGCGATATCTAGATTGGTACGATCGTTACGTCAAGCAATAGAGTTGATGATCGCTAGATTTCCTCCTTCGGTCATCACCTGAAATAACATGACTAAAGTGTTCCTTCTGCTAGGTTCCCCGAAACGAGCAGTCGCGGTAGTGAGCCTACTCCTGTCCGTCATGTGTACGTCTGGACCACCACTACCCGAGGTAACCCACTCGAATGTCGCACGACCAAACATAATTTACATTTTGGTCGACGATCTTGGTTATGGCGATCTTGGTGTTTATGGGCAAGAGGTAATCAGTACGCCGCGTCTTGATCAATTAGCAGCAGAAGGAATGGTGTTTACCCAACATTATGCGGGAGCCCCAGTGTGTGCGCCATCTCGGGCGTCATTAATGGCTGGCTTACACACGGGACATACCACCATTCGTGGGAATCTAGAAATTGAACCCGAAGGACAACATCCAATTCCCGATAGTCGGATCACACTTGCAGAACGTTTGCGTGACGTTGGATATGAGACTGCTGCGATTGGTAAATGGGGTCTTGGAGCTCCGGACACCGAAGGGGTGCCGACACGTCAGGGCTTTAACTATTTTTTTGGATATAATTGTCAACGCGAGGCGCATTCCTACTACCCAGACCACCTGTGGCGTAATGAAGAAATTGTGCATCTAGCAGCAAACCAAGACGAAGCTCGTGGCCTTTATAGTCATGACTTGTTGATTGACGAGACTCTTCGCTTTCTTGAGCAGCCACGCGATGGCCCTTTTTTTCTGTATGTGCCGCTGACGATTCCACATGCGGGGTTGGACGTACCTGATGAATCAATGGAACCTTATCGCGGTCGTTTTAAAGAGCATGCCTCGGAAAGACAAGGCCGGTATATCAGCCAGCCAACTCCACGGGCCGCTTTTGCGGGAATGGTTTCAAGACTCGATCGGGATGTTGGTCGCATCGTCGATCTCGTAGATGAATTGGGACTGTCAGAGCAAACACTAATTATTTTTAGTAGTGATAATGGACCACATCAAGAGGGAGGAGCCGATCCTCATTTCTTTAACAGCAGTGGAGGACTGCGTGGACTCAAACTCGATTTGTACGAAGGTGGCATTCGGGTTCCGATGATTGCCAGATGGACAGGAGCTGTAAGTGCTGGAACGGTGAGCGAGCATGTATCAGCATTCTGGGATGTTACACCAACACTTTTGGATTTGGCGGGTGTGATGATACCTGAAGATCTCGATGGCATCTCGTTCATGCCAACGTTACGAGGAGTTACACAAGAACAACACCAGTATCTCTATTGGGAATTTCACCCGTCTATATATCACGAGCAGATTTGGAAACAAGCTATCAGAATGGGCGATTGGAAAGGGGTGCGTTTCAGGCAAAAAGGGAAGAGTGACGATCGACTGGAGCTTTACAATTTAGTTTCTGATCCGAGCGAAACACGTAACGTTGCCAGCGAACACCCCAATATTGTTGACGAGATGGCTATGCACATGAGTGCCGCGCATGTTCCCTCGACATTGTTTCCATATCCAGAAGAATCAAGATGACGGAGTTACGAGTTTTAAGAAATTGGATTTAATATCAAAGTGGCTACCATGTTGAAAGCGCGATGGAGATCATTTCTTGCCTTGGCATTCGTCGTGACTTGCGTGTCGCTTGGATCTCTCTATATTGCTCGTGCGCCAGTACTTTCGTGGCTAGGCTCGCTCATGATCGTAGTAGATCCCATTCAGGCTTCGGATGCGATTCTTGTTTTGGACGGTAGTTATTTTGGTGAGCGCGAAATAGTTGCAACAGATCTTTACAAGGATGGATATGCCCCACGAGTTGTTGTGACTCTTGGCTATGAACCTCAGTCTAGCGAAATTCTCCGGCAGCGAAGTGTAAGGCCTGCCAGTCCAAAGGAATTCAAGCTGTTACTGTTGGGCGAATTGGGTGTGCCAGATGATGCCATTGTCGTTCTAGAAGAAGGCATCGAGTCTACTTTTGATGAGGCTAAGTTAGTTGCGGAATGGGTGGATGATGAAAGTATCGGAAGCCTTATTCTTGTCACAACAAGATTTCATTCCGCTCGCGCCTTGTACATTTTTCAGCGTGTATTTGAAGACCGAAACGTTAGGTTGACGATGTATCCCACATCGGTAGACTACTTTAATCCAGAGACCTGGTGGCGGAACCGCACGACCTTACGCATCGGTTTGTTCGAACTTCAGAAACTATTGTTTTATAGACTGTTTTATTAAAAAGGCGAGATTGTGGTAGCAGGCAGGCTGCAACGGGGCTGTCTCAAGGCGTGTCATTTTTAGATCCGGTTTTGGCACCAGCCCGAAAGCGTGCTACTTGAGATGCAATGTAGGCGCGTGTTGTATCGATGGCTGCCTTTAGATAGGCTCCGTCATCGATTGCCACACGTGGTGCGACCAGACGCCCTTCCATGTAAGCACTGTCTCGAAGTTCAGCAAGGACTTCAGCTGTGATCTGTCCACTAACTCTGCCAAGAACCTTAATAGTTTGTGCAAAAATTTTGCCATGCACTTGACCGTCAATTCCCACTGCAACGCCATGTTCAGGCAAGTTGACGGTGCCTTCAACATGACCATTGATAATAAGGTGTTCTTCAGCGTAGATTTCACCTGTAATGGTGATTCCAGCTCCTAATAATGTAATGGACTCCGGCCGACTCTGATTTTCGGCTTGATCCCTTCCTTGAGGCGTAAGCGATGCAAAAGGTCGCTCGACGTTGTGTTTCGTTAATCTATTCATGTGCTGAATACGTGTAACGCTTTACTGAGTGATTGATAATCTCGAGTTGAGGCCTTTCTTCAATAGTGTCTCATTTCCAATCGTCAGGCAACAATCGATACTCCTTTTGATTCGCACGAGGAAAATGGAGCGGGAGACGGGGATCGAACCCGCGACCAACGGCTTGGGAAGCCGTGACTCTACCGCTGAGTTACTCCCGCATTGGACGATTGTGCCATTTTATCAAACATTCTTAGAGTTAACGATTTTACCTGTTTACTGTTGTTAACCTTTACTTCGTATGAGAGCTATTATTTCATCGCGACGGTCTGTCATGATTGACGGAGTATTGCCTTCAAGATTTAGTCGAATCAAAGGCTCAGTATTTGACGGGCGAACATTGCAATGCCAAGTATCGTATTCGATGGACACTCCGTCCATGCAATCGAGATTTCCATCCGCGTAATGAGTCTTGAGTCTCTCTAAAATGTGTGGAATCTCGCTCATTGAGTTAACGGTAGTGTTAATTTCCCCAGAGATAAAATACTGCTCCCGAAACGGTGTCAGTAATTCTCGCAGCGTTTGATTTCTCTTAGACATTAATTCAAGAACCAAAAGAGCTGGTATGAATCCATTGTCTGCATAAAAGTTATCTCGGAAATAATAATGTCCGGTGACTTCGCCGCCGAAGACAGCGTCCTCTTCGCGCATTCGCTTTTTAATGAACGCGTGACCGACGCGATTCATTAATGCACTACCATTATGGCGAGCAACGAGATCTTTAACCGCATGACTCGCACGAACGTCATAAATAATCTTTGATTGAGGATGTCTCAGTAAAAACACTTCCGCTAACAGGGCTGTCACGAAATCACCAGAAATAAACTCGCCAGTCCCATCCACGAAAAAACAACGATCCGCATCACCATCCCAGGCAATTCCAGCGTCTGCACCGGAACTAATTACAGCGCTAACGAGATCCTCTCTGTTCTTTTTGATTAGTGGGTTTGCTTCATGGTTAGGGAAGGTGCCGTCCACTTCAAAACACAATCGAGTTGTCTGACATGGCAATTGATCAAATAACAACGGCGCGACAAGGCCTCCAATACCGCTTCCAGCATCAAGGACAAGATGAAAGGGCTTAATGGATGGTATGTCAATGAATGAAAGAACGTGATTCACGTACTCATTGAGGCGCTTTGCCTTACGGTATAAACCTTTTGATTTGTTGGAGGGTGAATCTAATCCTTTTGAAATAATGTCTCGAATGTCTGATATTCCGGAATCGCCGCTTAACGGAATGGCATTCTTGGCTACAAGCTTGACGCCATTGTAAGTTTTCGGATTATGAGACGCTGTAATTTCGGCTCCGCCATCGTGTTGGTCTGTCACAGTGGCGTAGTACAACATATCTGTGCCAATAAGGCCGTAATCTACAACATCGCAACCTTGATTTCGGGCTCCTTCAATAAATGCTGATGCCAGACTGGGTGAGGACAATCGCATATCTTGACCTACGGCGATGCGCTTAGCCTGTAGGTGGGAAACAAAAGCTTGCCCAATGTCTCGAAATATTTCTTCGTTGACTTCGCTTGGATATAGGCCGCGAATATCGTAAGCCTTAAAAATTGCAGGATTAATTTTTGACATCGAATTCAAACTTTACTTAAAACGTTATAGTAGGTCTGCCAATACTCGATTCGTCCTCGATGATGGAGCCCTTTTTAGGCTTGATGTCGTTTCCAATTTTACAAGCGTGACCAATAATCAGATTGCGAAGAACGGTTCGACTTCCAATTTCGGTATGAGGCCAGATGATCGAGCGTTCAAGTACGGCACCTTCATGGATCTTGCAGTTACGATTAATCACTGCGTATGGTCCAATTTTAGCACCAGACTCAACGGTAACGTTTTTACCGATAAAGCACGGTCCAATGAATTGAGCTGTCTCCGATATGTTCGCGCTAGGATTTAGAACGACTTGGTCAACCTCTGAAGAATGAAAGGGCTCGACATCGAATTGGTGATCCATGATATCCCAGTGTATTTGTCGATATTTTTCTGGAGTTCCGATATCAATCCAGTATCCGTCAGAAATGTAGCCTTGGAACCTCTCCTTATTTTTGATTAAGGAGGGGAAAAAGCTGCGTTCCAGCGACCAATTAGTATTTTCAGGAATACGATCCAAAGTGTCTGACTCAAGAACGTATATTCCAGCATTGATGGTGTTGCTAGCAATATGGCCAGGTTCTGGTTTCTCAAGGAAGCGTTTTACATTGCCTTCTATGTCAGTCTCAACGAGACCATAGGCCCCTGGATCGTCAATCTGCGTTAAGACGATAGTCGCTCGCGCGTTTTGTTGACGATGCTTATCGAGCACATCAGCAAGATCAAGTTGAGCTAGTACATCTCCGTTAAAAACCAAAATGCTGCCTTCGATATATTGTTTCGCATACCGTAATGCGCCTGCAGTTCCCAGAGGTGCTGGTTCTACAACGTAGCGGATCTTAAACGGAAATGATTCATTGGCTTTCAGAGAGTCTTCGATGCGATCTGGTTGGTAGTTCAGACTGAGTATTACTTCGTCAATCTCTGATATTTGAGCGAGTGTTTCCAGCTGGTAAGTCAAAAACGGTTTATCAAAAATTGGAACGACTGGCTTGGGGGTCTTTAATGTAAGTGGGCGTAACCGGGTTCCCTTACCACCCGCAAGTAGGATAGCTTTCATATTTAGCCTCGCACATTACCTGAATGCTTGGTTATGACGTTTTGTCAGGCTACAATTGTTCCTCTACATGCTGGTAAAGGCAATATGCGTCAAATGAATTTACCAAACTCTTTAACTCTCGCTAGGATATTCCTGATTCCTCTGCTTGTGGTTGTGTTGCTTACAAAATTTGAGGGACGACTCATTTTTGGTGTCCGCAAGGAATTAATTGGGGTCATAATTTTTGGTGTCGCGGCCTTTACTGACTGGCTTGATGGATATTTGGCGAGACGTCGCCATCAAGTGACGACTCTTGGTCAGTTAATGGATCCTCTCGCAGACAAACTTCTCATAACTGCTGCTTTTATTTCTCTCGTGCAAATGGATTTAGCACCAGCATGGATGGTGGCAATTATCTTAGGCCGCGAAATCGGTATTACAGTTCTGAGAAGCATTGCTTATTCTCGAGGTATTACGATTGAGGCTTCTGTATTAGGAAAAATTAAGATGGTGGCGCAGGTTGCAGCCATCGTGTTGTTAATTTTAGGAAGAGATTACCTGCAGGAATTTTTTATCTTTGGGGAAATAGCCCTATGGGTTGTCCTTCTAACGGCTCTTGGTTCTGCGTTTGATTATTATCGAAGATACCATCGGGCGGTCAGCCTAAGATGATCAGGGTTTCATCCTTCATAGTAAATCGTGTGTAAGTCTGTGTCGAAGGTTACGATGTCGATCTTTTTAACTCTGCGATTCTTGTGGTCGCGGCTGTAGTCCACTCACTACTAGCAAATTCATCTATAAGGCGTTCGAAGTAGGGTAATGCTTCAGCCTCTGAGTTCATTCTCACGAGAGATTCGGCGAGGTAGTAATAAACCGAATCTAGGCTACTGAACTCCGGGTCATCTTCTAAAAGCTGGCGGAGACGTTTTATCGTGCCGGGCCACCAGCGGTGTTCAAAGTAGAAACGGGCGACACGTAATTCTGATTCTCCATGAAGGTCTCTAACACTTCGAAGTGCTATTCCTGCGTCATCACGGTATTGACTTTCTGGATACGTGTCGAGAAAAATATTAAACGCCTCGATTGCTCCTTGCGTTTGCGACTGATCCCGATCTGGATCAAGTGTTGCTTCCAAATAGGTCATTCCGATCAGATATTGCGCATAATCCGCTCGAGCATTGGTTGGAAAAAAGCGGAGAAACTCTTCAAATTCGTTTCTTGCTTCGATAAGTGAAACGAGTCCACCTTGCAGATAATAGCATCTACCAAGTTCGATTTTTGCATCGAAGCGATATGGACTTTGTGGGAAGGTATCAACGATTCGTCGGAAAAGTGCTCGTGCGCGAATCCACTTCCTGTCTTCCATTGCGGCCTGTCCGGTTTCGAATAAGTACATGTCCGGCTGAGGATGACCTTCAGGTATATTGTCGTACACGGTAGGTCCGCAGCTAATACTGGCGATCAAGCTGATGGCTGCAAGAAAATAAATACCAGATAGCGATCGTCCGTAGGTAGTTAGATTCATTACGAGATTACCTTAGTATCTGATATCCATTGGTATTCCGCCTGAATCCCATCTGCTAGGGAAACCGCGGGTTCATAGTTCAAATCCTGACGAGCTCGCGCTATATCAGCGTAAGTATCGTGCATATCACCGCGCTGAGTTGTTTCGTATTTAATGTCTAGGGACCGACCGACGCACGAGGAAATCAGATCGAGTGTTTGAGAAAGTGTGACGGGGGAGCCACCGCCTATATTGTAGATATTGCCTGGTCGACCAAATTTTGATGCAGCGATGGTTGCATCAACCACATCCTGGACAAATGTGAAATCTCTGGTCTGTTGACCATCACCGTATAGAGTGATTGACGATTTACTGATCGCTGCTGTCAAGAATCTATGAAATGCCATATCAGGACGTTGACGCGGTCCGTAAACTGTAAAATATCGAAGAGAAACGGTCGGAAGTCCGTAACTTCTATGGTACAGCATGCAGAGATGTTCCGCCGCCAGTTTTGTTAGTCCGTAGGGTGAGATAGGTAGGGGCACAGCATCTTCACGCATCGGCAATGGAGACCTCTCCCCATACACGGAAGAACTTGATGCATAGACAAATCGTTCTATCTTACTTTTTAGGCAAGCCTCCAATAGGATCTGTGTCGCATTAATGTTGAGAGTTGTGTACACGCTAAAATTCATTCCCCAACTCGTGCGGACACCAGCCTGTGCTGCTAAATGAAATACATGTGTGCGATCACTAAGGTAGGTTGCAAGATCCATCGATTCTATGGATCCCTCGACGAGTTGGAATCGTGAGCTAGCGCTTAACTTTTCAAGATTGGCGTTCTTAATCGCTCGAGCATAATAATCGGTGAATGAGTCAACGCCGATTACATCCGCGCCTTCTTGAATTAATGATTCTGCAAGGTGGGACCCGATGAATCCTGCGACTCCGGTGACAAGTGCCTTCATTGGAGACCTACACTAATTCGATCTGGAAGGCGGCAAGGCCGGCCTTGATTATTAACGGCGGCATGAACAGTGCGACCTGAGACATTTATTACCCTGTCTGATCGTCGTACAATTTCATAATCGAACGCTATTCTGACGGCTGACAAGAGAGTACCTTTAGTCTCAATCTCAAGCTCGTCATCATAGTGCGCCGACTGGAGATATTGGCATTGTGCTTCAATGACGGGTAGCGCTATGCCTGAATCTTCCATCTCTCGATAACTCCAGCCTAGACTACGTAGTAATTCGGTTCGGCCAATTTCGAACCAAACGAAGTAGTTGGCGTAGTACACAACGCCCATTTTGTCAGTTTCGGCGTACCTAACTCGTACAAGCGAAGAAGATGATGCGCTCACGCCTATTTTCGTCCCGTTGGAGGTCGCTCGGAGTTTCCCGCCATCCGAAGTGTTTCTATCGCTTGAGAAGGATCAGGTGAACCGAATATCGCCGAACCCGCTACAAGCATATCGGCGCCGGCTGCTACAACATCTCTAACGTTTGACTGATTAAGACCACCGTCCACTTCGATGGAAGCCGCATTCTTAGCGTTTTCTAGGATGCCTTGGATCGTGTCAATTTTCGTCAACGTTCGAGGGATGAATTTCTGTCCTCCAAAACCTGGATTTACAGACATGACGAGGACGAAGTCAACTTCTGTGGCGATTTCGTTAAGTACGCTCGCTGGTGTTGAGGGGTTGAGTGCGACACCAGCCTTGAGGCCGAGTTCTTTGATTTCAGTTAGTGTCTTGTGAAGATGTGGCGTGGCTTCTACGTGGACTGACAAGAAGTCGGCGCCAGCCTCAGCAAACGTAGTTAGATACCTGGCAGGATCGGCAATCATAAGGTGCACGTCAAGGGGCAGGGAAGTGACACGCTTGATCGCACGAACCACAGGCGGACCTATTGTAATATTTGGCACAAAATGTCCATCCATTACATCGATATGAATAAGGTCCGCTCCTCCTTGTTCCGCAGTTGCGACCGCCTCACCCAAAGCAGAGAAATCGGCTGCAAGAATTGAAGCTGCGATACGGACTGTCAACGGCTCACCTCAAGGGAAATCGGTTCGCCTGGAGAAATCTGAAAGCCGGCCTGTGGATATTGTCGCAGAACGATACCTGGTGGAATATTGGGATACAAATGGTCACTGGTGACAGTCACGCGAAAACCTTGACTGCGAAGAGCGGCTGTAGCTGCATCCAGTTCGGCTCCAATTAGATCAGACATCACATAGGTTGAAGTGCGTTCACCTTGATTAATCAGGACCGACACTGCCGAGCTGGTAGCTGCAGGAGGTGGGTCTTGTCCAACCACCGCACCATCAGGGTATCGATTCGACCGCATTCTTGCTATTCGAAGAAGTTCAACCTTGTCCTCTCGTAGACGGAGTTGGGCTGTACCTTCAGTTTCACCAATCAGGCTAGGCAGTTGACTCGGGCTGGCGCCAGCACTGACCCAGACTTTAATGGTACGTTGTCGGCGTGTGGCTACTCCGGCTTTTGGATCTTGCAGCATAATCGCGCCAGCTGGAATTGTAGGGTGTAATCGACGGCTTGTGTCGATACGTATCCGAAGACCAAGATCTTCTGTCGTGGCCTTGCCTTCGTCAAGAGGTTGACCCATTAGGTCGGGGACCACCACCTCAAGTGACTTGAGAGAAATCCGCATTCCTGCAAATGCGAAAAGTAAAAAAGTGGTACCTAGGGCCGCAATCCAGACCAGTGTTTTTCCAAGAGACCACAGTTTCTCTGGTAGAGCCATTAAATATAAAATTTACAACATGTCATTGCTGTACACAATGCTCAGGGCACTAATCAGAAATCAGAACAGTAGCAAAAAAAGCGTCAAGACCGTGCAAAAATGGATAGGTTCGGAGACACCCAGACGAGTTAATGACGGATGTTAACGTTACACCTAAGCTCGCTCTGAGCGATTTAGCGCCAAGAATTGAAAACTTGGGCTGCAATTTAAGAAATGAAGCGATCACCTCTTCATTTTCTTCAGGCTCACTTGAGCAAGTGGAATAGAGGAGTTTACCCCCGTTTCTAACAGCGTGTGAAGCTTGCTCAAGAATTGATAGCTGTATTTCAGTCGTTTTCGAAAAATCATTTGGCTGACATCGCCATCGAATATCCGGGTCGGTTCGGATCGTTCCAAGTCCAGTGCAAGGCGCATCCACAACAACGCAGTCAAATGAGTGTGAGAATGGGGCGCCAGCTACGAAGTCAGCTTGGGCGAGACGTATGTTTCTCGCACCACTATGGCTAATGGTTTTCGCAAGCAAATCGAGGCGAGCCGTTCGAATATCGGTGGCCACTAGAAAGCCAGCGTTATTCATATCGGCCGCCAGGGCTGTGGTTTTTCCTCCAGGGGCCGCGCAAGTATCAAGAACCTGTTGCCCGGGTTTGACATTAGCTAGGCATGAAATTAATTGAGATGTTTCACTTTGAAAAACAAAGTGTCCGGATTGAGCAAGCGCTGTATGCAGTGGATTACCGTCTAAAACAATTAGTCCGTCTGGCGCATAACTAGCTGGTTTGACGTGAACGGCATGCTGTTCTAATTCTTTTATTAGTGTGTCTCTGTCGGTTTTGATGCGATTGGTTCTCAGCGTAAGTGGCGCAGGGGTATTATTGAAACGCACCCAAGCGAGAGTAGACGAGTATCCATAACGGACAAGCCACCGCTCAACGAGCCAACGCGGGTGTGATTCTGTCGTGCTTAAATAATCTAGAGACGCCTCCTGTAGAGCCTGCGGCCAATCTTTAAAGGATATTTCTTCATGGGCAGCAAGTTCTTTTGAGCCGGGTTGACTTGGTAATGGGGGTTCGGATTGAACCTTTGTCAAAGTGCGTAGCACGGCATTGACAAATCCTGCCGCGTGAGCGCGTCTTATCTCGCGAGTGAGATTGACGGCGTCGTTTACTATAGCTGCGATCGGCACACGATCTTGTCGAAATATTTGATATGCGCTGATACGCAATAAATCTAATATTCGAGAGTCCAGCTTGCTACTTGGGCGATGTGCACATTCTTGAATGACATGATCTAGCATGCCTTGCCACCGTAGCGTTCCTGTAACGATGTCTGCAGTTAACGAGCGGTCGCGCTTATCTGATAAATCTTGGCGGGCCTTGCTTAGAGCTTGAGGCAAACTTGCTCTCTTTTGTGTCACACTTCGGAACGCATAGAATGCTGCGGTACGAGCAGGACTGGTCATGCTTGGGCCAGTGGCTGAAATTTCGCATCTGGAGTTATGCGGTAGCCAGATACAAAGTCCCGAATTGACATAGGACGCCTACCTTCAGGTTGTATTTTCAGAATGGACAAACCCACGGAATCGCCGGTATTAACCACAAGAACATTTGAGTTGGCAGTTACGATCTGTCCCGGAGATTGTTTAGTTTGCTTTTCAGGAGGATGTAATGGTGGAGCACTTTCTAATATTAGGTACCTATTTTGACCCCAGTATGTGAAGGCATGAGGCCAAGGGTGGAGTGCCCTGATCTTGTTATGAATAGTCATTGCAGGCGCTTCCCAATCGATTAATCCATCGGCCTTCTTAAGTCGATGCGCGTAATTTGCAACAGTATGATTCTGTGGTTGTTCCTGTAGTTGATCCGCAAGAATTTGATCGACGGTTTCAGTTAATAGTTTTGCTCCAATGACCGCTAGCGCTTGCTCCACTTCTAATGCATTTTCGTTGAGTGCAATTGGTCGACTGCTAGTAGCTAGTATTGGCCCTGCGTCGAGGTCGGAGACAACACGCATAATTGTGATTCCGGTCTCCGATCGTCCATCCAGAATTGCCCGCTGAATCGGTGCTGCACCACGATAATCTGGTAGCAGTGATGCGTGTACGTTAATGAATCCGTAGCCAGGTAGTTTTAATAACGCGTCAGGAAGTATTTGTCCGTAGGCGGCAATCACGCCAAGATCTGGTTTGGTGTCAGAGAGTAACTGTTGGAACTTACCGTCTTTGAGTTGCGTGGGGTTGAAAACGTCTAGTTGATGTTTAAGCGCGAACGCCTTGATTGGGGAAGTGGTAGTTTTCTGACCTCGGCCGCGTGGGCGATCAGGTTGGGTCACCACTGCGACTACAGAATGAGACGATTCTACCAGTCGAGAGATGGTTGGAAGAGCGAATTCTGGTGTTCCAAAAAATGCGATCCTCACCATTGTCCCTTACGTTTAAGTTTGTCCATTCGTCGCATAATTACACTTCGTTTGATGCCTTTTAGTCGGTCGATAAACAGTCGTCCGTCAAGATGATCTATCTCATGTTGAAGGGCTCTGGCCAGCAAGTCGCCACCTTCAACCTGCAGTTCTTTACCTTGGCGGTCAAGTCCTGCTACAACTATTCGTGAGGGTCGGGTAACGGTTGCCGTGAACCCGGGTAAGCTAAGACACCCCTCCTCCTCTAATTGCTCACCGTCGTATTCGATCACTCTAGGATTAATGACCACGTAAACTTTAGAGGATTGTTCTCCTCCAGATAAATCGATCACAAAAATCCTGAGTCCAACGCCAATTTGAGGCGCAGCCAGCCCTATCCCTTGGGCTGCATACATCGACTCAATCATGTCATCGATAAGAGTTTGAATTTCAGAAGTTATATGTTTAACAAGTTCTGCAGGCCGATGGAGCGTGACGTTACCGTGCTTTACGATAGGCCGAAGCATCTGAGGTTACCAGCCTATGAACTAGTTGTTGGATTCGTCCGATCCAGTCGCCACTTCGACGAAAGAATCTGTATTTCCAAAATGCTTGGATAGTTCGGCGATAGAGTCACCACCAAATTTCTCCATGAAAGCGCCAGCCAAAACCAAGCTAACGACAGCTTCAGCGACTACAGCTGCTGCTGGCACGGCACAAACATCGCTTCGTTCAACGGTAGCTTCTGCCTCAGTCATGGTCGAGAGGTCTACGGACCTGAGAGGCTTCATCAATGTTGAGATAGGTTTCATGCAGGCTGAAAGGCGAATTTCTTCACCATTGCTCACTCCTCCTTCGAGCCCTCCCGCATTATTGGTTGGACGACTGATTCCCAAAGGTTCTTTGTTGCCGGCTTTGGCAGTAGGACTCAGCACTATTTCGTCGTGGACTTGCGATCCCAATAACTCCGCTACTGCAGGGCCTCGCCCGATGCCGACTGATTTGATTGCAGGGATAGACATTAAAGCTTGGGCAAAACGTCCATCTAATTTTCGATCCCATTGCACATAGCTACCGAGTCCAACTGGAACTCCACGAACGATTACCTCGAAAGTGCCCCCCACGGTGTCTCCAGCCGCTCGAGCTTTATCAATAGTGGCAGTCATCTGCTTTTCGAGTTCAGAGTCGACGCATCGAAGAGGTGAATCAGCCGGTAATGACTGTGCTTGTTCGAAAGTTACGGCCAATGGGTCGTTTAGAGATAAACCGCCGATGCTAGTAACGTGACTGATAATTTCGATTCCGAAATGTTGCAGAAGTTGTCGAGCTATCGCCCCTGCTGCAACCCTGGCCGCTGTTTCTCGGGCGCTTGCTCTTTCGAGAATATCTCGAATATCTTGCCTGGCGTATTTCAAGCTGCCTGCAAGGTCCGCATGGCCAGGTCGAGGTTTCGAAACAACTGGTCTTGAGCGTGACTTTTCATCAGGCTCAGGGTTGTCCGGAGCTTCAACTCTCATAGTGCTTTCCCAGTTAACCCAGTCCTTGTTTTCAATAAGCATGGAAATAGGACCGCCGATCGTTTGTCCAGCTCGAACTCCAGATAAGATCTGGGCGCGATCGGATTCGATTTTCATACGATTTCCACGCCCGTATCCACCTTGGCGACGGCGAAGGTCATTCGTGATGGCGTCGAAATCTAGCGTGAGACCAGCGGGAATTCCTTCAAGAATAACCACCAAGCCCTGACCATGGGATTCACCTGCTGTTAAGAAACGCAACATATACAGTTATTTTACACGAAGTTATGAAAGCCTCTTCCCAGAGTGTCCGTTTTCTGTCGAGCGATTGGTTTTGATGATCCGTAGTGAATCGCCAGGGTGTCGAAGTTATCCGAATAGGAGATTAACGATGAACACTGCTGCCATAATTCCAGCGAAGTCAGCCATCAGACAAGAAATGATCGCGTGTCGGGCCCTCACGATACCGATTGCCCCAAAATATACGGCCAGGGTGTAGAAAGTGGTCTCAGTGCTACCCTGAAAAGTGCTGACCATATATCCAATCAAGGAATCCGGGCCATGAGTGCTCATGATCTCCGCCATGATGCCATATGCTCCAGATCCTGAAAGCGGCCGGAGGATGGCCATTGGCAGTGCTTCTGGTGGCATCTGGATTAAAGTGGTAATCGGTGCAACCATGAGGCCCATTAACTCAATTCCACCGGAGGCTCGAAACATTGCAATCGCGACGATAATCGCAACCAAATAAGGAATAATCCGGAGTGCGACTTCGAATCCCTGCTTCGCACCTGTAATCAATGATTCATAAACTCGAACTCCATTCGCCCATCCATATAATATGAGGCTTGCAATTATTACCGGCAAACTCCAGTTGGACATAATGTTTCGAGCAAGGTCGTCCGCGGACGCATCGGTTGGCGTTGTGAGTATGTGACGAATAAAGAGCCCAATAAAGGTAATCCAAAAAGCGAGCACAACCCAGCGGCGCTTTGATATTTCTTTAGATCGAGTTCCTTCGAATTCTGTGTTCTCAAGACTGGCAATCTCTTGTGACAGGGAGGCCTTGTCTTCGAGTACTTGGTTAGCCGGTAACCCAGGAGGTTCGGATACTCGGTAATAGGGTAATCGTGAGAGTAAGGTAGCCGCCAGAACGCCAACAATTGTTGCGCAGCCGCTTGCAAACCATGTGGGTAGTAATATTCCTGCTGCGTCTGCAGATCCAAGCGATGCTCGAAGACCAATTACACCAGAGGGCAACACGGCCAAGCCAGCCGTATTAATGGCTAGAAAGAGCACCATGGCATTGCTAGCAGTTCCTTTACGACTGTTCAACTTATCAAGTTCTTCCATAGCTCGAATGCCAAATGGAGTTGCTGCATTTCCCAGGCCGAGCATATTACTTGAGATGTTCAGTATCATGGCGCTCATTGCAGGATGGTCGCTTGGGACATCTGGGAACAGTAAGCGCATTACGGGTCCAATGGCTCGAGCCACGCGTCGCAAAAGCCCCGCATCTTCTGCGACTCGCATTAAACCAAGAAAGAAGGCCATTACTCCAACGAGTCCAATGGCAAGCGTTACTGCATCACCCGCAGATGATAAGACAGCCTGACTAACCTGCTCCATGCGATCCGTTAGAGCAGCGAGCAATATTGAAACTACGATTACAATTACGAATAATCCATTTAACATACGGCTGATCGCACGATGATCGCAATGAGCATGGTTTGTGTGAAGGAAAAGGTTACGGTTCAGTGCTTCGCCATTTTACGTTAGCGGTGCCAACATTGTTCATGGCATCCGTGGCTCGGACTACGATTTCAGCTGTTGATGACTGTGGCGTAAGTGTTATTTCAAATGTTTCGCGCTGCGAATCAAAAATTCCGTCGCTTGGATACGCTGGCACCCAAGAACTAGCGTCCAAAGAGTACTCGACCTGCTCAATCCAAGAGCGTGCATCCTGCACCACGAATGATAGAGATAGATTCGTCTGTTCCTCTCGGATCGGCATCAACTCGATATTGGGAGCGGTGTTGTCGATAGTGAAAACAGTGCTTTCACGTTGAGTCATCAGGCTTGCACTAGGCAGATTTGCGAGAGTATCGGATGCTGTGACGGCGATGACATAATCACCGTCTGGAACTGATGTAGTGTCCCAGACAAAAATTGGTTGCCATAAATTCTCGATCAAGATCTTCCATGACATGCTTCCTTCATTTCGGTAGCGCACCTCATAGAGAAGTCGGTTATCGTCAGGGTCGGTTGCTACCCATTCGAAGGTTTGTAGCCCCTTTCGATAGGCTCGACGTCCAGTTAAAGGGCTAGTCGCTTGCCTTGTCGCTTGAGCTTCAAGGGTGATCTCCGGCATCGTATTCAAAGCGCTGTTATCGTAGCCAGCGATTTCAAAATCTCCGTTTGAAAATGCTTTTTGAAACACAGTTCCGGCTGGATGCACCGTGACAGAGGAGAGTATGGGTTTCAGATTTCTTGGAAGATAGGAAACCGTAACTGAAGTGAGCATAGGGGAAATGCTCTGTTCACCTTTATGGAGCACTGCCTTCCATTGGAAGTATCGCGCCTTTGGACTTTCGATATGGCTTCCAGTCGAATGCTCGTAAGCATCGGACCAAGCGCTCCAGTTGTTGTCAGGGTTTCTGGTATTTCCAGAACGAGTGAAAATATCCACGCGACTGTCACCTGGCGCAGAAGCCCGCCATTTGACTGTGCTCCACGTCGATATATTGGTTGCGTCTTTGACCTCTGAAAAGTATGTGCCTTCAGAGGCGAGGTTATTGGTAACTCCAAAAACCTTGCCAGGATTAGCAGTTGCAAAATGGATTACCCCTGTCGATGATTGCATGAAAGTCGTGACCTGTTGCGTCGGCGTAGTGGCGAGGAGCGTGGCCCTGACGGGATTACCAGAGAGACGAAGGATCCGTCCTTTCTGACCTGTTGCGATAAGCAGACTTCCATCACTATCAATAAGTAGATCGTAGGGAACCTCGCTAGTTGAGGACCAGTAGATATTCCACAAACCGTCTGGGAGGATGTGGTACACAGCGCCCATGGCATTTTCGACATTCGAACTGTAGGTTTGGGTTGATTGGGCACTGCCATTTACACTAGTAGAGATATCAGCTTCCGGCAGGCCGGTCGTAATCGCGGTATTTTGCATCGACTCGACGGCCGAATCACGCAGTGCTGCGACATAAAACGACCCATCAGGAGCATGAGTTATGGCTCGGACTTCGGTAAATGGTGAGTCGAGAAGCAAAAATCCGTTTCCTGCTGCATCGATTCGAATGACTTGTCCTGGCGATTCTGTTGTAGCAATCAAATTACCCGATGAATCAAATCCAAGCGAAATGACATGGGTTGCAGTTGACTCGTAAAAGATTTCTCCCTCACCGTTTGGGGCGATCTTGTAAATCGCTCCGCTTTGTCCTGTAGCTACATATAAGGTGCCACTGGAATCGACAGTGAGCGCCCAGATATATGTTTCCTCAGGATCAAAGATTGATTCTGCGCTGCCGTCTGTTGCCAGACGGTAAATTTTTCCGTCTGGGTTCGTTCCTGCATAAACAGTGCCGTCTGGACCAGAAGCAAGGGTGTGAACTTCTAGCTCTTCCACCTCAAAGGTTAAGCGGGTTGGCTGGTTTTCGCTTGAGCGATAGATATGACCATTGCTACTCGTGCCTAACCAGAGGGCTCCGTCAGTTGCTTCTTGAAGCGCCCAAATAATTGGTGTGTCAGGGTCCTGCAACTCATTAATTTGCGGTCCCAAGATTAACTGGCCGCTTTCATGAATTGCTAAATTGTCGAGTTCTCCGCGTAAAAACTGATCGCGACTTGAAACATGCCATGTAATTGGCACAGATGCCAGGCCTATGGTTATTTGCCAAGCGATAAGGAAGAGTGAGCACAGAATTAATTGAAAGCGCATATCGATTCTATTTTGTCTTGAGACGACCGGTCATTGTGTAGTGATTTCCAAATGTAGCAAATGAAGGCCTTCTATTGCATAGTCGCTTAAGGTGTCTGTCTCATAAAAGGTAGCTTTTGTCAGTGGCGTCGTTGTGCCGCTGCTGCGGTCAGAGCGATAAATATTTAGCATTGAAGGAGGGAGAGAGGTCAATTGCTCTCCTTGCACCACTGCACCATAATCATCCCCAAATAGACGAATGTAAATACGATTGTTTTGCCGAGTATTGTTTAGCAATCTAATCAAGTGAGGCATATTACGTGGTTTCACTGGAGGACGAATTTCTTGTTGTTCCCAAAGGCTAAATTGTGGTCCTCCGGAGACCAGTAAGGACAAATTGGTTGGGCTATTGGTTGGAATTGTGATCGGAAGAGTTCGAACTGTTTCACCCCCTCGGTAGTTCCGCGTCGTAATATTGAGGTCTACGACTTGACCTCGGTTAAGTCGAACCTGATCTAACCAGACCCGTTCGATCGTTTCAATTCTCGCTTCCTCTACAGCAGTGATTGCGAGCGAAAGCTCCTCAATGTTCGCCTCCTCATAATCGTTGTTAAGTAGCATAACGAGCGGTCCAGCCACTGCCGTCGCAGCGTTTATTGCGGATGACGGTCCGGTAAAGATGTTGTCGACGAAAATATCGTTTTGACCTGTAATCTTGGTGCTTCCATTCAAGGTGTAGGTAGCAGTTCCGATTTCTCGTCCATATGCCGTCAAGGTGCTCAAAACCGACACATACGCGAGGAGTGGCGTCATAAGTTGATCGTGTGCCAGATCGAATTTCATCACGCGTTGTTCAACACTCGAATGTGGAGCGGTGAGAGATACGGTAACCGGAATTACCCTTGCATCCATACCCAGGGTGCCAGCGATTGCGGTGGGCTGGTCTTGTTGAAAGACTCCAATAGGTTCGCCAACAACTGCAATTCGTGTGGAGGATAAAAGGCTTGGGAGCACAACCTGCACCTCTGCGCGGTGCATTCTAAAATCCGTTGGTCCGAGATTTTGAAAGCGATGACCAAACGCATAAACGCGATTACCGTCAACCAATGTGGTCGTGCCTGTTCCCGCGACAAACAAGTCTCCACTGATAAGACTGATCGCGATGGGATCGCCTGCACGAAGAGGGATAGTAGCGTTTCTGTCTTGTTCATCCTGAACAGTGCCAACACCAAGAACTGGAGAGATACTGTTACTTGAAAATGAATCACTCAGGAATTGAAGAGAATCGTTTGTAAATCCACTAAAGACAAGAGGAGTATCAATTGGTCTAAGGAGGGCGGCGAGTCGGTTTGCGGTCTCTTGAGAAACGCCTCTACTGATTACATTGCCGAATACTGAACCAGAAGAATTGGTTTGTACTAGCGAGTGTCTAAAGGCACCAAGAAAACTCTCATTTGTAATTGGAAGAGTAAGATTGACTTGACTAGACGGTGGTCTCAGGTTCGGTTGGGATACCGCTTCTATCATGTCGGCAATGGGTGTGATGCCTGCAATTGGTTCTTGCGTGAACTGGCCCAATGCGTGTGACACAGCCCCAACGAGTCTATTGTTAATATAGACAGGGCTTCCACTCATGCCCTGAATTACTCCGGTCTCAGCTAAAGGACCTCCCGCGAGCCGAGCAAGTATAAGACTTCTTTGTGGACCATTAATATTCTTGAGAATACCGAGGATCTGAACAGCGAACTCTTCTCGCTTGCTGCCTTCAAATACAGTAATGCCGATACCGGTCATGCCAGCCTCAACTTCTTCAAGGGGCATAAAATCGGTTGAAGCAAGCAACCAATTGGGATTGGTTAGGATTAAGGTGCCTATAATTAAGGTGCGTAATAGCATAGAGTTTAAGTCAGGAGCTGAGGAGGTTATACTCAACTAAGGGTTTACGGTTCAGTTTTGACCCATGATTGACAGCCTTGGCGCCCCTTTGATAGTCTCATTTTATTGGAACTGAGACGTATTTCGACACGGATATATTTATGATTTCATCGCTGACCACGAAACCGACGCTGATTGATCCCCTAGCGGTGTGTTTTTGTCGCACTTGGTGGCGGTTTTTCTATTTTACCAGTGGTTCTGGAGGGGTGACTGTGCCAGTCTGACCGTCGAAAAAGATCTAGCACAAGAAGTTCAAAGCCTCTTCAGCATATCTGCTGCAGAGGTTTTTTTGTTTTTAAAGGAATGCATAAAGCCCAGATTTGCCTGACCGTGATGGCCGATAACATGGCCGAGCTTAGAAAACGTCGAGATGCCGTAAGGGACGTGGATTTAGTTGAATTGCGTCTAGATTCGGTTCGAGATCCAGACGTACAAGCCGCCTTAAATGGACGTAAATGTCCAGTCATTATCACCTGTCGATCAATTCGTGATGGCGGTCTCTTCAGAGGTTCAGAAGAGGAACGTCGTCAGCTACTTCTTGAGGCGATTGAGTCGGGCGCTGATTATGTGGATATGGAATGGAATCGAGGCTTCCAGAGCGCTGTAAAAAAAAGAGCTGGACGAAACATCGTACTCTCGATGCACGACTTTCAAGGAGTACCTGCCGATTTGCACGATCAGTATCGGGCAATGCGAGCAATGGGTGCTGCCGTTGTTAAAGTTGCCGTTACAGCTACACGGTTGTGCGATTTACTTCCACTGCTGGAGATTGGTCACACAGCTACCGGTCAAGAGCGTGTTGTAGTCATCGGCATGGGAATGCCTGGATTGGCCTCTCGAATTCTTGCATCTCGCTTTGGGTCAGATTGGACCTATGCTGGCAACGCAGCACCAGGGCAATTACCTCTTGAACAGATGCTCGAGAGTTTTCGATATAGAAATCTCACAGCCAACACGGAGGTGTTTGGTGTTGTTGGGAATCCGATTTCCCATTCAATTTCACCAGCACTGCATAATGCTAGTTTTGCAGAACAACAGCGAGATGCGGTGTACTTACCACTTGAAGCGTATGATGTAGCCGATTTCGCAGGTTTTGCAAAAGCGCTCTCAATTCAGGGTGCGAGCATCACCGCCCCGTTCAAGCAGACCATGCTACAGCAAATCAAAAAGCCTGACACCGTTGCCAAGCTTATTGGGGCGGTAAACACAATCCGAGTTGATCCTGAGTGCTGGTCTGGAATCAACACGGATGCGGAAGGATTTCTTGCGCCTCTTAAACGGCGAATCGGGCTCCAAGGCCTTCGTGCATCTGTATTAGGCGCTGGAGGCGCAGCGAGAGCGGTGACAGTTGCTTTGAGTCAGGCTGGCGCAATTGTGAGTGTTCATGCAAGACGCCTTGAAAAGGCGAAAGCAGTTGCTTCGCTGGGAAAAGCTGTAGCAGGGCCATGGCCGCCGTTACCGAAGACTTGGGATTTATTGGTGAATGCAACTCCAGTTGGAACATTTCCGAATGTTGATAAGACTCCGATGAGGCCAGATTATCTAAATGGTCACTTGGTTTACGACTTGGTTTATAACCCAAGGCAGACTCGGCTCATGAAAGATGCTTCGCAGCAAGGTTGTGAGGTATTAGGAGGCTTGGACATGTTGGTTGCTCAAGCGCAAGCCCAGGCCCAATGGTGGACTGGCGTTAAGCCAAACCCAATCGTTATGGAACAAGCAGCCATAAAGGCGTTGGAATGGACGGTGAAGGACTCATGAAACAGACCACTTTGGAAGAGTTTGTCGATTTGGCGTCGCACGGAACCTTTGTTCCAGTGTGCAAAGAAATCATGGCTGATTTGCTGACTCCTGTTTCGGCATTTCTAAAAATTGCGGAACATTCAGATAACGCATTTCTTTTAGAAAGTGTTGATGGTGGTGAACAGGTTGCTCGATATTCATTTCTTGGAAAAGACCCCTTTCTCATTGTGCGATCACGAAAAGGGCAAACCATCGTTGAGCACGCCGGCGTCATATCTAAGCGATCCGAGTCATTTATGAGCACGCTTCGACAATTAATGACTAAATATCGTTCTCCAGTAGTGCCTGAGTTGCCGAGATTTACTGGTGGCGCCGTTGGTTATCTTGGTTACGATTCCGTCCCATGGTTTGAAGCGTCACTGCAGGAAGCCTGGACTCGGCAGGCTTCTTTGGATAATGAATCTGATGCCGACGACGAAGCCGCGTTCATGCTCTTTGACACGGTGCTGGCTTTCGATCACGTTGCGCATCGAATTCTGATTATTGCAAACGCGCGGGTATCGAAAGGTGACGACCTTCCGGCGCTTTATCAATTCGCATGCGCCAAGATGACATTCTTAGAAAGAGAATTAGAGCGAACACTGTCGCGATCAGAATCCTTGAAGAAAGCTAAACATGAGATAACTTCAAATCTATCCCAAAAATCATTTGAGTCTTCGGTTAAGACTGCGCAGTCGCATATTTTTGAAGGAGAAATATTTCAACTGGTGCTTTCTCGACGGTTTCAGACTGAACTTACGGCCGATCCATTCACCGTCTATCGGGCACTTAGGCACATCAATCCATCTCCCTACATGTATTTTATGCGAATGGGTAGAACGGTTATCGTCGGTGCGTCTCCAGAAATGTTAGTGAGAGTTGAAAATAAGAAAGTTGAAACCCATCCGATTGCAGGAACACGACCGCGTGGGATGGACGCATGGGAAGACGAACGCCTTGGAGAAGAACTTAAAGCGGATGAAAAGGAACGGGCCGAACATGTGATGCTGGTCGATTTGGGACGTAACGATCTCGGACGAGTGTGCGAGTACGGGACTGTCAGGGTTCCGCAATTTATGCGGCTTGAACGTTACTCCCATGTGATGCATTTGGTGTCGAAGGTAGAAGGACGGCTTGCCGATGGGAAGGATCAATTGGATGCTTTAGCTGCCTGTTTTCCAGCAGGCACAGTATCAGGAGCGCCAAAAGTTAGAGCGATGGAACTGATTACACAGTTAGAACCCACGCACCGAGGAATTTATGCTGGTGCTATTGGGTATTTAGATTTCGCAGGTAATTTGGATTGCTGTATCGGAATTCGCACGATCACGATTAGAGATGGTCGTGCCTCCATACAGTCCGGAGCCGGCATTGTGGCTGATTCGGTGCCTGAGTCCGAATTTAAGGAAACTGAAGATAAGGCAAAAGCAATGTTGCGAGCAATCGAGATGGCTCATCGAGAATTAATATGACCCTAGTGATCGATAATTACGATTCGTTCACTTACAATCTGGTGCAATACATGGGCCAGCTGGGTGAAGAAATCATAGTTCGTCGTAACGATGAAGTGACTATTGATGAGGTTGAAGCGATCAATCCAGCTCGGCTAGTTATCTCTCCCGGCCCTGGTCGTCCTGAGAATGCTGGTATTTCGGTTGAAGCCGTTCGTCGTTTTGGTTCACGTGTACCTGTTTTGGGTGTGTGCCTTGGACATCAGGCAATTAGTGTGGCCTTTGGAGGTGTGGTAGTTCGGAATCGGCAGGTACGTCATGGAAAGTGTTCCACAATTAATCATGATGGTCGTGGAATTTTCCGCGATCTGTCGGGTGGATTTTCTGCAACACGCTACCATTCACTTGTAGTTTCTGATGAAAATCTTCCGGAGTCCCTTGAGGTGGCGGCACGAGCAACCGATGACGGTTCAATAATGGCTGTAAGACATATTTCTTGGCCGATACACGGTGTTCAGTTTCATCCGGAATCGATTTTGACAACAACGGGACTTCGACTCTTACAGAGCTTTCTGGAATTGTAATGTTTACGAAAATACTAGAGAAATTGAATCGCAGGTGTGACTTGACATCGGATGAAGCGGGCGCTGTCATGGCATTAATAATGGACGGTAAAGCCACTGCAGCACAAATCGGTGGGTTACTAGTTGGGTTAGCCATGAAGGGTGAGCGTCCAAACGAGATCGTGGGACTTGCTCGCACAATGCGCACACACACAGTAAAGCTTCAAGAAACCTATACGGGCTCGTTTGATACGTGCGGAACCGGAGGGGATCGATCAAACACTTTTAACATATCTTCTGTAGCTGCGTTGGTGTTAGCTGCATGTGGTGTAACTGTAGCCAAGCATGGCAATAGGTCGGTTTCAAGTAAATGTGGCAGTGCCGATTTGTTTGAAGAAATGGGTGTCAAAATTGATGCCGATCCCGTTCAGGTCGAGCAATGCTTGCGTGAGGCTGGGATAGCCTTCTTTTTTGCACCGAAATTCCATCCCTCGATGCGACATGCAGCGCAGGCGAGAAAGGATCTGGGAATAAGAACTGCGTTCAATCTGCTGGGTCCTCTTACTAATCCCGCAGGAGCCCGCCGTCAACTGGTCGGCGTGTCACGTCCTGAGCATACAGAGTTATTAGCGCATTCATTTGCATTACTTGGCTCTGAGCGTGCTTGGGTTGTACATGGAGCTGATGGCCTAGATGAGATCTCGACTACAGGTTACACGAAGGTTTCGGAATGCAGGGAAGGGGTAGTGAACACATTTTATCTCCACCCTGATGATTTTGGTTGTCAAAAGGTGGATCTCGCATCTCTTAAGGGTGGAGATGCAGAGAGAAACAGTTTGATTGCGGAGAGAGTGCTAGGAGGAGAGAAGAGTCCGGCTAGAGACATTGTGTTGCTAAATGCTAGCGCAGGCTTGTTAATCACTGGTGAGGTCTCTTCCTTGAAGCATGGGTTTGAACGCGCCGCGGAGGCGATTGACACGGGGGCCGCAAAAGAAACTCTGCATAAGCTGACTACGATATCTAGGCTGACTTCTCACAGGGAACAGGGATGACTTTATCGGCATCATCGGATTTGTTGGCCACGATTATATCTGGGACACGAAAGTCGATATCTGTTCGAGAAAGACAACGCTCGATTGAGGAGTTGGACTCGATAGCCGGAAGTAGAACCCCAAAAGGAAAAATGTTCCGGGAGAGGCTATCTCGAACAGAAACTATTAATGTAATAGCGGAATGCAAGCGAAGATCACCATCAAGAGGCTTGTTAAGTGCTAATTATGATCCCGTGGGTCTCGCCACTGAATATGAGAACCATGGTGCGGCAGCTGTCTCGGTTTTGACGGAATCAACATTTTTTGATGGTTCAATCGAGCATCTACGTGGTGTAAGCGAAGCCGTCGACATTCCGGTTCTCTGTAAGGATTTTATCGTTTCTGAATATCAACTGTTTGAAGCATGCGTAGCAGGAGCAGACGCAGTATTGCTGATAGTAGCGGCGCTTGATCAGGGGCTGTTGTTGCAGCTTTTGCGACGTGTTGAGTTACTTGGAATGGCTGCGATCGTAGAAGTTCATGATGTCGGTGAACTGGAGCGGGCAGTTCAAGCAGAAGCCAGCATCGTCGGGGTTAACAATCGAAATTTACGAACGTTAGAGGTTGTGGTCAAAACTTCTGAGAGGCTTATTAAACACCTGCCGAATACGATTGTCTCAGTAGCTGAAAGTGGTCTTCGCGATCAGGTCGATGTGCTGGCATTGCGGAGTATTGGCTACAAAGGCTTTTTAGTTGGCGAAGCATTAATGTCCTCTAAGAGTCCAGGTTTAACGCTATCTGAATTCGTACTGGGAACAACTTAAAGGTAAGTTTGTTTATGGTCTACGTCAAAGTATGTGGAATTACTAACGTGGAAGACGCCCAATTGGCCGTAGAATCTGGTGCGTCAGCGATAGGAATGGTTTTTTGGCCGGAAAGTCCACGATTTGTGGATCCCCAAAGAGCAGCGACAGTGAGAAGTGTGCTGCCACCTTCGGTTCTCCCTGTAGGTGTATTTGTTGATCAATCGGTTTCTTATGTTCGTCGTGTGGCTGAGATGGTTAATCTTGGCGCTGTTCAACTTCACGGTTGCGAGAGTTACGAGTACTGCCAATCGATAGGATTTCCAATTATTAAAGCTGTAACCGTTGAAAATGGAAAAATGATGACTGCGCTGAGTGATGTTCCAGAAACAGCGACTGTGCTGTTAGACGCGCATGATCCTATTAAAAAGGGTGGGACGGGAAAGTCAATAGATTGGGAATCTGCGCGGAGTGTTGCAAAAAGTCGAAAAGTGATCTTGTCGGGTGGGTTACGCCCTGAAACAGTGGCTTTGGGATTCAAGACCGTTCAACCGTTTGGTGTCGATGTGTCGTCCGGAGTAGAACAATATCCTGGTCGAAAAGATCCAGCACGCTTGAGAAGCTTTTTTAAAGCCTTAGCTTCGGTGGAAGTAGGACTGTCAGATGGCTCAGCAAAATTATGACAAATAAACCGATAGTTCTTTCCGTGCCAAGTTTTGGAGAACGAGACCCCGATGAACGTGGCTACTATGGTGTCTATGGTGGAAGTTATGTACCTGAAACGTTAGTAGCGCCAATTGAGGAGCTTGTTGCTTCCTACGAGGAAGCGCGTAAAGATCAAAAGTTTATTTCTCGATTGCACACCTTGTTAACAGATTACGTCGGTCGTCCAACTCCGTTGACTGAAGCGAAACGCCTGACTGGCTTTGTTGGGGGCGCACGAATCTTTTTGAAACGGGAAGATCTCTCACATACCGGTGCTCATAAGATTAACAACGCGTTAGGTCAAGCTCTACTGGCCTTGAGAATGGGTAAAGGTCGCGTCGTTGCCGAAACAGGCGCGGGCCAACACGGCGTAGCTACTGCCACAGCGTGTGCATTGTTGGGATTAAGATGCGACATCTATATGGGCGCAGAAGATATGGTGCGCCAAGCACTGAATGTGGAGAGGATGCGTTTATTGGGTGCATCGGTTAGGAAGGTAGATGGTGGTAGTCGAACTCTAAAGGACGCGATTAATGAAGCCATGCGTGATTGGGTTTCTAATGTCCACGACACGTATTATTTACTAGGCTCAGTCCTGGGTCCGCATCCATATCCTCTGATGGTGCGTGAGTTTCAATCTGTTATTGGACAAGAAGCACGTGTCCAATTTGAATCTTTGACAGGGCGTTTGCCCGACACAGTGATTGCTTGCGTGGGAGGGGGAAGTAACGCACTAGGCATTTTTGACGGTTTCATCAACGATAGTGGTGTTGAACTGGTCGGGGTCGAAGCAGGAGGCGAGGAAATAGCTCCAGGGCGTCATGCAGCACGTTTTGCAGGAGGTAATACAGGTGTGTTGCAAGGAACTCGCAGTTATGTTCTGCAGGATTGCAATGGAAATATAGAGGCTACACATTCAATAGCCGCCGGTCTTGATTATGCAGCTGTTGGACCAGAACACGCTTGGTTAAGAGAGACAGGTCGAGCGGAGTATAAATGGGTTTCTGATGAAGCAGCTTTAACTGCATTTTGTACTTTTGGTCGACTGGAAGGAATTCTACCTGCACTTGAGTCAGCTCATGCCCTTGCATACGCGATGGAGGTTGGTAGGACTTGGGATGCCGATCGAATGTTACTTGTGAATTTGTCTGGTCGAGGAGATAAGGATGTTGACACAGTAGCACAACAGCTAAAGAAGGGAAGCAAGGACGACGGTGTAGGAGGGCGAAATGTCACGCCTTAATAAGACTTTCAAAACTCTCCGGCAAGCAGAAAGAACGGGTTTGGTAACTTATGTGACTGCTGGCGATCCAACTGTAGCGCGAACCGAATCCATACTACGTACCCTGGATGCATCAGGGGCGGATGTGTTGGAGATTGGAGTTCCATTTTCTGATCCACTGGCTGACGGTCCTGTTATTCAGCGAGCATCAGAACGGGCTTTAGCGGCTGGCTCCACTCTTACGTCAACCCTGAACACTTTGGAGAAAATTCGGGCGTCTCTTAAGGCGCCGATTGTAATTTTTACTTATGTAAATCCAATACTATCGTTAGGAGTTGATGAATTTGGAGCACGAGCTTCTGCAGCTGGAATTGATGGTGTTCTTGTTCTGGATCTTCCGGTTGAAGAGGGAACGTCTTTTCTTGACTCCATGGCTAAGGTCGAGATAGACACGATTGGGTTGATTAGTCCAACGACGACTACAATTCGAATGAAAGAAACTGTTAAGTGTAGTCGAGGCTTTCTTTACGGAATCTCCAGGCTTGGCGTGACTGGAGTTAGAACAGAGCTTTCGCAGGATGCAGAAGCTCTTGTACAACGCATCCGCTCCGTGTCAGACATGCCGGTCGCTCTTGGTTTCGGCATCTCGAGTCCTGAACATGTTCGAGAGGTCGGTCGATGGGCTGATGCTGCGGTGGTCGGTAGCGGCCTAGTTAGTGTCATTGCAGAGTTTGGGGAAAGCGAAGAGTTAGAAGAACGTGTTGGGAGTTATGTTTCCTGGCTGGTCTCGGATGGTTTGCAGAAAAAATCTTGAGCGTGAACATGACTGACAAGAAAAAACCGCGAGACGTACACTTTAGAGAGTTAGATGCTGGGCAGATCGAGAAATTTCGCAATCGAATTGACCACATCGATGAGGAGCTTGTTCGACTCTTGAACGAGCGAGCAGAGTGCGCACTCGAGATCGGTCAAATAAAACAGGCAAGCGGCGTTGAGGTGTACCAACCCACTCGAGAACGAGAAGTAATTGATCATATTCACGCCGTGAGTAGGGGACCGATATCCAGAATGGCTTTAACGCGATTATTTAAACAAATCATCGACGAAACCAGGCGTATGGAAGATGATAGGAATAGCTCTGGGATGGATGAAGAGAAAATAAAGTGAGGAGAAGAGGGTCATGATGATTGTTATGGAAGAAGAGGCGGCTGAGAATCAAATTGAGGAAATCGTTGCGAAGTTGGATGATCTCGGATTTGATGTGCATCGCTCAACCGGGTCGCTACGGACCATCCTTGGAGCAGTGGGAGGGAATCGTGAATTTGACCCTCGTTTGTTTGAAGTTATGGAAGGGGTTCACGAGGTTATTCGAATTACTGAACCATACAAACTTGCGAGTCGTACATTCCAGCGGACGAATAGTATTGTTGAGATTGGTGACGTTCGCATAGGTGGCGATGAGGTAATTGTTATGGCCGGACCATGTTCGGCTGAGAGCGAAGAACAAGTAGAAACAACTGCAGCTGCTGTTAAGGCGTCCGGTGCAAAGATTCTGCGCGGCGGGGCTTTCAAGCCGAGAAGTTCTCCCTATAGCTTTCAGGGTCTTGGCGAAGAAGGCCTTAAAATGCTCCGCAAAGCGGCGGATCGGCATGACCTGAAACTAGTGTCAGAAGTGATGGATATCAGCCAACTGGATCTTGTAAGTAAATATGCGGATTTACTTCAAGTCGGTGCTAGAAATATGCAGAACTTTACACTTTTGAGGGAGTTGGGTCGCCGGCGCCATCCGGTGCTTCTTAAACGAGGGCTTTCTGCAACAATCGAAGAGTGGTTAATGTCAGCCGAATATATCTTAGCGGGCGGAAATTCAGATGTGATCTTGTGTGAGCGTGGAATTCGGACGTTTGAAAATTACACTCGTAACACATTGGATATCTCTGCGATTCCAGTTATTCATAAGCTGAGTCATTTGCCTATTATTTCCGATCCAAGTCACGGTATTGGTCTAAGGGATAAAGTCGCTCCGATGGCAAGAGCATCGATTGCCGCTGGCGCGGACGGGTTAATCATTGAAGTTCATTGTGATCCTGACAATGCAAAAAGTGACGGAGCCCAATCCATGTATCCAGAGCAATTTGATCGATTGATGGCAGAGCTTCGGATTATTGCTCCCGCGATTGAACGCAGCCTTTGTCTGGAACAATTTAGCCGGTAAGACGTGGGAAGAATAGGGCAGAGGCATATTCAGTGACTTCCGAAGGAGGGCGGCTTCTCCCGATGGCGTCACCAGCGGCTTCTCAGGACCAGCCGATATTTGATCGGATCGGAATCGTTGGGATACGTCTCATAGGAGGCTCTGTTGCTCTTGCGGTAAGACAGCGCTGGCCTGCCTCTCTTGTTATTGGCGTGGATGACAAAAGCGTGCTTGAAGTGGCACAACGAATGCACGCAGTGGATGTTTCAGCCGATGACCTCATGATGCTCTCTGACGCCCAGCTTATTGTCCTAGCTGGATCGAATCAGGATAATTTAAGCGTATTAAAACTGTTGGATGAGTATGTAAATGAAGCCGCTTTAATCACTGATGTAACTTCTTCAAACGGCCTTGACGTTAGCCTAGCTGCAGAGATTCCCCATCGCTTTAGTCATATTTCAGGAAAACTCTCGGTTGATGAAGCAAGCGGAGGCATTCTGCAGGCACGAGCAGACCTATTTTCTGGTAGAGACTGGTTTTTAACACCAGGGCGTGTCAACTCTAACGAGATTGTCGATAAGATGTCTGAATTTGTTAGTGAACTTGGAGCGACCCCGACAGTTGGCGAGTCCTTATCGGACCAAAAGGCAAAGGCGCAGTTACTGTGAAGTCGTCAGCTGTTGATGCGGTCGTGATGCCAGAGTCTGTTGGACGAGGTCTCTTGGCTCACGCACGGAAAGAAGCTCCTCTAGAATGCTGTGGATTATTGATCGGCACGAAAGGGCAGGTTGTACGTTCTGCACGGGCCCACAACCTTCTCCAGAGTCCAACGCGTTATCGTGTGAACCCAGTCGATCACATTGAGGCGATTCGACAAGCACGCAATGAAGGACTTGAAGTGGTTGGGACTTACCATTCACATCCGGCCTCATTGCCTCAACCTTCTGAAACTGATTTAAATCAGGCGACCTACCCACACTTTGTTTATGTAATCGTGTCGTTAGTTTCCAAAGACACTGAAGCGATTAAAGGATACCGTTTGCGCTCAGGGCAAGCGACTCAAGTGGAGTTGCTTCCTGACGGGAGTTCTAGTCGTGCAGACAACATTAGAGGAGATTGAAACCGGTGAGAAAAGCGGAGTCATCAGAGATCACGGTTAAAAAAGCACCTTTAGAAAAAGTGTTCACCCCTCTTTTAGTGATTCCGATTGGTTCGTCTGTTGGACGGAGTGAGATGGCACGCCTTGAACGTGCTTCTGGAGGTGCCGTAGGAGCAGCGTTCGTTCGCGGCGAGTGCTCTGGAAAGAAGTTTGACAGCTTTATCTTTACAACGATGGATGAGTCATGGAGTGCGGAGCGTTTAATGTTGATCGGTATGGGGGAAGAAAAACCTTATTCCGTGAGCAGATTGCGTCAGGTGGCGACGGCAGCAGCGTTAGCTGGACGTCGATGTCACATAAATCATATGGCCTTTGCTCTTCCAGAGAGCCTCGATTCTGAAAGCGGAGCTCAGGCGGTGGCAGAAGGTTTAACGCTGGGAGAATTTAGCCCAGACCTGTACAAGGCGGCAAGTGACCAAGAGGGGTCCCCGTTGGAATTCTTCGAAGTTATTTCAACTCATGACGATTCACAATTGATCGAAAAAGCAGTTGCGCGAGGACGGTTACTCGGTGAATGCAGTAACTTGGCCAAGCGGTTAGCGAATGAGCCAAGCAATCGATTGTCACCATCTATGCTTGCAGAACAGGCTTTGGAGATTCTCAAGGGCACCTCTTTAGAAATTGATGTCCTCGATGAAGAATCTATTCGCGAGCTTGGAATGGGCTTACTTCTCGGAGTTGCTCAGGGCAGCGTTGAGGCGCCACGTGTCATTGTAATGCGCCACGAACCTGTCGGAGTGACGGAAGGGCCAGTACTTGCCCTAATTGGTAAGGGTGTCACTTTTGATAGTGGAGGAATTTCAATCAAGCCGGCTGAATCCATGGAGCGAATGAAGGAAGATATGTCTGGCGGTGCTGCGGTGATTTGCGCTATGCGCGCCATTAGTCAATTAAATCCTTCGATTCGAGTAATTGGCGTCGTGCCAACGACCGAAAATATGCCAGGTGGTCGCGCGGTGAAGCCTGGAGATGTGCTTTATGGAGCGAGCGGTACAACTGTCGAGGTTATCAATACAGATGCTGAGGGACGTCTAATTCTAGCGGATGCTCTGTGGTATGCGATGGAATTGGGGGCAACTCATCTGGTAGATGTTGCGACCTTGACGGGTGGTTGCGTAGTAGCGCTGGGAAACACGACCTCGGGGTTGTTTGGTGCTCCGGATTCGTGGGTCAACATTGTTTGCGACATAGCTAATCAGGCTGGAGACAGAGTCTGGCCGATGCCAGTATTTGATGATTACTCAGAACTGCTTCGAAGCGACATTGCCGACGTATCTAACGTCGGAGGTCGCCCAGCCTCTGCGATAACCGCAGCGATGTTTTTAAAGCGATTTACCGATGGTCGACCCTGGGCTCACATAGATATTGCTGGAACGGCTTGGAGTGAGGAAAATTCTGTGTATCAAAAGAAGGGTCCAACTGGGGTAGCAGTCCGAACCCTGGTTGAGCTAGCCTGTGCGAGTGAGCAATGGAAGAAGATTAAATAGACGAAAAAAACGGGCCACTTGATGTATTTACAATCAACAACTCCGATCGTTATTGAAATTCCAGATGAATTGACACCTGAAACGACCCCGGCTGATGTTCTTCTTCAATCAATAGGCATCACAGGAGTCTTTATCGTCAGTGCTCTGATGGCTGGCTTAGTGATCGGTGGGATATTTATATGGTTGAAACATTTTAGAAGAGCAAATTGATCTACTTAACATCGAGACCAAGGTTGTATTGATCGTCAGTCGAAATAATCTACCTAATTGTAAGTGAAAATTCAGATTGTAATCGTGACGAGTCTAGCCGAACGACTTGTGACTTATGGTTGCTCTGCAACCATAAAGGTCTTCAATGATTCTTGGTATCGAAGAATCGCTTGAACTAACCCTTCTGCTATGGCTTGACGGTATGCCTCGGTCTTGAGAAGAAGAGACTCAGCTCGATTACTTAAAAACGAGATTTCAGCGAGAACGCTGGGCATTTCTGCGCCAATAAGCACAACAAAAGGCGCCTGCTTTACTCCAAGGTTTCGCAATTTCGTATTTATGGATACTAACTCCTTGTGCATTGTTTGTTGAACCAACTCCGCAAGGTCTCTTGACTCATCCAGCTTATTGTTGAGTGTAATCCTCTCGACCAGTCCTGACAGATCTTGCATGGTTTCTTCTGAGGCTGAATTTTCACGTGCTGCTAAAGCCTCGGCCTCTGAATCGGATGCAAAATTTAAGAAATAGGTCTCGACTCCACGCACCTTTCTATTGTCGTTGGCGTTTGCATGAATTGAGAGGAATAGGTCTGCAGCATGACGATTCGCTATGGCAGTGCGTTCCTTTAGTGGAATGAAAACATCAGTGTCACGCGTAAGAATTACATCGATTGTAGGTCGGCTAGCCAGTAGTTCTTTCACGCGAAGAGCAACATCCAGAACGACATCAGCTTCAGTTAGCCCCGAACCGCGAGCCCCAGGATCATGTCCGCCGTGTCCTGGGTCGATAACGATGCGCGAGACACCAAGGCCTAACTGACGAGAAAGCGAGAAGTCTCCGTTTAGATTGGCTGTTGGAGCGGCCGGTGGTGGTTGTGGACTTAACACAGCCGCTACTTGATGATCTTTACGTGTAAAATCCACAATAAGTCGGTAGGGATTGTATAGGGAGAAGACAGCATACGAAGCAACTTCGTTGAGATCGAAGACTATACGTGTTGTGTTTGTGGGGTGTTGCCCGAGTCGAATCTTTCGAACAATATCATCGGTGTAGCTCAGGGTTGTATTATGCAGAGTCGCGGGTGTTTCGGTCTTCTTTAAATCAAAAAATAGTCGTGGAGGACTGTCAAGTTCTTCCTGGTAGTATGCCACTTCGGCGTCTAATTCAATGGTAACCCTTACAGCCTCGGCCATCGGTGTTCGCTCGATGCGCCTAAGAGAGATAGGGCTGGGACTGGTTGTTTGAGGTTTGATACTCGAGACTAGAGTGTTCAGCCTTGAATCAATTTGAGCTACCAAGGAACTAGAAGGATATTCACTTTCGATTAACTCAAGGAGTCGTTCTCCTCTGATACGGTCGTTTGTATCTCTATATCGCTGAAATGCGTCGAATGCCAACCCTGCTGCCTGCCAAAGTGCGTTATCGCTGTAGCCGCTTCTAGGATATTTGTGGACAATTTGTTGGTACTGATTGATCAGGTTGCGAAGCTGTTGGAGTGAAGGCGGTGTTGGACGCCCTTCGTCCGTTAGGACACTCTCACTATCCAGGGCAGCAAGGTACATGTCTCGTGCCGATTCGGCTTGTAAGGAGTGAGCCGATAAACCGACAGTGAGTAACAGTAAAATTATGCACAGGCAGTTTATTTGGTGGGTTCGAAATGGGCGAAGCCACGTTTGGTAGATCGAAAAAGGAGACATTGCCAGAATAATTAAAGTTTCAATCAGCGCAGTTGCGCGTCAATCTCATCAAAATAGTCTTTACTAACAAGGACTTCACGTGCTTTACCGCCACCGCCGGAAGACACAAGACCCTCGGACTCCATCATGTCGACCAGGCGTGCAGCACGGCTGAAGCCGATACGGAGTCGGCGCTGAAGGAATGAGATTGAAGCCTGCCCATTTGTAACGATGATTCGTGAGGCTTCGTCGTACAGAGTGTCTCGTTCAAACTCGATTGCCTCAGCCTTTTTTTCCTCTTCGGTGATTGTTTTATCGTAGACAGGTTGGGCTTGTTTTCGAAGAAAGCTAGCTAGTCGCGACGATTCCTGTTCTGAAATGTATGGCCCGTGTAGCCGGATAACGCGAGAAGATGTTGGTGGCATGAACAGCATGTCTCCCATGCCGAGGAGTTGTTCGGCGCCATTTCCATCCAAAATTGTTCTCGAGTCAATCTTGGACGAAACCTGAAAAGAAATTCTGGCTGGCAGGTTGGCTTTAATTAGTCCGGTGATGACGTCGACCGACGGTCTCTGCGTTGCCAAAATTAAATGGATGCCTACGGCTCTGGCCATTTGTGCGAGCCGGGCAATCGACTCTTCAACTTCGTTGCTCGCGACCATCATCAAGTCGGCAAGCTCATCAATGATAACGACAATATAAGGCAAAGTTTCGGGAGCTTCCTCTTTTGATTCTTCTGCAAGATTATTTGCGTTTCGATTGTACTGATCGATATTTCGAACACCGTTTGCTGCCAATAGTTTGTAGCGTTCCTCCATTTCACGAACGGCCCAGCGGAGGGCATTAGATGCTAGTTTGGGGTCAACAACCACTGGGGTGAGAAGATGGGGCACGTCTTGATACATTCCTAATTCAAGACGCTTTGGATCGATCATAATAAAACGCACCTCTTTAGGTGTCGCCCGATACAGAATGCTCGTAATCATTGCGTTAACGGATACTGATTTACCTGCGCCTGTTGCTCCAGCTATCAACAAGTGCGGCATTGTTGCCAGGTCTGTGACAAATGGTTCACCGTGAATCGTCTTTCCAAGTGCCATGGTTAGCTTCGAAGTGGAACGTTTATAGGTGTCGGATTCCAGTAATTCACGTAGAGAGATTTGTTCACGTGTTTGGTTCGGAATTTGAATGCCGACTGTTGATTTACCAGGTATCCGATCTATGAGCACTGAATTCGCCTGCATGGCAAGACACAGGTCTTCGGTTAATCCGGTCACCTTTGAATATTTGACACCAGCCTCTGGTTTAAACTCATAAGTCGTGACAACTGGTCCAGGATGAATTTGGTCCACCGAGCCTTCAACATTAAACTCTTTGCACTTGTCTGCTAGTAAACGAGCGCCTTCCATTAATTCTCGATCGTCAACCTTTCGGACTATTCTCGCTGAGTCGAGCAAACTCAACGTTGGTAAAACGTACGCACCATTTCGTCGTTCTGCGGGCGCTCTTGACGATGCTTCTGAAAGTGGCAGCGGTTCTGACGAAGCCGGCTGTTTTGGTTTCTTGATTGAAGGCCTTCCGTTCAGTGAAGGAGCCTGAGAGGGATCGACGGACTCTTCGTCCTCGGCTTCTGATTCTTGCTCCAATCTAGGGGTTGGCTCTATGGATATTCTCGGTAAAGGTTTCGACTCCGGGCGTTTTTCTAATTGATTTGCCTTGCGGAGTCTTTGACGGTATTTTTCGTATGTTTGCCTAGCGTAATTCGACAAAATACTTATCAAGCGAATTAACGTACCCCAACCGCTGGCAGCGCTTCTGCCAATGGAAGCTTGGGTTGAGAGAATGATTGATAAAAAGCACAAAGTCAGGATGAAAATAATCGAGCCGAGGCGATTGAGGATGTTAGCGAGATTTGCTGCGAGCCAACTTCCCACTAGGCCGCCAGCTGAGTCAGCTGAAATTACGATTTCCCCAGCATCAAAATCAAAAGCGATACTCAGAAAAGAAGCTAGGGCTATAAGGAGAGTTATGGTTCCGACATATTTTGTATAAATCGCGTCAACCTGCAGACACCAAAAATACTGCCAGCCTAGAACAGACAACAAACCTGGAATCAAGTAAGCAGCGAAACCGAAGGACTGAAATGATAGATAAGAAAGAAAAGCTCCAAGTGGGCCAATGTAGTTTGCAGGACTATTGTCAGTTCCGTTGTTAATAAAAACCCAGACAGGGTCCGCTGGTGAGTGTGTTGCCAGGGAGATAAACCATAGCAAACCGAGGGCAAACAGCCCTACACCGACGAACTCGCTAATCCGTTCCGACTTTTGAGATCCAGCCATCTGATTCCTTGCCTGTATTAATTCCCACGTTTGGACAACATTTCAGGTCAGTGCACGTAAATTCACAGCTACTATCGTGTTTATCGGCACGGGCATTATTTTCTATACATTAAGGTAAATCCTTTAAAAGGAAGAATTTACTATGATGTATATCTATTCGACTTCCTGAAATTAGAACTCAATGAAAACAGTTACCGTTCCGGTTAATGCATTTTTCAGGCTTCTGGGGTGGCCTGACGGAGGGATATCAAAAGAGCCAATAAAACGGACAGTTATTGAGCCTTTCTTTGTCGAATATAACACACCTTAGGATGCGCTGGAAGTTACTACCTTGGTAAGCTCTTTATATTCAGAAAGTTCTAGGGTTTCAGGTCTTCGACTGGGATCTATCTTGGAAGATTCTATTGCTTTGATCGGGTCGACTCCAACAGTCTCGGCGTAAGGCTTCAGCGCATTGAGAAGAGTTTTTCGACGTCTCTGAAAAACAGTCCGAACAAGCCGTTCGAATACGAGATATTGAGATGGTGAAATTCTTGACTTTCGAAATCTGAGTTGCACGACAGCTGAATAAACTCTTGGCGTAGGTCGAAATGCTCCTGGCGGAAGGGTCATTATTCGACGGGCGTCAGCATGGACGCTAGTCATAATTGCAACAGGTCCGTAATTCCTGTCTCCTACTGTTGCAACTACACGATCAGCCACCTCTCGTTGGAGCATTAAGGTTGCGTCATTAAACAGATCGTCGGAGGCTTGCAACTTCAACAGACGAAAAAGTATCTGACTGGAAATATTGTAAGGAAGATTGCCAACAACCCGAATTCGCGATTGCTGTCGATAAGGTTTAATAGTCCCTGGTAAATCAATCAATAAGAAGTTATCGGATATCAGTGTCACTGCCGCGGGGAGTTTTTTAGCCAAGCGAGCAGTTAACTCGCGGTCGATTTCGATGGCTATCAGACGAGAAACAGTTGGTGCGAGTGCGAGAGTTAACGCGCCTCGACCAGCGCCAATTTCCACAATCAAGTCCGACGGTTGAGGTTGGATCGATTTAACTAATTTGTTGACCCAAGTTTGTTCAAGAAAGTGCTGGCCAAACTTTCGTTGAGAACGCATCGGCATTCACCAGAAGCAATTGAGCAAGGTATGAATTAACGAAGCGTCAGTTCGCTACTGCTATGGTTGACGTTGAATTCTTATGCACAGGAACTATCAAATTCTAATTCGTTCCTAGTGAATAGGCTTTTCCGGCTTTACAGTCTGTGTCGCCGACTCGTTATAAGCGCGAATGTGTTCTTGCAAAGACGCTATTAATGTCGGCACCACTGGCAATGGGACTACAATTTCGGCTCGAACCGGCGCCCGGACAGTTTGGTCCTTCTTCGCGCTTTCGATGTCTTTCTGGGACAGAGGCATAATCTCGCAAAACGTTAAGGTGACATCGAACGGTGTATGCGCGACATTACAAAAATTTGCATAAATTCTTGGTGACAACTCGTTTTCGTCGGCGACGATTGTAAAATTTATAGGATTTTGTTCAGACATTGAGACCGCCTCATTGTGGGGCATATTGCCTCTAAAGTTAAAGTGACCTATGTTTCAGTACCTTCTCATTACCCCTACAACTACACCTTGGATCTGTAGGGCGTCTTCTTTAACAATTATTGGCTGCATGGCCGGATTGGCTGGTTGAAGTTGAATGGTTGTGCCGTTTCTATATAAAGATTTAAGTGTGACTTCTGTACCGTTTAACAGGGCGATAACCATCTCGCCGTTTTGGGCCGTCTTGCGGTCTTCGACAATGACGTAGTCGCCATCGCGAATTTGCTCGTCTATCATCGAGTTGCCCCTGACGCGAAGTACGTAGGTGTCTCGTTTTCCAATGAAATGTTCCGGTACTGATATTGTTTCAGTGCTAGTGATTGCTTCTATTGGTTCGCCCGCTGCTACATAACCCATTAACGGAAGTTCTAACGATCGGCTTCCTACGTGAACTGGGACGAGTTCGACAGACCTGCTTCGATTCCAAGCGCGGCGAATGAAACCCTTTTCCTGAAGGTTGGTTAAATGTTTGTGAACAGTTGCCAATGATGAGAGTGAAAAACGACGACCAATTTCTTCGAGACTCGGGGCGTAACCGTGCTGCTGAATGAACTCGTCAAGATAATCGAGAATTTCGCGCTGCCGTTTTGTTAAGGGTTGCACCCTATCTCCTTAATTGACGATGAGGTTTCCTTAGCCTAGAGAAACCGCCCCGCGATCGCGATTAATACTCTATGCAAACAAAAGGCGAATATCAAGTCAATGTTCAATGAGGTTTTAGAGTTGAAGGGTTCCATTCTGTTAGCATTCATACTGAAATGAGACTTCCAATCCATCCGCTACCAGCTGGACGGGCTAACTGCGACGTCGTTGGACTTGGTTTAAACAGTATTGATTTGTATGCGGTCTTTCCTGGCCCTCTAAAGATTAACGGTAAACAACAGGCCAAGACGCTTGTAAAACATCCGGGAGGCCAGACTGCAACTGCACTAGTTACATGCGCGAACTTGGGCTGGCGGGGAAGTTACATTGGGCACTTCGGAGAAGATGAGCATGGCGAGTTAAGCAGAAACAGTTTGATTCGCGCTGGTGTTGACGTGTCTCACTCAAAAATAGTGCCCGGTACTACGAATCAATTCGCATGTATTTTGGTAGACCAGCGTACTGGAGATAGAACGATTATTTGGGATCGTCATCAAGGACTCAGCATGACGGATGCCGATGTACCGTTGGCAGCAGTCGCTTCGGGGCGTGTGTTGTTGGTGGACTGCGGTGAAACCAAAGCTGCGAGTAAAGCAGCCCAACATGCTAAGCAAGCAGGTATACCCTCAGTGATTGATGTTGAGCGCGTAAAACCTGGAATTGAAGGACTACTAAATTCGGTCGACATCATCATTGCGGCCGAGGAGTTTCCCTCGTCGCTGACTGGAGAACCTGTGCTCGGGAAGGCAATTCGCCAATTATCAGCCCAGTTTAATCCTACGTTAACGGTGGTAACTCTCGGAGCGGAAGGGAGTCTGGCCTTAATGGGCGGTAAAGAGATTCGGGTTCCTGCGATTCGAGTTGATGCAATTGATACTACTGGGGCTGGGGACGCATTTCGAGGCGGCTTTGTGTCTAGCTGGCTCGCTACAGGTGCTGACGCAGAGGTGTCAGACTTACTCAAGTATGCGAACGTGGTTGCAGGACTAAATTGTTGCGCTTTGGGTGCTCGTGGAGGTCTTCCCACGAAAATTGAAGTTGATAATAAATTGCATGCTTAAATTTATGATTTTCGATCGACAGGTATTTTTATATTGCGTGGTACACTCAATCCTTAATCATTCTTAACCCGACAAGAGAGAAGCTGTTTATGCTCCGAATCCTTCGTGCGCATGAAACCGGAATGATGTTTTGCCTGATCTTCTTGTTCGGGTACTCGCAACAAGCTCAAGAAGTGTCATCAGAGGAAAACGTCGATAGTGTCATGGCTGCAAAAGTCGCCTCTATTAAAGAATATGGCCTTAGAGAAACAGGAAGCAGTGCACAAGTGTCGACGCATTTTTCTGAGGATGAGATCGCCAGATTTTTATCAGGCAGTAGCCATGTGCCAGAGAGTGTGGGCGACATTCAGATCACGTTGGTGGGGGATAATCGATTTATTGCATCCTACGTTATAGATCTTGATCACATTGAGGTGGCTAGAAGTGATGATCTTCTAGACCCTATGAATTATTTACAAGGTCAGTTACCAATGGTCATGGAAGCGAAAGTTTACAGTGAAGCGGGTAACGGTCGACTGCAGATAGAGCGTGTGGAGTTGTCCGGAATAGAACTTCCAGATGCGCTCGTTCGCGAAACGATTGCACGGTATACCCGAAGCGCGAATAATCCAGATGGTTGGGATATTGATGAGTTTTATGGGTTCCCGTACCGGATTAAAGAAGTGAGAGTTGATTCTGGAGAGGTCATTGTAGTGCAGTAAAGACCCATTGATACCTGCGATGCTGTTTCTTGCTCAAGTCGCCTTGATGTGAAGAAGTTATAGGTCTATAACCGTCATTCATTTATGTGAACCCATGAGTTTTAGTGACGGCCTTGAGACTTCCTTGCGGTACCTGAAAGGTGTTGGACCGCGTCGAGCCGCTGATTTGCTCAATGCTGGTTTAACAACAATTGGCGATCTCCTTTATCGATTTCCAACAAGATATGAAGACAGAGGGCAGTTTCAGACGGTGTTGGAACTGCGCGAGGGAGAATCAGCGGCTATAGCTGGAACGATTCTGCATTCCCACATCCGACGTACTCGGCGGCCACAATTTAAAATATTTGAGCTACTTGTCGAAGATTCGACTGGTGCAGTAAGAGCGACCTGGTTTAATCAAGCATTTCTCAGCGAGATTTTGAAACCTCGTCAACGAGTGATTTTGTTTGGAAAGGTTGAAACCAGATCTAATGGAGGAGGTCTTCAATTTGTTAATCCTCATTATGAGCTGTTAAACAGTGAAATTGATGAATCGGTCGCTGCTCAAGAGACAATACATGCCGGGCGAATTGTTCCCGTGTATGAAAGAAGTGGCAAGATCACAACAAAAATGTATCGACGCTTTGTTTACGAGGCTCTAGAGCGACTTCCTGAAACCCTTGAGGACTCCTTACCGCCAGAATTACAGCACCGACTTCAGCTGCCGGCTGTCCGTCAGGCGCTCGAACAAGTGCATTTTCCTGAGAAAGGTACATCGATAGAACTGTTGAATCGATTTAGAACGCCGGCACAACAACGGATTATTTTTGAGGAATGTTTCTGTTTTCAGCTTGGTTTATTAACCAATCGGATGGAGCTGAATTTGGATCGAAAAGAAGGAGCGATGCAGGTTAATGATCACATTCGCCAGTCGGCCCTGAAGGTCCTGCCATTTCGGCTAACTTCAGGTCAGAAGCATGCGTTGCAGGAGATAGCGCATGACCTACAACGGCTTCAAGCGATGAATCGATTGCTCCAAGGAGATGTAGGTTCTGGTAAAACAATCGTAGCTCTGCTTTCGGCGGTTATAGCAATAGAAAACGGCTTTCAGGTTGCGTTTATGGCTCCGACGGAGCTGCTTGCTGTTCAGCATGCAAAGAACATCAGTCGTCTACTTGCAAACTCACGATTTACAACAGGTTTATTGACCGGGTCGATGCAAGCGAAGAATCGCAAAAGAATTGTTGCGCAGATTAGCAAGAAGGAAATCGATCTTGTCGTTGGCACCCAAGCGCTTTTAGAAAGCCCGATCAAGTTTCAGCGTCTAGGCTTAGTTGTCATAGATGAGCAGCATCGTTTTGGAGTTGCGCAGAGGGCTAAGCTTAGAGAGAAAGGTTTGAATCCGCATGTGCTAGTTATGACCGCCACTCCCATTCCACGAACATTGGCTTTGACAGCTTATGGAGACTTGGATGTATCTGTTATTAAAGATCTTCCTCCAGGGCGAAAACCAGTAAAGACTGTTGTGAAACCGTCGTCAAAACATGATGAAATCTACCGGTTTGTTGGAAAAGAACTTGCTGCAGGTCGACAGGCGTATGTTGTATATCCGCTCGTTGAAGAGTCGTCAAAGATGGATTTGAAGGCGGCGACTGAAATGGCTAATCATCTCGCTACGAAAGTATTTTCGAAATACAGGGTAACGTTGATTCACGGACGTTTAAATCAAGCTGTTAAAGACGAGGCTATGAACACGTTTGTTCGTGGCGAGTGCGATGTGCTGGTCTCAACAACTGTGATTGAAGTTGGCGTGGATGTGCCTAACGCAACTATTATGGTAATCGAACATGCTGAACGTTTTGGATTAGCTCAATTGCATCAACTTCGTGGTCGAGTAGGAAGGGGTGAGGAACAAGCGTATTGTATTTTACTTTATCGATCTCCGTTAGGAGAAGTGGCGGCTGAACGGTTACGGTGTCTAACCGAGACAGCTGATGGATTCGAACTTGCGGAACGAGATCTCAAACTGAGAGGGCCTGGTGATTTTTTTGGAACACGGCAGTCTGGCGTGCCGAATCTACGTGTAGCCGATTTAATTAGAGATTATGAGATTATGGAGCAAGCGCGAATTGAAAGCACGGCATGGTTTAGGACCGTAAATCTGGATCATATTTTAGTGAAGAACATCCAGAAAGCGTGGCCTGAAAGATTTGGCCTTGTGAAGATTGGATGACAACATAGCAAGTAAGATCATGCGTGTAATTGCAGGAGAATTGAAAGGTCGCCGCTTGTCGAAACCACGATTTAGCGGGATTCGGCCAACAGCAGATCGGGTAAGAGAAACATTGTTTAATATTCTTGGCGACCGCATAGTCGATGCTAGGACCCTTGATGGCTATGCCGGTACTGGTGCGGTTGGCATAGAAGCACTAAGTCGTGGAGCCGCAGACGTCGCCTTCGTAGAACTTGACCAGCGTGCCGTCGGACTTATTAAGGATAATCTGACACTCTGTGGAGTGGAAAAACGGGGCGTGGTTCTTCGTGGTCGATTCGAAAGGATCATGTCCAGCCAGAAGCTGGCTGGAAAATTCGATTTCGTATTTCTCGATCCGCCATATGATGAGAATGTGGCGAATGTTTCAGAGGCCTTAAGTATTAGTGCTCGTAGGTTAAACCCTAACGGATTAATGGTTGTTGAACAGTCTCGACGGGCCTTGACAATGGAAATTTCTGGCCTTGAGCAAACTAGATCGGTTTATTCTGGTGATAGTCAGCTAACGTTTTATCGTCTGCAAACGCAGAAGGCTGCGGTTAAGGATAATGAGGGAAAGCTGTCATGACGATCGAAAATGGAAGAACGCGCATCGCTGTATATCCCGGTTCTTTTGACCCGCTAACAAACGGTCACGTTGATATTATTCTTCGAGGGGCGCACATATTCGACAAGATTGTGGTGGCACTCCTAGTTAATGTTGATAAAAACCCTTTATTTTCGCTTGAGGAACGTGTCGAGATAACTCGGCAAGTATTTCAAGAATATCCGAATGTCGAAGTGGATACATTCGACGGTCTTTTAGTCGATTATGCTAAACGACGAGATATTAGCGTTATCGTTCGAGGTTTACGTGCGATTTCTGACTTCGAGTACGAATTACAGATGGCCTTAATGAACAGAAGACTCAGCCCAGATACTGAGACGGTGTTTATGATGCCAGCAGAACAGTACACATATGTTAGTTCGCGACTTGTAAAGGAAGTCTTCGCTCTTGGCGGCTCAGTGTCTGGTTTAGTTCCTGAGCTCGTGGAAGAACGTTTAAAGGAACAACATCAACCGTAATGGTGCCCAGAATACTTTTTCTCGGCATGGCATCCTTAGATTGACAATGTTTTTTCTAATTTAGAGTTTCAGGGAAGGTGGCTTGATTGAGGTTAGCAGACCGGACAACCAAGGTAAGCGGATCTCCTACGCTCAAGGTTGGGCTTGAGGCAGCCCGGTTGCGTCGTTCGGGAGTCGACGTTATCGATTTAGGTGCCGGAGAGCCAGATTTTCCAACACCTGAGCACGCCAAGGACGCAGCTCATAGTGCAATCGACGAAAATTTTACGAAATATACTCCAAATAGCGGGATTGAGGATCTCAAGCTTGCAATTGCTGAACGATATCGCTTTGATTATGGCGTTGAGTATGATTCAGCGGAGACCATCGTTAGTGCGGGAGGAAAACAGGCTTTATACAATGTGGCGCTTGCGCTGTTTGGTGATGGCGATGAGGTTATAACACATGCGCCTGGTTGGCCTACGATAGTCGAACAAATTAAGCTTGCGGATGCAACCCCAGTCATCGTTCGAACCTTCGCCGAAGATAAATTTATGATTCAGGGTGAGGCGATTGTAGCAGCGATTACGCCTCGAACACGTGGAATTATTGTCAATTCACCAGGAAATCCTACCGGCGCCTTGATTTCTGAAGGGGAGTTGGCGGTTATTGCAGAAGCGGCGGTAGAGCATGATATCTGGATCGTTTTGGACCTTTGTTACGAACGTTTAATTTATGACGATGTGTCTCATAATTTACCTAAGGTGCTCACTGACCGGATGCGAGATCTAACAGTGCTAACCGGCTCAGCCTCGAAGGCATACGCAATGACTGGATGGAGATGTGGTTGGGTGTTAGGCCCATCTTCGGTTATTGCAGCTTGTTCAGCTGTGCAAAGTCATGCGACGTCGAATGTATGTTCCATTACCCAGCGAGCCGCACTATCAGCTTTAACCGGACCTCAAGATTGTGTTACTGATATGTTGAATGATTACCGAGTTCGACGGGATCAGGCCTCATTATGGCTTCAGGAAGATGCTCGCATAAGTTTGGTGAGACCAGATGGAGCATTCTATCTATTTCCAGACATTAGTGGGGTTTTGTCTCCCGATGGATTGCGAACGTCTGCCGATCTTGCCCAGGCATTATTAACAGATGCACATGTAGCCGTAACCCCTGGAGAGGCATTTGATGCTCCAGGATTCCTTAGAATCTCTTACGCGACATCTATTGAGCGCTTACGTGAGGGGATTTCTCGAATTCTCAAGTTTCTTAAAACGGATTCGCGAATCGCTAATTGATTCGTAATCAATCAACTGATTGCTCGACCATTACACTTACCGATGTTGTCTTTAGGGTTTTTCACTCAGCTCGAAGAGATCGTTGGAACAGCAAACTGTTTCCGTGACGATGACTCTCTGAATCTTTACTCAGCAGACAAATCAAAAAACAAAGGTTCCGGGGATGTAGTTGTGCGTCCTAGGACTGTCACCGAAGTGGCGAGCGTTGCTCGTTTGTGTAATGAATCTCGTGTTCCATTGACGGTTCGTGGTGCTGGCACAGGTTATACAGGTGGTGCGGTACCGATTCAGGGTGGTGTCGTGATGTCTATGGAGGGGTTCAATCGAGTTATTGAGATTGATGAGATGAATCTCTTGGCGATCGTTGAACCAAATGTGATTACTGGAGATCTCCAGCGAGCAGTAGAAGGTGTAGGGCTATTTTACCCTCCAGATCCCGCGAGTCTTAATCAATCAGTAATTGGTGGCAATGTTGCAGAGTGTGCAGGTGGCCCAAGGGCATTTAAGTACGGAACAACCAAGAATTATGTTCTTGGGCTTGAAGCTGTGTTGCCAACCGGTGAAGTAGTGAAGACTGGTGGTAAAACCATAAAGAATGTAGTTGGCTATGATCTTACGAAGCTTTTAGTGGGTTCAGAAGGGACGTTGGCCATTATCACGAAAGTTATATTGCGGCTTATTCCAAAACCACGGTCGCGAGAGACTCTTCGCGCAACTTTTACCAGCATAGACTCTGCAGTGAAAGCTGTTGTTGGGTTGATTCAAGAACGCATCATCCCCGCCGCAATGGAATTAATCGATCAGAGATCTCTAGATGCAGTAGCTCAACACCTTGAGGATCGAACGTTGGCGCCCGATGGAACGGGTGCGCTCTTGTTGATTGAAGTTGATGGAACTGAAGTGACCGTAGAAGAAGAGGCGGCCCTGGTCGAGTCTTCATGCGTTAAGGCCGGAGCAACCGAGGTTCTTCGTTCAACAAATGATGATGAGCGAAATGAATTGTGGAGAGTTCGTAGAGAGCTGTCACCCTCTTTAAGAACGATCGCTGATCTGAAAATAAATCATGACGTTGTAGTTCCACGGAGTGGGATCACTTCGCTTTTTGAATTTATTCAACAACTTCGTGAAAGGTTTAACTTGACGATCGCCTGTTTTGGTCACATAGGTGATGGAAACATCCACGTTAACATCATGGTTGATTCCGCAGATGCGGAAGCCGTGTCGAGGTCTCATCAGGCTGAACTCGCATTATTTACCGAGATAGTTCGCCTCGAGGGATCAATTAGTGGTGAGCATGGAATTGGCCTGTCCAAGGCGTCATTTCTTAGTATGGAACTTTCGCATGAGACTATTTCACTGATGAAACGATTAAAAGAAGCATTCGATCCTCATGGGATTCTTAATCCCGGTAAAATCTTTCCTGAAGATCAGTGAGACTTTTCAGCTGAGATCTCTTTATTTGTTATGACAAGCACGGTTTGAATCACTCCACCAGCATCAGGGTGTATGAGTGATCGGATACGGATATTTGCAGTATTAAAGTATGTAGCACTGAATAGTCTCGGGAAGGTCCGACCTAGGCGAGCCTCAAGACGGGCAAGATGTTTATCAGTTAAAACACACATTACTCGTTCTGACGAATTCAAGAAGTTGATGGCTTGATCGTCGTTGATGATACTAGTCTGTTGTAATCCTGAGTAAAACGGTAGGTTACGAACAAACACGTCGGTGACTCCAACAGGTTCGTTGGCTTGGCGAAGTTGATGAATAGCCGAAGCTGTTTTTTCAACGGCGCTCGGTCTTAAAGGTGTTAAAACCGAGAAGTGCAACGCTAATAAAGAACAGATGCTACCGACTGCAATAAACATTGGAACGTGGTGACGAACTCGAAAGAACACTGATATTGCAAGTCCTAGCCCACACCCGACAATGATACCGGCAGTATTTTTGCCACCTGAAATAGACAGGGAGTCAAATAATGGAGCCGCGCGTAAGATCAATACGCCAATAGCTATCCAGGCAATCCCAATAAATATGGTGGCTCCATTAAACAAACGATCGAAACTTGATCGTGGTCTCGAATTAAGTCTGTCGAGAACAATATGCGCCAACAAAATGGCCAGAGGTGGCAGGACTGGGAGAATATACCGAGGCTGCTTCCCAATTGAGAGTGTGTAGAAAATCAGTGGCACGGTCGCCCAAACCAAGAGACGTATTTCAATTGCTGTGAGGCGTCGAGATTTGTCGATCAGGTTCTTAAGAATCGGTGCGAACAAAACCAAAAAAGGTGACCAGGGGAATAGGCCACCAGCGAGTATTGGCAAATAAAACCAGACCGGACGGGAAGGATTGAAGGTTTCTGTTGAAAAGCGCGCAACATTTTCAGCAAGAAAGAATCTTGAAAGATATTCGACGCCGTGTTCCTGGACCATCATGACAAACCAAGGCGCTGCTATAAGAATACCGGTGCTGACCGCAAGAGTTAGGGTGAGGACATCCGAGCCAGATAGCCAGAATGACTTCATAATTCGAATGCGTTTAGGGTGTTCCCAGACCTTGATTGATCCAATAACGAGCAGCGGAAAAAGAATGGCGACTGGGCCCTTTGTGAGAAGTCCAACAGCTGCAGCACTCGAAGCCAACAAATAACATTTACGGCTGTACGTCAGATAACCGGAGTGCCCAAGCTGATTTGTAGAGATGCCGGAAGTTGCTGCAAGGCCCGCCCATGTTGAGAGAATAATAAAAAATGTTAAAGGTAAGTCAGGTAACGTCATACGTGACAGCGAGAAATAGCCAAAATTTGTTGCGACAATGACACCAGCAAGCAGTGCTACATTTCTGTTGTACCAACGGAATCCGACCAGGTAGGTTAAAAGGACCAACCCGAGGCCAGCCAGTGCAGAAGGTAAACGAGCAGCGGCTTCGTTCAGCCCAAAAAATTTATAGCTGGTTGCTATTAGCCAGTAATGGAGGACTGGCTTTTCGAATCTTGGAGTGTAATTAAAGTATGGAGTTAGCCAATCTCCGCTTTCCAGCATTTCACGGCCGGCTTCTGCGTAGTAGGCTTCGTCAGAATCAGTTATGACAGCACGACCCAACCCTAAAAAAAAGGTTAGTCCCGCGAGAAGCACGAGAAGTGCGATATGACCGCGCACGAGGTTGATTGTACTCCAGCCTTCAATTGGACGGGATCAGACTTTAAGACTCTATTGAAGATTAATGATCTTGATATTGGTGCTAGCTACAATTCTTCAACTGAAGTATTGACAGTATATTCAATCAACCGTATACTTTTTGGTGCTTGGGTCTCCTCCAAGCTGAATAAATTTTGAGTAATCGCCGGAGCAATCGAGACTTCGGCAAAACAAACCTCACCAAAATCCAATAGTTCAGTTTTTCTAATGGCAAATAATACGAAGCGCGCAGCAGCGCCAGTCAAAGACACGTCAGATCCTTCGCCTGATACCACTTCACCGGACACGAATGGTGCCGCGGAAAGGCCCAAAACATCTAAGGGTCGGAAGGGTAACACTCTAAATATCAGTGAGTTGAAGGATATGAGTAACCAGAAACTCACACAAGTTGCGAAAGATCTGAATGTTACAGGCGCAACTGGAATGCGCAAACAAGAGCTGATCTTTCAAATTTTGAAAGCTCAAACGGAAAAAAGCGGCTTTATCTTTTCTGAGGGCGTTCTCGAAGTTCTACCAGACGGATTTGGTTTCCTGCGTGCGCCGGACTATAACTATTTACCTGGTCCAGATGACATTTATGTTTCGCCCTCTCAAATACGCAAGTTCGATTTACAGACAGGCGATACGGTATCTGGACAGATAAGACCTCCTAAAGAAGGAGAGCGGTATTTTGCGCTCATCAAGGTCGAAGCTGTTAATTTTGAAGCACCCGAACAAGCTCGAGATAAGATTTTCTTTGAAAATCTGACGCCGCTCTATCCTCAGGAGCAGGCGAACCTTGAGACAAATTCTGAGAATCTATCTGCTCGAGTCATGGATTTAATGACTCCAATTGGAAAAGGGCAGCGGGGCCTAATTGTGGCGGCTCCTCGTACTGGGAAGACCATGCTGCTTCAGAATATTGCGCAATCAATTGCTAAGAATCACCCCGGGGTTTATTTAATTGTTTTGCTCATTGATGAGAGACCGGAAGAAGTCACTGACATGCAGCGCTCAGTGGATGGTGAGGTCGTTTCCTCCACTTTTGATGAACCTGCGCAACGTCACGTTCAAGTCGCTGAAATGGTAATAGAAAAAGCCAAGCGTCTTGTTGAGCATAAGAAGGATGTGTTTATCCTCTTGGATTCAATAACGCGACTTGCCCGTGCTTACAATACGGTCATTCCGCCATCGGGTAAAGTTCTCTCGGGAGGTTTGGATTCAAATGCGTTGCAGAAACCGAAGCGGTTTTTTGGTGCAGCGCGGAATATCGAAGAAGGCGGCTCGTTGACAATTATGGCAACGGCCCTCGTGGATACTGGGTCCAGAATGGATGATGTGATCTTTGAAGAATTTAAAGGCACTGGAAATATGGAAATCCATCTCGAGCGTAAGTTGGTTGATAAACGTGTGTTTCCTGCTATCGATATTCAAAAGAGTGGTACCAGAAAAGAGGAATTATTACTCGACAAGAACGACCTCAATCGAGTCTGGGTGTTAAGGAAGGTGCTTAACCCACTGTCTTCTGTGGAAGCGATGGAACTCTTGCTAGACAAGATGGGTAAAACTAAGTCAAATGCGGAGTTTTTATCCTCGATGCAGAAAATGACTTAGGAATACGATGGTCACAATAAAGGTGCGGCGTAATGGCCCCTACCGAGTAGCTGGTAAAGATGTGACCCTTGTTGATTGGACCGGGAAACATTTTACTATCAGGTCAGATCAAGTCGCCCTATGTCGCTGTGGAGCGTCTCAAACGAAGCCCTTCTGTGACAAGTCGCATCGGCGAATTAAATTTAGTTCTGATTCAAAACATCCAAAGAACGAAACCTAGTTCTTTTTGGTTAGATATCGTCGAGATGAGCTAGCGCCTCATAGTGCTTACGCTGTTCGGATGTGAGAGTGTGAGGCATTGTAATGCTCACCGTCACGTACAGAGCGCCGCGCTGGTTTTTCTTTCGCAGGATAGGCATTCCTTTCTCTTTCAATCTAAAGACTTGGCCAACCTGTGTGCCTGCGGGAATTGTTAGTTGAAGTGAACGACTATTCACATTGTCAAAGTTGACTGTTCCGCCCAAAATAGCCGTAGTCAGGGGAATCTCAATAGTTAGATAAAGATTATTGCCTTTTCTGGTGAACTTCTCATGTTTGCGAAGATGGGTGCGGAAATAAAACTCTCTATTCTGTTTCGGCAGTCTCTGTTTTTGCCCTAATCCCGAAACACGTATTTTGGCACCTTCGTTAATCCCAGGCGGAATTCGAACCTCCGCTGATTGGGTTTGCCCTTCGCCTAGGAAGGTGACTCGTTTTGTCGTACCATGAAAAGCTTCTTCGAGTGTTAACGCAATTGTCTGTTCTGAAGATGACTGTTGCGGGTGAGTCCTTCGCTCGTGTGTCGTGCCGTGCATCGAGGGTGCAGCCTGCCCGGAAAAAAATGCATTAAAAAAATCCGAGAATGATTCACCGTCAAAAACATTTTGGGCAGTGTTAGCACCTCGAAAATTGACCTTCCAATTACCATCGGTAAAAGGGTGACCTTGTGACCCTGCCGCTGTTTGCTCGTACATACGCCAGTTAGCTCCCATGTCATCATATTTACCACGATTGTCCTGATTTCCAAGGACTTCATAGGCTTCGCCGATCTCCTTGAACTTTGCTTCAGCTCGAGTATTGCCTTGGTTGAGATCTGGATGGTACTTACGAGCAAATTTCCGGTATGCTTGCTTGACTTCAGCGTTAGAGGCTTTTTTGGTTAAACCAAGGGTCTTGTAATAATCCTTATATTCCATAAGTGTTTTATTTTAAAAGTCAGCCTCGGAGGTCATCACTATTAAGATAATGAAGTGCTTTGGTCGGATTTACAATAGAAGGTTTTTCGGCAGCTTTCTCTGTGAGAGCGAGTACCGAGAAGCTTCCATCATTTAGGCTTTCTTGATATAGAGTACGGCGAAGAAGTCACTTACTTCGGCAAGGAGGAACGAACTTGGCTCTGGGCGAAAGATTTTCTTCTCGATGGGGATTAATTCTGGCCGGCCTTGGTCTGGCCGTAGGTACCGGAAATTTGTGGAGGTTTCCCCGTATTGCGGCCGAAAATGGCGGCGCCGCATTCCTAATTCCCTGGATACTTTTTCTTTTTATCTGGTCTCTTCCCTTAATGATTGCAGAATTCGGTATTGGTCGGGGTGCCAGAAGAGGCGTTGTGGGTTCTTTTGCGACGTTAATTGGTCCGCGATTTGCGTGGATGGGTGGTTTTATTGCCGTTACAACCACCATGATTATGTTCTATTACACGGTGGTCACTGGTTGGACACTGAAGTATTTTGTTCTGACCCTAACGGGAGGAATTAAAGAGGTATCACCCGGTGGTTACTGGGAGATTTATAGCACGTCAGTGTGGCAGCCTGTATTTTTTCATCTGGTGGCTGTTGGAATCGGGGCCTACATTATTCAACGAGGAGTGGTCGCAGGCATTGAGCGTGCGAATCGAATATTGATTCCGATTCTTTTTGTGTTGCTGTGTGTTGCAGTTGTTCGATCAGTTACGCTTCCAGGGTCCGAACGCGGTTTAGAGTTCCTGTTTAACCCTGATCTGTCAGCACTGAAAAGTTACAAAACGTGGCTGGAAGCCCTAACTCAATCTGCCTGGTCCACTGGGGCAGGCTGGGGAATGATCCTGACGTATGCAACCTATATGCGGCGCAAAGATGACTTGGTGTTAAATGCAACAACCATAGGATTTGGCGACAATACCGCCTCGCTTTTGGCTGGCATGGCAATAGTGCCGACGACGTTTGCGTTATTGTCGAATGCAGAAGCTCTAGAGGTCATGGCATCGGGCAATGAAGGTTTAACTTTTATTTGGATTCCACAACTGTTTAACCAAGTGCCGGGTGGAACAATCCTCCTACCGTTATTTTTTCTAGCACTCTTCTGTGCCGCATTATCCTCTCTGATTGCCATGATAGAAATGGCAACTCGAATTTTGATGGATGGAGGTATTAATCGACGGCGTGCCGTACGACTTGTGGCGAGCGCGATCGCAATCTGTGGAATCCCGTCTGCCGTGAGTATGACTGTATTTAGAAATCAAGATTGGGTCTGGGGGGTCGCCCTTATGATCAGCGGGCTATTTGTTGCGATTTTGGCGACAATATATGGACAAGAAAAGTTTCGCAACAAGTTAGTGAACGTACCGGGTAACGATTTGAATCTTGGTAAGGTATATAGCTGGATCCTGAAATATTTGGTTCCGGCTGAGTTTATGGCGATGTTTGGGTGGTGGATGTACCAGGCGGCAACGGTTGATGGATGGTGGGACCCGAGGAACGCCCTAAGCGTAGGAACCTGCCTCCTCCAGTGGGGCATGGCCTTGTCGGTCTTGATCTATTTCAACAAGCAAATCGCGACCGCTAGTTTACGTGGAGAGGCGGATGAAGCATGAGTGGACGAACATGGATAATGATGTTGATTGTGCTTGCGGTGAATTGGGGCGGGTTCCTAATTATGTTGATTTATGGCATTCGGCGAGAAGGACACAAGATGATGAGTGAGGCAGGAAGCCTCGAAGAATTCGATGAGTCATCTGATAATTGAACTATGTTGACGAGATTGTGTACGCTATAGAAGAGGGAGATAGCTTTTTCAACTTTAAGTCGAAAGGAAACTTCTCCATGTATCCAGAGTTCATGATTGCGCCATTTCGTGCGGAGTTAACCCAGCTTGGAGTAAAAGAATGTCGTACCGGTGAAGAGGTCGATGCGGTAGTGGCTGACACAAACGGTACAGTCATGGTGATTGTTAATTCGGTGTGCGGATGTGCCGCCGGAAAAGCTCGACCTGGCATCGCTCTAGCTTTACAGCATTCCGTGAAGCCGGAGTCTGTGGTCACAGTGTTTGCAGGTGCTGACATTGAGGCGACGGAACGTGCAAGAAAACACTTTTCTGGTTATGCGCCGTCTTCACCCTCCGTGGCGCTTTTACGAAACGGTAAAGTCGTCTATATGTTAGAGCGTCATCAAATCGAGAATCAGGAAGCACCGGAGATTGCCCAGCAATTAATGGCTGCGTTCGACAAGCATTGTACAAGCGTGCCAGTGGGTTAAAGCACTGGGCCTCTATCTCGCCTGATGAGGATTTACCATTTCGGTTGAGAGAGAAAGGGGAACACCATTTTTGTAACGAGCGCAGGTGGAGAGCACCATATCGGTCATCATATTAATGAATGTAGGGTGATCGTTAGCCGTGCTAGCTCGCACCATTGGTAGTTGAAGCCTTTGACAGAGGGCGGCGACTTCAGTGTCAAGATCGTATAAAACTTCAACATGATCAGTGACGAACCCTATGGGGCATAAAATGACTGCACCCAATCCCTTGGAATGTTCGGCGCTTAGATAATCTCCTACATCAGGTCCGAGCCAAGGGTCCTGTGGGTTGCCACTGCGACTTTGATATACCAGACTCCAGTCTTTTACATCAGCAGCCTTAGCAGTCTGAGTGCAAGATTCCAAAAGTTGAGACTCATAGCGTGAGTTATTCGCCAATCGTGTTGGTATGCTGTGGGCTGTGAAAACCACTCTGGCCGAGGTGGCTAGGCTAGACGACAGCCGCTTTCTAGCGTCAAGCACTCTGGAAGCCATGCAGTTGATGAAATCTGGGTGGGTGTACCAGCTTGAAACAAAGTGAACATTGAGATCTGCGAGACCCCGTTGCTGTATTTGCTCTCTCGCATCGAGAACGTTCTGGCGATATTGTTCGCAACTTGAGTACGATGCGTGGCCAGCCATAATAAACCCTAGTGGTCTTCGAAGTCCAAGTTTCGACATATGACTGAGGGTATCAACGAGAAATGGATGCCAATTTCGCATTCCTACAAAGACGGGAATTTCGTTTCCTGAATGTTTTAGCGACTTCTCGAGCGCGGATGCCTGCATCTGTGTGAGTTTTGTGATGGGTGATATTCCATCGAAGAGGTCATAATGCTTGGCGACTTCATGTACCCGAGCAGGTGGGACCTTACGCCCTCGCAAGACATTGTGAAGAAATGGAAGGACATCATCTTGACCCTGAGGACCTCCGAAGGCGATCAATAAGACGGCATCAAATGGGCGTGTTTTTAACATTTTTCTAGTAGGATGACCCTAGCAGGCCTTAAGATTTTACACGCGCTTGAACCTGCACGCCACAATTCTAACAAGCCAAAAGTTTTCGTTTTCTAGAGAAGGTGTCAGCGGATTGTCTGGCTGAGGTACAATCGAAGTATAGAGTGTAGTATTTAGATCGGAATCCTGGCGTAGTGACACCCTGAGTAGATGTTCTAAGTGTGGTAATGGCAATCCACATTAAATGCTAGGCTCTAGAAAGCGGTAGGATTGCGGATAGGGTTCGGGGCGTGGCTCAGCCTGGTAGAGCACTCCGTTCGGGACGGAGGGGTCGGAGGTTCAAATCCTCTCGCCCCGACCA
>CAZMUA010000006.1:0-143168 GCA_964569695.1 uncultured Woeseiaceae bacterium
GAGCACTCCGTTCGGGACGGAGGGGTCGGAGGTTCAAATCCTCTCGCCCCGACCATGTTTGCAATATTACTCCTGAAGTGGTTCGCACCGGAGTTTTTACCAAAATGTCAGGACGTTGGCCAGAGATCTAGTCATGGCTGATGTGTTTTTAATCTAATCGTTAATTGGTGGAATGGGTTCCAAGATTCGAGTCCTATCTGTGGTCGCCGCTCTCATGGTGGCATGTAATTCAGAGGATGTTGGCCCATCCTCTCCACCCTTTACACCGGTTGCTGATGTTAAGCAGATAATGGAAATGGTCATCGATCCAGCGGCTGAGGTGGTTTGGGAGTCTGTCGGTTTCGTTATTACCGCCGACGGCGAACAGGAAGTGCTTCCCCGTAATGATGCCGAATGGGCAGTTGTCAGAAATAGCGCAATGATTTTGGCTGAATCCGGAAATCTTTTGATGATTGGTGATCGAGCTAAAGGAGAAGGTCCTTGGATGATCATGTCGCGGTCTTTGATTGAGGCTGGTAAGGCGACACTTGAGGCCGTAGAGGCCAAGGACGTTGACGCAGTATTCGCGGTAGGAGAAAGACTTTATAACGCTTGTGAAACGTGCCACGTGCTTTATTGGTATGACGAAAACGGCTTGGCAATTCGAGGCATTGTCGATCAATAGAGAGGCAGTCTTTGATTAATAGAAGGCAATCCAACGCCCAGAGAAACCCACCCCAAACCAAAGCATCAGCGAGCAAATAGCGATCGTCTTACCTTTGAATGGCTCCAATTGAATATCTTCCAGCCGAAGTGCAGTCCGTCGCACAGTGAATGTAAAAAGGATGGCAACGGCAAGGAATCCCATTTTCCACCAAAAAGGTGGACTGAAATAGATCTTCAAGGTGTCTGACGAGGCGAGTAGTAATCCGGTAACAAGCATCATCAAAAGACTTCCGATCAACCAAGGATAGGCCTGTTGTGATAGGTAGGTGATCGGGTGACGTTTAAGGCCCAGTCCCAACAATCGTAAATCAACAACGATCAAAGAACCTCCAAGCATGGCAAGCGCGAGAAGATGTACGCATTGAATGACCGGGAACAACCACATCGAATCACGAATCGTTAACCCGATGTTTGTTGAACCAATCCATTCAAAAAGAGGTAAGAGTGTCATGTCTAAAGGCTATTCTCTTAATTGAACCAGTTGTATGCTTGCATGCGACCGGATACAAGCACGACGGTCCACAGCGTCAACGAGACACAGCCAGCTAGGCGGGCCCGAAACGGAACAATCTGGAGAGAATCCCAGGTTATTGCCTTCTTATAGATCGCTGCATGAAAGAAGAAGGCGTTAAGGCCGGCAAGAAGTAGCGCGAACATCTTAATCTGAAAGAAAGGATTTTGGGCTGCTTTTAGTGGGGTGGCATAAAAGAGCAACAGTCCACTAGTAACCATTAGGGTAAAACCAAACAAAGCCCAAGGAATTAACTTGCCAGTGACTTCTGAAATTAACACGTTACTGAAGCGGAGCCCGATCAGGCGCAGATCGACAATTGCAATTAAACCGACCGACACGCACAGGGCTAACACGTGGGTAGTTAGTATGAGGGGATAGAGTATTAGCGACTCGCGAATCGCCATGCTCCAGTATGTATTTTGAAGCCACTCGAAGAGTTCAAGTGGTGACATATTAGCTCGCTAATGTTAATTCTTACAATTATAGAATGGAGTCCACCCACTCTAGAGTCAATGCAAACATTTCTAAGTGTACAGATTTTAGTTTCGTTCCAGTCTAAAAAAAAGCCTGTGTATTGTATGAGTGCCTAATCAGGATGCACTCAGGTATAATCTGCGTCTTCAGGTATTAGCGGAGGGTACATGCTTACAGCTCGACGTTATCATATTTGTGGCCAGGTTCAGGATGTAGGATTTCGCATTTTTGCCCAAGAAGCTGCTTTGCGCGAAGGTTTGCAGGGTTTTGTTGCGAATTGTTCTGATGGCAGTGTGGAAGCTGAAGTTGAAGGAGAGGATACATCGATTGAGAGATTTGAACGAGCCATTCGAGTAGGACCACCAGGAGCCAATGTGGAGTCGGTTAATGTGGACGAAAGGCCTCCGACTGGAAGGGCCGATGGCTTTTCAATTACACCAGGTAATATATGGAAAATTTAAAATCATATATTCGAAACATTCCAGATTTTCCAAAGCCGGGAATTCTGTTTTATGACATTACAACCCTTTTACGGGACCCTATCGGCTTTCGAGAATCTATTGATAGTCTCGCAACACCGTTTGCAAATGATTCTATCGACCTCGTTGTAGGGATTGAAAGCAGAGGCTTTATTTTTGGGGCAGCGGTAGCAGATCGTTTGGGGGCTGGATTTGTTCCCATTCGAAAGCCGAACAAGCTTCCCTCTACGACTATCCAAACGAGTTACGAACTTGAATATGGTGAGGGTAGTTTAGAAATTCATGACGATGCGATAGACAAAGGGCAAAAGGTTCTCATCGTTGATGATTTATTGGCGACTGGAGGGACGGCACAGGCCGCCGTGCAACTTATAAAGAAGTTGGGCGGTGTTGTGCAAGGTGTGGTCTTCCTGATTGAGTTGGAAGGATTAAAGGGACGGTCAAGATTAATTGATGAGAAGATTGTGTCAATTTTAAAGTATTAGTGAAAAAGGCAAGCTGTTGACTACCCGTCGTTCTAGAAAACACTGCAGATAGTATGCGCGTGTAGCTCAGCTGGATAGAGCAGCCGCCTCCTAAGCGGCAGGCCCCCGGTTCGAATCCGGGCACGCGCACCAGTTCTCAGATAATTCAGTGCAGGCGTAAATGGATTATCAGATGTTCAGTATAATGTTTCTGGTAGTAGCATTCGTACAGGGAAATATAGAAGGAACATTATGAAGCGGTCAGACAGACGTCACTTGAAAGAAAACGCACTGGCAACGGCTCTTGTGGGTTTAGAGAGCCGAGTTAGAGGGCATGGTCGAACACTTATTTTCTTCGGACTAGCGTTTATAGTCGGGTCCGTCGTTCTTGTGAAGTATTTTGATCTACAGAACGAGAAAGAGTTCGCTGGCACACAAATGTTAGCGGAGGCGATGATTACCGCGACAGCACCCATTGTGTTACCGCCAGACACCTCAAGCGCTGATGGTTCAGGCGCCTTGCCACCTCCGGCATCCTTCCAACCTGGGAGTTATACCTCCGGAGAGAGAAGGGCTGAGGTGGCACTTCAACAATTTATTGAAACGGCAGAATCTCATCCAGTCAGTAGGGCTGGATTAGTGGCGCGGTATTATGCCGCGACCACGGCCTCGAGCCTAGGTCAACGAGAGGAAGCCATCCAACATTATCAAATGGTGATCGACTCTGAAGGCAATGGTATTTATGGCGAGATGGCCCAACTGGGCATGGCTGCGGCTCAAATGTATTCAGGAAATTATGCCGAGGCGACTGAAATCTTTGAAGCGAGTTCAGAACAGCTTGAATGGGATATTCCAGTTGATGGGGTGTTGTTTGAGTTAGGAAAAACTTATCTACTCTCCGGTCAATCTGATCAGGCTCAGGCAACCTTCACGCGCATCATTACCGAATTTCCAGAGTCGCTGTTTCAAACCGATGCTCAGGCCGAGCTCGATAAATTTGATTCATCTGAGAACGAATAGACGTGGATTACCTAATCCAGGTGAGCAAATTTGTAGGTTAAAAGTTTATAAACGAGTTTTGCGCACAAAAAATTTGGATGAATTACTCCAGGAATTGGGCATAACTCAACGACGTCACAAGCGATCACTTCTCGCTGACTAAACACCCCACGTAAGAGTCCAAGAAGTTCCATCCACGAGAGACCTCCTGGTTCAGGTGTGCCAACGGCTGGCATGACCCCGGGTTCCAGACCATCGCAATCAATGGTGATATAAACATGTGGTCCTAATGATTTCACAACCTCGTTCATCCAGTCCGTTCGCTGGCGCATATTTGCATCAAGAAACATAGTCGTATTAAGCGACGGAATGATCTCGGCTTCTTCTTGCGACATACTCCGAATTCCTACCTGAGTGCATTGGGCATATTCGAGCGAGCGGCGCATTGCGCAGGCATGGCTCAATCGCGATCCCATGTAGGATTCTCTTAAGTCAGCATGGGCATCAATTTGGAGAACGGATAAATCTGGATAGTGGGCAGTCGTAGCCGCTACAAGCGCTGGTGTAATCGAGTGTTCACCGCCAAGACTGACGAGAAACTTTTCCTTTTCTAATATTGTTGATGAAACGCCAGTGATTTCGTCGAGTGCGGCTTGCATGTCACCATGAAGGAGCTCCATGCCTGGTAGAGTACAGAGTCCAACAGAAGAAACATCGACCTCAAGTTCTTCATCCCAGATTTCTAGTTGGGTTGATGCCTGAAGAATTTCACGCGGGCCATCTTTAGTTCCCTGAACGTAGGAAGTCGTGCGTTCTAAGGGAATGGGAAGAATGACCGCCCGGGCTGTTTCAAACTCTGACGAGTCAGCTTCATCGCCGCCGAAAACCAAAGGTGCTTGATGGTCGTACTGGAAAGGGAGTGTCATTTCGGATCGCTGTATTGGCCATCTGCAACGGGTGCACCATCGATAGTGATCGTCTCTCCCGAAATGTCAAAGGTCGGGAAGGTTCTGGCATCCAAAACATGCGGTGTTGAGGTTGCTAGGGCGGAGACTATCAATGGTAAGGCTACGGTGGCATCGGTATTAACAGTTACATGAGCAGCATCAGCTGCCAGTTTCCCCCAACTTTGTGCTTCATTAAGAGTTGATCCTGATGCGCCACCAAAATGTGGTACATCAGTGACGATTTGCACGGCGTACGCATGACCTTCAAGGCCAGCACTGTAAAATTCCGCTTGAACGGAGGCCTGGTTAATAAAGTTTTTTGGCGTCCCTCCTCCGAGTACGATCGAGGCGGTTCGTCGCTGATGGATTACGAGATTTGACGATTCAATAATATCGCCGATTACATCGAGTTGCCCGGTGGTTCTGTCTCTATGTCTGGCTTGCGATATTCCCATTCCGATAGACGAGTCCGCTATGGCCGGGCAGAAAATTGGAACATTTGCCTGATAGGCTGCGGTGAGGATTCCGTCCTCACCAGTTTGGTTCCAGAGATGTTCTCCGAGCAGGTAGAGAAATTCCCGGCTGGTATAGGGTCTCGGGTGCAGTGTGCGAGTAAAGTCTGCAATCCATTCGTCATTTTCGATAAATTCATCTTCGTCGACTAGAGTGTCGTACACACGATCAATATGAGCAGTCTGAAGCGCAACATCGTCACCTTGAGGAGAGCCAATAAAATGGTGCCGGCCTCTACACTCGTGAAGGTCATGATAAAGATTGGCGCCGGTCGAGACCACGCAATCCACATATCTATTTCGAATAAGATGCGCCAGGATTAAACGTAGACCTCCTGCACTAAGCGCACCAGCGATGCCCAGAAAAATTAGACATTTATCCGAAAGCATTTTCTGCCACACCTGATGAGCAGTTCCGAGATTGCGCCCTTGAAACGAGATGCGTTCCATTCGTTTCAGGACTTCCTCGGTCGTGAGATTCGTATCAACGGTGAAGGGTGTGACTGGCGTATGAAGGAAGCGAGTCTTGTCGCGCATTTCGATTTAGTTTAGCAGGCTATCACGTCAATGGTCGCGTAAACATTTCGGGTATAACTCAGGCTTTCGTGTCTTTCTTTAGTTTAGTCAAAATTGTAAGGGCATCCAGTGGAGTGACTTGATCCAAATCGATTTCGAGAAGCTTTTGTTCGAACTTATCAATTGGTTTGACGTCTCGAAACAGGCCCAGTTGCGCTTGGTGTGTATCTTGCGTGTCGCTTAAAGCCGGTCGTCCAGAGCGTTTAAGCTCATCGGTTTCAAGACTGGTGAGAACCTCTCGAGCTCGCTTAACGACCGAATCTGGTAACCCTGCTAATTTCGCAACCTGAATACCGTAACTGCGATCAGACCGGCCTTTCAGAACCTTTCTGAGAAAGGTTAGTTCGTCCTTATATTCTCTTGCTTCAACGTGATAGTTAACGACACCAGGCAGTGCATCGGCTAAATCTGTTAGTTCGTGGTAGTGAGTTGCGAACAGGGTGCTTGGGCGAATAGATGAATGCGTAGCGAGATATTCAACGACGGCCCATGCGATACTGAGTCCATCAAACGTCGATGTGCCACGACCGACTTCATCAAGTAACACCAGACTGCGTGACGTCGCCGTGTGCAGAATATTGGCGGTTTCCTCCATTTCCACCATGAACGTAGATTGTCCTTGTGAGATGTTGTCGGAGGCGCCAACCCGTGCAAATATCCGGTCCACGATTGAAAGTTTTGCCTGCCGGGCAGGCACAAAAGAGCCTGCTTGTGCGAGTATTGGCAGGAGTGCGGTCTGCCGTAAGAAGGTTGATTTTCCACCCATATTTGGTCCGGTCAAGATGATGAGCTGGTGGGTCGTGTCGTTTAGCAATACGTCATTTGGCACAAATTTGTTTGAGCGAAGCCGTTCGACCATTGGATGGCGAACCTCCAAGGCCTCAAAATCACCCGCTTCTTGAATTTGAGGTTTCGTGTAGTCGAGCACCGTTGCTGTTTCTGCAAAGGCGGCGAGGGTATCTAATTTTGCGAGTGCATTAGCGGTATCCTGTATTCGTGGTGCTTCAGAAGCGACAGATTTCATCAAGTTTTCATACAGTTCCGCTTCTCGAGCCGTGATCTGTTCGTCAGCACCAAGAACCTTGCTCTCGTATTCCTTTAAAGCTGGCGTGATATAGCGTTCGCCACTCGCAATCGTTTGTTTGCGGTGATAGTCGGCTGGTACCGCGTTAAGGTTGGCCTTGGACACCTCGATGTAATAACCAAATACTCGGTTGTATTTAATCTTGAGCGTAGAAATTCCAGTGCGGGAGCGTTCCGCTTGCTCCATGGTCGCAATGTTTTGACGACCGCTTTGACTTATTATCCGAAGTTCATCGAGCTCCTTGTCGACTCCATGACGGATTACATTTCCATCGTGGACCTGGGCGGGAGGGTCATCAGCGATTGTTGATTCGATGACCGTGCGAATATCGGAGAGATCGTCAAGCTCTGCGAGAAGACTTTGTATTAAAGGCGCCTTCAACTGAACCACTTGTTTTCGAATTCTCGGAATGGTTGCGGCCGAGTCTTGAAGCGCAAGGAGTTCACGAGGCCCTGCAGTTCCAAGAGCTACACGCCCAACTAGTCGTTCCAAGTCAGCGATGCTTCGTAAATGTTCACGCAGTTTCAACCTTACGATAGTTTGGAATGCGAAATCCTCAACAGCATCTAGACGTTCTTGGATGCGTTCGAGTGTAATTAACGGTTTCAATAGCCAACGACGTAATTGGCGACCACCCATTGGAGTTATGCTGGAATCGACCGTGTCTAAGAGTGAGCCGTCCTGTTGATCCTGTAACGAGGTGACGATTTCAAGATGTTTCAGGGTAGTCGAATCAACGATGAGGTGATCGGTGGTTGGACGAAAGTGAATTCTGCGAACATGAGTGAGATCACGTTTTTGAGTATCACGAAGATATCGAACCAGGGCGCCCGCCGCCGAAATCGCAGCATGGCGGCCTTTGAAGCCAAAGCCGTTGAGACTCGTGACGTGTAGTTGGTCTAAGAGCGTTTGTTGTGCTCGTTCGATTTCAAAGGTCCAGGATTGCACCGTCGTGATTGGAGTAGCGAGAGTAACGCCTCGGAGCAATTGCGCTAAATCAAGATTGTCCGGTACTAGAATTTCACGAGGTTGTAGTACGGCGATTTCTTCTGCGATGGTGCTGGACCCAGCATTCCCGTCGTATTCCGTGGAGCTAAATTCGCCGGTCGATAAATCTAATAGCGCGACGCCAAAACAGATTGGATCATGCTCCGCAGTAGCAGATTGACTGCTTGCAACTTTGGAGCGGGTTGACCGGCTCGTTTGGGAGACAAATAGCGCCATTAAGAACGCTGGTGTTCGAGCATCCAGGTACTCGGTCGAGGTTAATGTTCCAGATGAAACAACTCGTACGACCTCTCGTCGCACAAGTCCTTTCGCGTGTTTTGCATCCTCGACCTGATCGCATATTGCTACTCGGAATCCTTTTTTGACGAGACGCGTGACATAGGTATCTACTGCATGATGAGGAATCCCACACATAGGGATTGAGGCCCCTTCGTTGTCTTTTGCTCTAGAGGTTAGTGTTAAATCGAGGGCTCGCGCGGCTGTCAAAGCGTCTTCGTAAAACATTTCGTAAAAATCACCCATCCGAAAAAAGAGGATGGAGTCTGGATTCTGTTGTTTGGTGTCTAGGTATTGGCGCATGGCAGGTGTTGCGCCGCCTATCTGGCTATTTACGTTTTTAGCCTTTGGACTCACTGGAAATAGCCAATCTTTTGATGGAAGAATTCTGGTAGTACCACGTAGTATATAAAACTTCGTAAAAAGCCGAGGGTGAAGAAGGGTAAAAGCGTGATTCTCGTTACTTGATTTGAGAGTATAGGAATCGGCCTGAGTGCAGTCAAGATGTTGGCCAGTTTCCGCAGTTGTTAGAGCGAGGCGATAAGGAAGGCATAAGTTAACCTTAATATGGTTATTTTGGCACTTGATACGACAGTTCGTGAAGGTAGCGTTGCAATTCTTTGCGATGGAAAGTTGGCTGCCCTGTATGTTGGCGACCCATCTCAGACTCATGGCGAACGGCTACCGGCAGATGTGTCTAGCGCGTTAGATATCGCTGGTGTGTCGCTGAAGGATATCGAACTATACGCAGTGGCGGTCGGTCCTGGCTCGTTCACTGGATTGCGTGTGGGCATTGCGACAATCCAAGCTCTGGCGTTGGTACATCAACGTTCAATTGTACAGGTCTCAACATTGGCTGCGTTTGCGTATGGTGTCAACGACTTGCTGGAGACAACAGCAAAGAATGAATATCTGATGGGTGTGTGGATGGACGGACAGCGAGGGGAGGTATTCTCTGTTCTTTATAGGAGTTTACAGAATGCGAAATCGACCAGGTTGGAATGTTCAGAGAAAACGGTTGTAACTCCTCCTAACTTAGAAATATTGGAAGAACCTGCGGTTGGACGGCCAGAAGACATTGCAAAACGTTGGGCGACTACATTTGGACCAACGAAGATACGACTAACAGGTAATGGCGTTCAGCGATATTTGAACACGTGGGAGAGCGCGGGAATTGCCCCAGAGATTATTCCGAAACCGGCTTCCTTGGCGCCAGCTATTGGGCAACTTGCGGGGCAGGTTGGGAATGACGCGATCATTTCACCTCACGCGATCCGCCCGCTTTATATTCGAAAACCGGACGCAGAACTCGCTCGGGAAAGGCGAAAAAGAAAAGGATAACCGTAAAGCGGGGCAATTATTGAGGGTGTGGCGAGTGTTCTTGAATCGGTATATTCCATGTGATAGCGTGCGTTCGCAGAGGCGGTTAGACTGGATACAGAGTGACTACAGTGAAGGAGGCTGGCAGTGGACACCGAATCAATAGAAGCGCTTTTCCCGAAAAATGGAGAGTTACGGGAATTGTCAGTTGAGCATTCTAAGTTGGACGAGCGACTCAACGAACTTACAAAGAGACACTTCTTGTCGAAACCTGAACAAGTCGAACAAATCAATCTAAAAAAGCTTAAGTTGAAGATAAAAGACCGCATTGAGAATATTGTGCGGCAACACCGATCTGATACAGTTGCCTCCGGCAAGTAATTAGTTCAGGATCTGCGGCACTGCAATGAGGATTGATCGATCGGTTCTTCCATTTATTACCTTAGCGTGGCTACCATGCGCAGTCCTCTTCTGGTCGGGGAATTCTGTCATTGCGATTCCTTTGTTTCTTTTGGGCCTTTTCTTCCTATTCTTTTTTAGAGATCCCAAGCGTCACCCACCAGAAGACGGGGATGCTATTCTGGCCCCAGCGGATGGCAGAGTGCTAGTAGCTGGTGCGATTCAAACCGAGACTCCACCGCCTGGCAACTGGCGACAGATTAGCATTTTTCTTTCTCCGCTTAACGTGCACATCAACAGGTCTCCCATTCATGGGATAGTTACGAATGTAGAATATAGGCCGGGTAAGTTTTTCCCAGCTTATCGTTCTGAGGCGGCATCGCAGAATGAATGTAACGAAATATGGCTCAGACATGATCGCGAAGTGGTGGTATGTCGCCAAATTGTTGGTGTGATGGCTCGCCGAATCGTTTGTCGTGTGGATGCCGGCACGCGGCTTATCTCAGGCCAGCGCTTGGGCATTATGAAGTTTGGATCTCGTATCGACTTATTTGTTCCGGTAACTGCAACGATCTGTGTGTCAGAAGGGCAGTCGGTTCGAGCTGGTGAAACTATTGTGGCAACATTCTCTAAATCAGACGATTTCGATGGTGTGACGACCGTGAGCTGAGGTTATATTGTCGACAATGAGTGGGCAACGGCAAACTGGACAATCCGTACGTCGAGGCGTGTTTGTGCTGCCAAGCATGCTGACAATCGCAAATCTGTTTTGCGGTTATGGATGTCTCGTGTACACCTTTCGAGGCGAGTATGTGGTTGCCGCACCCTTTATTGGGATTGCCATCGTCCTTGATACTTTGGATGGACGTATCGCGAGGATGACCGGAGCCACAACTGCATTTGGTGTCGAACTGGATTCACTTGCGGATATCGTGTCTTTCGGTGTTGCCCCGGCGATGCTTGTGTGCGCTTGGGGACTTTCACCGTTTGGGCAACTTGGTTGGGCAGTCGGATTCTTGTATTTAACTTCCGCAACGACACGACTGGCTCGTTTTAATATCCAAAGCGGTACGGTGGATAAACGCTTTTTCGTGGGTCTGCCGAGTCCTGCTTCGGCCGGACTACTGGCCTCAACGGTGTTTATGTATCCGCGTGAGTTGGTCACCGCTGCCGAAGCGACTCCGGTTTTGGCCCTTGTCTTGGTCCCAGCGTTAATGATGATTACAATGATGCGATTTTACAGTTTCAAGACGATCAACCTTGGTTTCCAGCGGTCGGTTGGGCCATTAATCGTTGTGGCCGTGATCATTGCGGCGATTGCAGCGAACCCACAGGTGACTTTGGTGCTTATGTCGTATTCCTACTTATTATCTGGGCCTGTCGGAGCGGTTGTCACACGCATGAGGCGACGAGGGGGTCCATCCAACCAAGAGATGGCAGGGGTGCAAGCGAGTGACACCAGTGGAATCTCAATGTCTGATAAACCGGGAAGATAAGACAACCGTTGAATGAGTGGGGGAGTGTAACGGTGCCCTAATAGCTCGAACGCTTGCAACTGAAGATTCTCCACATTCAATCCCGGTAGATAATTGAATGCGGCGAGTTGGTCAACTGTTGAAAAACGAAGCACCCCGGGAAAGAAATCAAACAGAGCGAGGTCAAGAATCTCTGCTGGTTGTGGTTCGCCAGGTAGATATTCGAATGGTTCGAGGCGAGGAGTGACCGCAGTCTTCCAGGCGCTGACTTTGCCTTGGTCATTTAAAAAAACCACGGTTGCTTCACGGAGTCCAGGTGTTCCCTGGAATAACGGTTCCATGATCATTTCAGAATCAAGATTGATCGCACCTGCGGGAGCGCCGTCTTCAGAAAAATAGAATTCCAGTACGGGGGCTCGTCCGCTCAAGGCAAGTAGGGCTCCTGTTTGATGCATTCCCCTAGTAGGACGAAACGACAGACCTTGCTTCCAACGCTGGACCCCATTATTGCGATTAAGGGCGCGAACCTGATTATCCAATGAGACAAAGTAGACGTTTCGATCATCGATGAGTGGCACGCTGACAATATCTCCGCCCGTTCTCCAACGCCATCGGAATGATCCATCTTTAGAATTCAGACTATAAAAGAAATTATCCTTTGACCCAACAAACAGTTTGCCATCACTTACTAAAATTGGTGATGGCGTTCCGTTGACGCTACGTTCCCAGAGTAAGTCGCCTGTCAGAAGGTCTAGCCCCATTACGCGTCCATCGCTTAGGGGTAGAAAGACATGTTCCCCGTTAATCGTAGCGGCGCTGTCGATCGGAGACGTTAACGTGTGTTGCCAGACTAGGTCGCCAGTCTCGATACGGTAGGACAGGATGTTCCCATTTGCTAAGCCGACAATTACGCCATCGGGAAACCATGAGACCGGGGCTGAAATGTCCGAGTCGAATTTAAGGCTCCACAGTTCCATGCCCGTATGGACATTTCGGGCTTGTAGTTCGCGGCTGTCTGCAAGCAAGAGGAGGTTCTCGGCGACCACTGCCGGCCAAGCCATGGGCTGGTCGACGCTCCACTGCATCATGCCGTCACCTATGGTGAGGGCAATTAAATGCTCGTCTGGCAGCGGGACATACAGATGGGTTCCGTCCGAGGTTGGAGCGACCTGCGGTGGTGCATCGAGTGATAACTGCCAGAGCGGTTCAAGAGGGAACAGGGTGACGGGATCTGCGGGTTCCTGTGCTGTGAATGAAGTGTTGTAAATAATGAGCGTAATCAGGCCAATGGCCAAAGAGCGCAGTCGCGCTCTCAGGTTGACACCTAGATTCATTCGACATCTCATGATGCAAGTTGTGGCCACACGTTATAATACCTCCAGAGGGGCCTAATCGTAGCGTCTCGGGGCACGAGGAAGGCTGCGAAGTGGCTAAGGTTCAAGTCGCGTGACCCATCAAACTATTGTTGTCCTCGATTTCGGTTCCCAATACACGCAACTGATTGCAAGACGCTTGCGGGAACTCTCAGTGCTGACTGAGATTCTGCCTTATGACATAGACGCTTGGGACCTTCGAGAGCGTGAGCTAGCTGGCATTATTCTGTCCGGTGGCCCCCGGTCAACGTCTCACCCGGATGCTCCACATTGCGATCCTCAAATTTTTGCTTTGAAGATACCGATTCTCGGTATTTGTTATGGCATGCAGGAAATGGCGGCTGTCCTAGGTGGCGAAGTCCAGGCAGCGCCCAATCGTGAATTTGGTCAAGCTACGGTCACGCGGAGCGATGACTCAGTGCTCCTCTCGGCCGTTCCAAAGGAAACGACAGTCTGGGCGAGTCATGGAGATTTGGTCGCAGCTGCACCTCCAGATTTCACCGTAACAGCGGTGAGTGCGAATGCTCCGGTTGCGGCGATGGAGAATCGGGAGCGACGTCTTCACGCGCTCCTGTTTCATCCAGAGGTGGCCCATACGGAACACGGCCTTGAGATCCTTCGAGCCTTTGCGTTCGGCGTGTGCGGTTGTGTGGGTGATTGGACCATGACGTCGTTTGTCGATGAAACTGTGGCCAGTATCAAACAGCGGGTAAAGCAGGGAAGGGTGCTTTGTGGGCTCAGCGGTGGAGTTGATTCAACCGTTGCTGCCTTGTTGATTCATCGCGCAATTGGGGATCGCCTAACGTGTGTATTTGTAGATAACGGGCTCTTGCGACTAAATGAAGCAGCGCAAGTGGAAGATCGTTTTACCAACCGCTTGAAGCTCCCACTGGTTTGTGTCGATGCAGCGGATTTGTTTTTAGAGCGACTTGACGGTATCACCGATCCTGAGCAGAAACGCAAGATTATTGGGGCTACCTTTATTGAAGTCTTTGAGGCGCGCGCGAGAGAGATCGGCGACTTCGATTTTCTGGCCCAAGGAACCCTCTATCCGGATGTAATAGAAAGTGTGTCAGTGATTGGGCCATCAGTTCCGATTAAGAGTCATCATAATGTCGGCGGCTTACCAGACAGTATGCGTTTTGATCTGGTTGAACCGCTTCGTCAGCTGTTTAAGGATGAAGTGCGCCAGGTCGGGCTCGAAATGGGAGTCGACGAGGAGTTTATTTGGCGGCAACCATTTCCTGGTCCCGGGTTAGCTGTCCGAGTCTTAGGGGTGGTCACTCCTGAACGATTAGAGTTAGCTCGCAAGGCTGACGCTATTGTAGTTGAGGAAATTAAGCGGCACGGATGGTACAAGCGTGTCTGGCAGGCCTTCGCAGTCCTTCTTCCCGTTCAAAGCGTTGGAGTAATGGGAGACGAGCGCACCTACGAATCAACCGTTGTCGTGCGTGCCGTGCATAGTCGAGACGGAATGACAGCTGATTGGGTGCCTTTACCTCACGAACTCTTAGGAACTATTTCGTCCAGAATTGTGAATGAGGTGAAGGGCGTCAATCGAGTTGTGTACGACATCACCTCGAAGCCGCCGTCTACGATTGAGTGGGAATAAATCACCGCATATAAGGAAATAGCATAATGGGGGAAGTTTCGTTAAGAGCAGATCACGTAGGAAGTCTATTGCGGTCTGATGAGGTTAAGAACGCACGCAAGTCGTTTTATGAAGAACATACTATCGATAAATCTGAACTAACAGAAATAGAAAACCAATCCATTAAAGCGCTTATAACTAATCAGGAAAATATAGGTTTAAAAGCCGTAACAGACGGCGAGCAACGTCGATCATTTTGGCATTATGACTTTATGGATGGACTAGATGGAATGGAAATGGTCGAGAGAAATCCAGAGGCAGGTGTGCAATTTGCTGGTGTAAAGTTACGCCCAATATTTCCAACAATTAATCGTAAAGTCGATTTTCCAGCTGACCATCCACACTTACAACACTTTGAATTTGTGGCACAACATGCAAATGTCACACCGAAGATTTCAATTCCTGGTCCATCCTGCTGTCATTTTAGGACCTCTTTGGCGGACATTGGTCCTCAAGAATATGATGATATAGAAGTATTCACTTCCGATATATCTAACGCATATAAAAAAGCTGTAACCGCTTTTTACGATGTGGGATGTCGCTACCTGCAAATGGACGATATTTTCTTTGCTTATTTATGTGATCCTAAGCACCGCGAGGCTGCGAAAGCTAAAGGGCACGATCCTGACTATTTGATTCAAAGATATGCTTGGATGATGCATGAAGCAATCAAAGGCAGACCATCTGATATGACAATTGCGATGCACATGTGCCGGGGTAACTTTAGATCAACTCACGCTGCCGAGGGAGCCTATGACGCCGTAGCAGATGCTGTATTTAATCAGACGGGCGTAGACGTATTTTTCATGGAGTACGATACTGATCGTGCAGGTGGTCTTGAACCTCTGTCACTCATGGCAAAAGGCAACCAAAGAGTGATGCTTGGTTTTATAACAACAAAGGACGGTAATTTAGAAGAATTAGACTGGGTCAAAATGAAGTTTGATGAAGCATCCAAATATATTGATCTCAAACAATTAGGAATAGCACCTCAGTGTGGCTTTGCTTCTACTGAAGAGGGAAATTCTTTAACAACTGATGATCAAACTAGGAAACTTGAATTAATTGTAAAAGCAGCAGAAGCGATCTGGGGCGGAGTAGAAAATTAATCATCAATTTTGTCTCCAGATCAAGACCACTAGATTCTTAATGTTTTATATATTTGCAGTCATTCTATTAAGTATCGCTTTGTGGACTGGGCATGCCGCTGTTGCACTGGTACTTGGAATTTCTTTAACTTACATTGCTAATTTCCCTTCAGACTTTCTTACAAGAAAAATAGGTTCGAAACTACTTCAGACTGGAATCGTCTTCTTAGGAGGAAGTATTAGTCTGCCCACTCTGGTTGAATTAAACGGCACCTATGTGCCTTCGATTTCTTTATTTGTCGTCGTTACTTTTGTAGCAGTCATGTTCCTAGGAAAGCTGCTGGGCGTTGAAAAAAAGCAAGCTTATCTACTTGCTTCCGGCACCGCTATTTGTGGTGGCACAGCGATGGCTGCTACAGCCCCTTCAATTAGAGCAAAACCTGAAGATCTGACAACAACCTTGAGCGTAGTGTTTCTGCTGAATGCTGTGGCTGTGTTTATTTTTCCTTTGATAGGAGGCTGGCTAGATTTAACACAGGAACAGTTCGGTGCCTGGGCTGCTCTTGCTATCCATGATACGGCATCGGTTGTAGGTGCAGCTTCTGTAGTTGGTTTTGATTCGGTGGACGTGGCAGTAACTCTTAAGCTTGCAAGGACATTGTGGATTGTGCCTTTAGTGCTAGTGTCGACCTGGTATTTTAAGTCGGAGAGGCAAGGATCTTCCCTTCCTCTGTTTATTATATTCTTTGTTTTTGCGGTGATCTTAAACACAATACTGAGTCCTCAGGAAGAAGTTCTGTATTTATTAAAAATGATTAACAAGACTTTTCTGTTAGCGGGATTGTTTTGTATTGGCACACAAATAGACAAGGATTCCCTGAGGAACATTACAATTAAACCGACGATCCTTGCCGTTAGTATTTGGCTGATAGTGATTCCTACGGCGTTGTGGGCAGCACTGTCTATCTGATATTTAAGGAATGTGATTATGAAACATGAACATTGGGTATGCCCAAGATGTCACCACCCGGAATTTGAAGTTGGTGAAATGAGAGTTGCAGGCGGGTTCTGGGCAAAAATATTTAATGTGCAAAATAGGCAATTTGCCTCTATGACGTGTTTGCAGTGTTCATATACAGAATTTTACAAAGATAAATCGTCTTCACGTCTTGCAAATGTGTTTGATTTGTTTACGACCTAATGCATGGGAATAAAGGAATGCGAGTTGTGAGATTAAAAGGCACAAACTTTCAAATTAAGGTATGGCAGGCGCTCAAGAAGATCCCCAAGGGGCAGGTGGTTACCTACAAAGAACTTGCAAAGCAAATAGGTCGGCCGACAGCTGTGAGGGCAGTCGCGAATGCCTGTGGTCAGAATCCATACCCGATTACCATTCCCTGTCATCGCGTGATACGGTCTGACGGTGGTTTGGGCGGGTACAGTGGTAGGGGAGGCGTGAAAACCAAGAAACGCCTTCTGGAGAAGGAAGGGTATTTCAGAACCCTGAAATCGTAGCCTCGCACAAAGATCTTGATAACTGTTCATGTCTGAGTTTGTTCATCTTCATCTTCACACCGAATTTTCTCTCCTTGATGGGGCTTGTCGCATTGAGGAGTTGCTTGACGAAGCAGCCAAGAGCAAGGTGCCGGCATTAGCGGTCACGGAACATGGAAACATGTTTTCCTCGATTCAGTTTCATGACCAGGCCCGAAAACGTGACATTAAGCCGATCCTTGGCTGTGAGGTGTATGTGGCACCCGGGAATCGCACCACCAAAAGCGGAACCCCAGGTGAAACGGCGAATCATCTTGTCCTACTGGCTGAGAATAAGACCGGTTACCACAATCTCATTAAGCTCGTCTCGTCTGGATATACAGAGGGATTTTATTACAAACCCAGGATTGACAAGGATTTGCTGAGTCAGCATGCGGCGGGCTTGATTGGCTTAAGCAGCTGTTTAAAAGGTGAAGTGGCGACTGGATTGCGGACAGAGCAATATGAGAAAGCCGTAGAGGCTGCTGCGACTTACCGAGAGATTCTGGGACCCAAGAATTTTTTCCTGGAGATGCAATATCAAGGCATCGACGAGCAGAAAACCGTGAATATGGGTGTACCAAGAATTGCTCGAGAATTGGACCTGCCCATTGTCGGTACGAACGACGTTCACTATTTACGACAGGGCGATTCCCGCCCACATGATGTGTTGCTCTGTATTGGCACGGGAAAAGTGGTTGGGGACGAGAAGCGCCTTCGGTACCACGGTGACCAGTTTTATTTAAAAACTCCAGAGGAAATGGCAAGTGTTTTCGGAGAGACACCTGAGGCGCTGCTTAATACGGTGAGAATCGCAGAGCGATGTAACGTCGATCTGTCCGAGTCGAGTAATCATCTGCCGAATTTTAGTGTTCCAGATTCCTCCAGTCTGGACGAGTATTTTGAACGAGTCGTGCGGGAGGGGTTCAACCAACGTCGAGAACGACTCCTGGAACTTGCCGAGGAAGGCACGCTACAACATTCGTTAGATGCCTACGAAGCTCGCTTGGCTTACGAAATCGACGTGATTAAGCGGATGCGTTATCCAGGATACTTTCTAATTGTCTGGGACTTCATTCGGTATGCTCGCGAGCGTGGTATCCCGGTCGGACCTGGTCGCGGTTCGGCAGCGGGAAGCCTCGTTGCGTACTGCCTCAAAATAACTGACGTCGATCCGCTTGAGTTTGGCTTAATTTTTGAGCGATTTTTAAATCCAGAGCGTGTTTCGCTGCCTGACATTGATATTGACTTTTGTGAACGACGTCGTGGAGAAGTAATTGATTACGTCACACAGAAATATGGTCGAGAGAATGTAGCGCAGATTATTACGTTCGGCACAATGAAGGCGCGTGCGGCCGTTCGTGACGTTGGCCGGGCTCTTGATATTTCCTATGCTGACGTGGATCGCGTGGCAAAACAGATTCCTCCCACACTTGATATGACGCTTGAACGGGCGCAAAAAGAAAGCGCTCCACTTAAAGATTTGATGCAGCGCGATCCTCGGGTTACGGAGTTATTAAGTGTTGCAAAACGGTTAGAGGGTATGACGAGACATGCGTCAGTTCATGCAGCTGGTGTTGTGATTGCTCCGAAACCGTTGACGGAATTTGTGCCGCTCTATAAGAACCAAAAGGATGAAATTACAACCCAGTGGGCCATGAAAGAGATTGAGCGAATCGGTCTCTTAAAGATGGATTTCTTAGGCTTGCGAACTCTCACATTATTGGACGACGCAGTGGAGACCATCCGTAAGAATGAGAGCGTTGATTTAGCTCTGGAGGAAATTCCACTCGATGATTACAAGACCTATCAGTTGTTTGCTGATGGAAGAACTCTGGGCATCTTTCAGTTTGAAAGTTCTGGCATGAGAGAGGTTCTTCGAAAAGCGAAACCGCAGCGCATAGACGATCTTATTGCGCTGAACGCCTTATACCGTCCCGGACCTCTGCGCGGCGGCGTGATCGACGATTTTATAGCCCGCAAACATGGCAAGGTGGCCATTAAATACGAAGTGCCTGAACTGGAGCCTATTTTAAGCGACACCTATGGTGTCATCGCATACCAGGAGCAGGTCATGAGGATTGCATCAGACTTGGCCGGGTTTAGCATGGGTGAGGCAGATCTCCTGAGAAAGGCGATGGGTAAGAAGGATGCCCGCGTCATGAAGGCGCAGCGTGAGCGGTTTATTGAAGGAGCCACTGAACGAAACCTTCCAAAAAATAAAGCAAAGAAGATTTTTGAGCTTATGGAGTATTTTGCGGGCTACGGGTTCAATAAATCTCATTCAACAGCGTATGCATTGCTTGCATATCAGACAGCGTATCTGAAGGCTAACTACCCTTGGTACTTTATGGCTGCCCTGTTGACTAGTGAGTCACAAAATACTGACAAGTTAGGCGTATATTTGAGCGAATGTCGTGACATGGCTGTACCGATTCTCGCGCCAGACGTTAACGTGAGCGACTTACGGTTTACCGTCGATAAGGAAGGCGTTCGCTTTGGTCTGGGTGCAATTAAGAATGTGGGTGAATTAGCGATTATGTCAATTCTTGCATCTCGAGCCGAGACTCAGCAGGTCAAATCGCTTCATTCGCTTTGCGAAAACGTCGATTTGCGACTCGTAAATAAACGGGTACTTGAAAGTTTGGTCAAGGCAGGCGCGCTGGATTCCCTTGTACACGGCGCGAGTCCAAAGTCCAATGCATCAAAAGCTCGTTCGAAACTGTTCGCTATGATTGACCGTGCGGTTGAACATGGTAGCCGATTTCAAAAAGATCGAGAGCTAGGCCAGTCCCAGTTGTTCGATGACCTGGATGGTGACAATGGCCCCGAGAACGGTATCGATCTCCCCAATGTTGCATCGTGGTCAGAAATCCAGAAATTGTCGTATGAGAAGGAGTCGCTCGGACTGTATTTTAGCGGTCATCCACTAGACCGGTATACGAGTGTTTTAGCAATGAAGGGAATTCATCCGATTGCTGAATTAGGTGTTTCATCACCAAATGTGTGTGTTGGCGGTATCGTGACGGCAACTCGTCAATTGAAGACTCGCCGAGGCGACGCTATGGCAGTCTTCACTTTGACGGACCAGTCAGCGGGCCTTGAGGTCGTCGTTTTTCCAGAAGCCTTTCGGAAGTGTCATGCCTTGACTACGAACGATACGATGGTCGTGGTTCGCGGCAAATTTGAGCGGGATGATGAAACTACGAAACTGATTGCTAGCAATATTTCCCTGATAGACGAGTTAGACACGAAAGTGACCAAGGAAATCAAGGTGCAACTAACAGCTCCTCGGCATAATCGAACAACCTTCGAAGAGCTAGCCAAGGTGTTTTCTGCGCATAGCGGGGATCAGACCATCTCAGTTGAGTTACAGGTGCCACATAATGGTGAAGTATTGAAAGTCCTGGCAGACTTAGATCAAGTGCGGATTAAACCATCCCTGGAACTTATTGAGGCTATCGAAAATGTGTGCGGAAAAGGCACTGTTTCTTTAAACTAGGACCAGCGGTTTTTTATGGGAATAGAGCTACTCGACTTTGAAGAACCCATCGGGGTCCTGCTAAAGGAAATCGAAGCGTTAGAGTTATTGCCGGTGACGACTCAACGACAAGGCGAAATTGAAGCATTGCGGAGCCGTGTCGCGGTCGTTCGAGGTGAGGTCTATAGATCATTGACTCCATGGCAACGGGTGCTGGTTGCGCGGCATCCAAATCGGCCAACCACGCTTACCTATATTAAAAACCTTTTTGATAATTTTGTTGAGTTGCATGGAGACCGGGCCTTTTCGGATGACCACGCCATCGTCACAGGATTCGCTGATTATAAGGAGAGGCCTGTGCTGGTTGTTGGACACCAAAAGGGTAGTGGTGGCGATGTCAAGGATAAGATCTACAGAAATTTTGGATATGCGAGACCGGAAGGCTATCGGAAAGCTCTTCGGTTAATGAAGTTGGCCGAAAAGTTTAACAGGCCGATCATTGTATTTGTTGATACACCGGCGGCGTATCCTGGTGTCGAATCTGAAGAGAGAGGGGTCGCCGAGGCGATTGCGCGTAATTTGCGTGACATGTCTAGGCTCAAAGTGCCTGTCGTTATTTCGATTGTAGGAGAGGGCGGTAGTGGCGGAGCTCTCGGAATTGCGATTGGGGACAGCATATTGATGCAAGAGTTTGCCATCTACAGTGTGATTCCTCCTGAAGGCTGTGCAGCTATTCTGTGGAGGGATGCAAATCGGAAAGTGGAGGCTGCGAAGGCATTAAAGATTAGTGCTCCTGAGCTGTTAGAGCTCGGGGTGGTGGACACCATTATTAATGAGCCGTGTGGTGGTGCACATGCGGATCAACTCCAGGCTGCAGTCCTTGTTGACAAGGTTCTCTCGGCAACTCTTGATGAGCTGGATCGTGATAGCGTTGAAACGCGTCTAGCAAAAAGATACGAGAAATTCCGACAAATGGGTAACGTCGGCTTGAGTAATAGTTAACACCACAACGTCGCGAAGTTTCTAAGCGCCGTAGTGGGCTCAACGTAGGCCCTCAATAAACAGTACTATGCGGCAACAACGCTGGGAATATTTAACCTGCGAAGAAGCCAGTGCGGACATCTTGTCTGGCGAGCTAGGAATTAGTCCGATTGGCGCTCGACTGCTGATTCAGCGTGGCTTCCATGATGTCGAAGCGGCGCACCGATTCTTGTATCCGACGCTGACCGAACTTCATGATCCGTTTGATTTGACAGACATGTCCATTGCAGTCGATCGCCTGCTTAGAGCGATTCGCACAGGCGAACGAATTGCTATCCACGGGGATTATGATGCCGACGGCATTACCTCAACCGTGTTGTTACGCCGAGCTCTTGAGATGTTGGGCGGAAAGGTTGTGCACTATGTTCCCCATCGAATGAAAGAAGGATACGGATTAGCGCCTGAAACAATAGAGCGACTTGCCTTGGAAAAGGTGGACGTGGTGGTCTCAGCCGACTGCGGTATCCGCAGTGTGCTAGCTGCAAAGTGTGCACGGGAAAGAGGAGTGGACCTAATCATTACTGATCATCATGAACCAGACGACGAGTTGCCCTTGGCCCTCGCCGTCATTAATCCGAAGCGTCGTGACTGCTCATATCCAGATAAGAATTTAGCTGGCGTAGGGGTGGCCCTGAAACTTGTTCAGGGTTTAGGGGAACGCAGTGGTCGAACAAACTGGTTAAAGGGGTTTTTAAAGATTGCGGCAATAGGCACGTTGGCTGATGTCGTCCCCCTAGTGGGCGAGAACAGAATTATCGCCAAGGCCGGCTTAGAAGAATTGTCGAGTGGGCCGCACGCTGTTGGCTTGCAAGCTCTGCTTGACGTGGTTGGAGTTAAGAGCAAAACCATCGACAGCTTTCTAGTGTCTTTTGGAATTGCCCCGCGTTTGAATGCTGCTGGCCGTATGGCCACGCCAGAAATTGCGGTCCAATTGCTTTTGGCTAAAGGGAAGACGGGTGAAGCGGAGGCGCTCGTATTGGCGCAACAACTCGACGTTGAAAACATTAAACGTCGAAAGGAAGAAAGCGATGTGTTGTTAAGTGCGAGACGACTTATCGAAAAGAACCCAGATATTGGCGCACATAATGCGCTGGTTGTGTCTGGCGAGCACTGGCACCGTGGTGTAATTGGTATCGTGGCATCGCGATTGAGAGAGCGTTTTAATAAGCCGACAGTGGTGTTGTCAACGGATGGGGATGTGTCTTACGGATCAGGCCGCAGTATTCCTGGCTTCAACCTCTTGGGTGCACTTGAGAAATGCGAAAGTGTGTTCATGAACTATGGTGGTCATCGACAAGCTGCAGGGTTAACGATGAAAACGGACCGGATTGCGGAGTTTCGCTCAAAGTTGACCAAACATGCGGATGAAATGTTGAGTCCAGATGATCTCGTGCCGAGGCTGTCTATTGACGGAGAATTGCCATTTGACAAGATTACAAGTCGAGTTATTGAAGACCTTAAGCTATTTGAACCATTCGGATCGTCCAATCAGAAGCCAGTGTTTGCCACAACTGGAGTAGCGATCTCGGATGGCCCTCATCTTTTGAAAGAAAAACATTTAAGGATGTCAGTTAAGCAGGACGGACGTATTTTTCGGGCAGTGGCTTGGCGTGGTGCAGGCTGGCTCAAATTTTTGAAAGAGCATAGAGATCGTGTCAATATCGCCTTTTCCCTGGTAGAGAATCACTTTCGTGGTGAGACCACGACGGAGTTATCTATTGCTGATGTGCAGGAACCTCGATAGTGTTGGTGGTTAGAGATAATGAGTAGCATGAGAGGTTGGCAACGACCAACTCGAGTTGCGATCGGATTGTTCATAATAGTGTTTGGCGTCACAGTGTTTTTTGCGGTGCGCGACAGAGCTCCTGTTGAAGATCTGTCTTTGAATGAACAGCTTGAACCGGAAGCGGTGATGGAAAGCACGGAAGCGGTGGTGACGCAGGCTAAGGGTGATGCGCGAGACATAACTATTGAAGCTGAACGACAACTCACTTACGAAGATGGTTCAACACGCCTTGTAACAGTCAGGGTTGCGGTGGAAAGAGGTGAAGTGGATCGCAACTTTGTAATTACGGGCGAAGAAGCTGCAATCGGTGAAGATAATCAGACTATCGAATTCTTTGGTGAAGTGCACCTCGAAACAGTTGATGGCCTCGAAGTTGATACGGAGCAGGCCCATTATGGTGAAGGTGAAAGTCTTTTGCGAATGGACGGGCCAGTTACTTTCACTCGTGGTCGCTTGTCGGGATCTAGCGTTGGTGCGATCTATCACGAAGAACGGGAACTGCTTCGTTTGTTAAGTCAAGCAAGAGTGGTCATGGCGATGGGACCCGGAGGAAGTGTCGATGCGACCTCTGATACAGCCAGCATGTCCCAAAATGAAGACTGGATACTGTTTGAGCGAAATGTGCTGATCGACCAAGAGAGTCAACTGACAGCGGCTGAGACCGTTCTGGCGTATTTCGACGAAACAACCAGCACTTTCAAGCAGGTGGAGCTTAGAGGAGGTGGGAGCATTACGAGCAAGGTTGGGCATTCGGCAAAATTTGAAGAGATGCAGGCACAAGAAATTGATCTGTTCTATGGTGACCCCGGCGGCGTATTGCAACACGCGTCGTTGCGCGAGAATGCCAGCATAAAAATGAAAAGTGAGACTGGTGAAACTGGGCAGCGCGTCAGTGGTCAACTAATTGATGTCAGTTTCGGGTCTGATGGAAACCTTCTGACAAATTTAGACGTCCAGGGTGGTGTTCACGTCGAGTTGCCCACCGACGGCCAAAGACCAGCTCAACATATTCTGGCTGGTGTAATGAATACAGTGGGGAATGAAGAGAACGGTTTAACGGAAGCAGCATTTACTAATGATGTGGAGTACCGAGAAGTAACCAGGGAAGCCTTGGTGGAGTCCAGGGTGGACCGCCTTATAAGGTCGAGCAGACTTGAAACGAGTATGCGGGGTGGCATTGGCATTATCGAGAATGCCCGCTTTATAGGGAATGTGGTTTTTGAAGATCTGGCTGTGGATCGAGTCGTAGAGTCTGACACGCTTGAGACCAGCCTTTCGGATAGAGCTGATGGTCTTCAGAAGGCGCAATTTGCAGGGAATGTCAGGTTTCGAGATGGCACAACTGAAGCTGTTTCAGAGACGGCACTTTATGCTGTGTCTGCCGGAATGATTACATTGCAACAGGCTGAGACCTCTGGAAGTCCGGCGAGAGTTGTGGATACTCGAAGTTCTGTTGAAGCTGCCACTATTGATTTACTGATGAACGGGGCTGGGCTTAAAGCGAGTGGTGGAGTTACAAGCATTTTGACGGCATCAGAAAATAGGAGCGAAGGAACCGAGACTGAAGCGAAGATGCCTGGGCTTGTATCGTCAGACGACCCGGTTTATGTGACGAGCGACGAACTCCTCTATGACGGAAAAACAGGGCTAGCACTTTATACTGGCCATGCGAGACTGTGGCAGGGTGAGACGACGGTACAAGCAGATAGTATCGAGTTGGATGAGCGAACAGCCGACTTAAAAGCGTCGGGTTCTGCTCGGTCGACGTTTATTCTTGAGGAGATAAATCCTGAAACGGATGAGTTGGAGATGGCTACAACGATTGCTTCTGCAGATGACATGCATTATGAAGAAGAATTTCGCCGCACTACCTATACGGACACGGCCCACGTCAACGGACCTTATGGCGATCTGACGGCTGCTAAAGTCGAGATGTACATGGGTGAGAAACGGGGATCTATGAATCGGGCCGAAGCGTATGAAACAGTCAAACTGTTATTGAATCGACGTATTGCGACCGGTAGACGTCTGACCTACTTTACGGACAGCGGGCGGTATGTCATGCATGGTACCCCAGTGCAAATACTTGAGGATATGATAACGGAGTGTCGAGAAACCTTAGGCCAGACTCTGACATTCTTTCGAGCCATCGAGACGATCACGGTTGATGGAAATGGGGAAGTGCGAACTCAATCCACAAGAACTCAAGTGTGTCCCGAACCTCAATTTAATTGAATGGCTACTCTTCAAGCGCAACACCTAACGAAGTCCTACGGCGGTCGAACTGTCGTTAAAGATGTGAATCTTAAGGTCGACTCTGGAGAAGTTGTTGGTCTATTGGGTCCGAATGGGGCTGGAAAGACGACGACCTTTTATTTACTGGTTGGATTGACGACACCGGAGTTGGGTGAAGTCGATTTGAACGGCGAAATACTTACTCGTGATCCAATGTATATCCGAGCTCGTAAAGGGCTCGGATACCTTCCCCAAGAACCTTCAATCTTTCGTGGTCTCACGGTAGAGCAGAACATTATGGCAATTTTGGAGACGCTCGACATGACGGCCTCAGCACGACAGGAGCGCGCCGAGGAGCTAATGGCGGAACTGAATTTAACGAGTCTCGCTAAATCACCTGCGTATACTTTGTCTGGTGGAGAACGTCGGAGAGTGGAAATTACCAGGGCTTTAGCAGTGTCTCCTCAATTTATGTTGCTTGATGAACCATTTGCTGGAATTGACCCGATTGCCGTGACTGATATTCAAAATATTATCTTTCATCTCAAGGAACGCGGTATCGGGGTCCTGATAACAGACCACAATGTCAGAGAAACGCTGCGTATTACGGACAGGGCTTATATCGTGCACGATGGGATTATATTCCGGAGTGGCACTCCTTCGTCGCTGGCTGTTGATGAGGACGTGAAACGTATATATCTTGGCTCAGATTTTCGATTGGATTGAGTTATGCAAGAGGCGTGATACAGCCTATGTTTAACGAATTGCGTTGGTAAATGTAATGTCCCCTCAACCGAAACTTGGACCAACACTTAGCCCAACACTTGGCCAGAGGATAAATCTGACACCAAGGATGCAGCTAGGGATTAAATTGCTGCCGCTGTCTACAGTTGAATTGTCGGATCGGTTGAAGCAGGAATTACTAGAAAATCCCTTATTAGAAGAGATGCCCTTAGAGGATGGACAATCTTCCGAGTCCGAACAGGCTGGTAGCGAGATGACTGAGCCAGGCGAGGGTGATGCTCAATCTGTGGATTCTTTGGATGATTCTGAGATTGATTATTTGTATGGGGGTAATCTTGATGATGGGTACCGTGAGAGTCTCCCTAAGGAAGGCAAGGAGCGTCCATCGATTGAAAATCACCTGACCACTTCCACGTCCCTCTCGGACCACCTAAATTGGCAGGTACTGTCAAGCACCGAGGATGACGCTACTCGCAAGATTGCGTTAGAGATTATTGGGAATATCAACAGTGATGGCATTCTGGAGGCGTCAGTTGAAGAATTGGCGGCAATGGGTCAGTGGTCGCGTGTTGAGGTGGAGGAAGCATTAAACATTGTTCAGAATTTTGATCCGGTGGGTGTTGGAGCTAGAGATTTGCAGGAGTGCCTGCTTTTACAGTTACGAGGTCTTGGCTTGCAAGATACTCCGACTGAGCGGATTGTGGCGGAGTATCTAAACTTATTGAAAACTCATAAGGAGCAAGAATTAGCTAAAATGCTTGGCTTGTCGGTTGTTGAAATCAAACATCATATCCGCTTAATCAAACAGCTCAATCCGTCACCAGGAAGCCAGTACAGTCCCCGAGAAGCGCAAAATCTCATACCTGAGATTACTATTAAAAAGGTGGATGACGATTACAAGGCCGTGCTTAATGATGAAGATACACCGCGACTATGCATTAGTCGACGGAATCAACGTATATTAAAACAAAAACACGAAGGTAATGAAGACGCTCGTGCGTACGTGAAAGAGAATATTCAGAAGGCCAAATGGCTAATTGACGCAGTGAAAGAGCGCAGAAAGACGATTTTGAAGGTGGCTAATAGCATTATCAAATTCCAACGTGATTATTTTGATTATGGGGTAGCAGGTCTTCGCCCTTTGGTGCTGCGTGAGGTGGCCAACGATATTGAGATGGCCGAGTCGACGGTCAGTCGAGTGGTGAGTAATAAATACGTGGCGACCCCCCATGGTGTCGTCGCCTTGAAATTCCTATTTCAAGGTGGCTTCAATAACTCGTTTGGTGAGAGTGTGTCGTCAGCAACGATTAAACAGCTGATTCAGCAGATTATTAAGAAAGAGAACTCTCATAAACCACTTAGTGATTCGAAACTTGCCACCATTCTTCAGGAAGACGGCCACTCTGTGAAACGCCGGACGATTGCCAAATACCGAGAAGAGTTGAGGATCCCTGGATCCACTCAACGTAAAGTGGTGTAAAAACGATAAAGTGAGAAGAACGATAGAGCAGGAAGCTGTGGTATGGCTCATCAAACCTTAAAAGGTGCTGGCGCCCGTTTCGTGATCGTAACTGGTCTTTCCGGTTCTGGAAAATCTCAGGCGATACATGCCTTGGAGGATCGGGGCTTCTTTTGCGTGGACAATCTCCCGAGCGCGTTAATGCCGACGCTTGCAGATTTAGTTGTGCGTACAGAAGGTGACAATGCCAAAGCTGCAGTAGTGGTGGACGTAAGGGAAGGGAAATTCTTATCTGATTTCCCAAAAATATTCCGGCGCATGCGTAAAGACGCAGTGCTTAGCGCGGCACTAATATTCCTTGAGGCTAGTGACGCCACGCTTGTTCGACGCTTTAGTGAAACTCGTCGGCCTCATCCTTTGTCTCACGGGGGATCGGTCACCAAAGGCATTCGGGAGGAGCGGAGTCGACTGAAGACTATACGTCGTTTAGCCGATCAAGTGATTGATACATCAGAGATGACGGTGCACGATTTACGTAATAAATTCATGAGCTTAAGTCTGAGCGGATCAAAAAATAGATTAGCAGTAACGCTGACGTCTTTTGGCTTTAAGTACGGTGTTCCGACTGATGCGGATTTAGTGTTCGATGTTCGATTTTTACCGAATCCCTATTTCGTGAAAGCCTTGCGACGGTTGACAGGACGAAATCGAGCCGTGAAAGACTTCTTGATGAAGCATGCTGAAACTTGTGCATTACTTGAGAAGTTAACAGATCTGTTAACCTTTCTGGTGCCGGAATATGTTCGCGAAGGAAAAAGTTACCTGACTATTGCAATTGGTTGCACGGGAGGAAGGCATCGATCGATTGCAATCGTGGAAGCGCTGAATTCGAAATTACGGGGAATGTCTGGCGTGCAAATGCAAGTTGTGCATCGCGATTGGAAACGTGAGAGTGTGGCTGATTCCTTTTTAACGAAAAAGCCTGGTTAACTAGATAAGTTGTTGGTGTGAACAGACTCATGAGGGATGCAGTGTTGGAGCGGTATTATGAATGAGGCGATCAAAGTTGAAAAACCGTGGGGATATGAGTTGCATTGGGCTAAAACGGATCGCTATGTCGCTAAAATAATACACATCAACTCTGGTCAGGCGTTGAGTTTGCAGTACCACAATCAGAAGGATGAAACGATTCTACTGTGGAAGGGCCGCTTAACCTTGGAGATCAAGGAGGCGGATAAGCTTGTCCAGCGAGAGATGAATCCTGGAGATATATTCCATATACGCCCCAAGACGGTTCATCGCATGATTGCCCTTGAAGACTCAGATGTGCTTGAAGCGTCCACTCCAGAATTGGATGATGTTGTCAGGCTAGAAGACCGATATGGACGAGTCGATGAAAAGCTCTAGAGTGTGCTTCTGCACTAACTGAGAGAGTTAGAAGGGAATATCGTCGTCAGTGAGTTCGCCTCCTTGGTTGGGGCTAGGGGCACTAGGCGCTGATTCACTGCCAGCGCTACTACGTCGGGAACCTCCATCATCTCGGCTGCCAAGGAGCACAAGGCGATCGCCGGGTCCCACTCTTACTTCGGTCGTGGATCGCTTTTGTCCCTCTTTGTCTTCCCATTGACGGGTTTCGAGCCGACCCTCAACATATATTTGTTTTCCTTTTAACAAATACTGGCTCAGGTTCTCGGCGGTTTTACCCCATATGACGATTCGATGCCATTCGGTTTTCTCTTTGCGTTCGCCGCTATTTTTGTCTTTCCAGCTTTCACTGGTAGCGATACTAAAATTTGATACTGCAGCACCACTTGGCGTGTATTTCAATTCAGCATCTCTACCGAGGTTGCCGACGAGTATGACCCTGTTCACACTACCCATCGTTCGTCCTTTCCTTGCAAATAAAACCCGAGTCCGCTCTGTTATCGAGCTGGACGGGTCAGGCGATTTATTGCCTGTTGAGCCAACGTTGTCATTGTGCTGTTTGGATACCTATCAATAAGAATTTGAAATGAAGCTAAGGCTTCTTCAGTGTTACCTATACGGTCCAAAGACAGACCACGCTTATAATACGCTTCTGGTAGGACATCTCCGTCTGGGTAGGTTGTGATGGCGGTGTCGAAAGCTTCCTTGGCGTCTTGGTATTTACCGTCATTGTAGTACGTCTGACCGATATAAAACTGAGCGTCATCGGCCTGGGTGGAGCGCGGAAATGCCGTAATGTACGCTTCGAATCCAGTAATTGCGAGCGCCCATTGCCCAGCCGCATAATCCGCAAAGGCCATATCGTATAGGCGTTGCGGTGAAACCCCTGGGATCGTTGTAGGCGTAGCTGGGGCAACGGGTAAAGCCGCCACTGTTTCGGCTTCTGGAGTTGTCGGTTGTTCAGCAAGAGGGTCATCCGTCGTTGGAATTGGCATGCGAGGGATGGATACACGAAGCGCTTCAATTTCTTGAGAGAACGAGGCGACACGGACATTCGTGTCATCTAGCTTCTCACGCAAAATGCGAATTCCGTCACCCACCGTGTTCATCATGACCTGTGTATCCGCAAAAGTTTTACGACTAATCGAAGCCTGTTCAGTGACGGTGACGTTGACGTTTTGTATGGCGTCAGCAAGGGCAAGCATTGTCGTTTGCAGTTCCTGAGTTTGCAGTTGCAGCATTCGGAGGTCCGCCATGAGCTGTTGCTGTTCGCGGTCAGCAGCTGATGCCATTTTGAGGCCAAAGCTCAAGAACAAAAACAAAGTGAGGAGTGTAATACTGAGCCGTTTCCTAGCCATACTGACACCTCTTCGGTGAGTGTTGAAAATTGGCAAGTGTTCCTTCATTGAGCTGTCACCACAAAATGGGCTCGACGGTTTTGAGCCCAAGCAGCCTCATCGTTTCCAGGGTCGAATGGAAATTCCTCTCCATAGCTTACCGTGCGAAGCCTATTAACGGGAATACCGAGCGCCACTAAATAATCTCGGGCTGCCAAGGCCCGCCGTTCGCTGAGGGCAAGATTGTACTCAGCCGTCCCACGTTCATCACAGTGTCCTTCAATAGTTACTATCCAGGTCTGATTACTACGCATCACTTCAGCGTTGTTTGCCAGACTGGATTGCGCTTCGATTGTCATTTCCGCGCTATCGTAATCAAAAAATATAGGGGCTAGCGGAACACTTCGATTTAATTCGTTCAGATCGTGTCCCGTGAGCGAGCTATCGGCTGGCGTAGGCGTTGGTAACCTGGGCGCCGTGTCAGCGATGGCTGTTGGGGGTGCGGTTGTATTCGGGTCTGGCGGGATTGGTGAGGTTGGTGGTGCAGGAGCAGGTTCAGGAGTAACGTTTACCTCCTTTTCACCACAAGCAGTGATGGCTAAGAGTGAAACAAAAAGGGCGCCTGCCAGTATTCGCCAAGTTAGTCGTGATTTCATAATGTCGCGTTCTCTTTTTGACAATCGCAAGTTGAGGGCTCCGTAGGTGTTACATGATGGTAATCAGTTCACCGTGACCAATTAGGCATTTCGTTGTTTCCGAGTCGTGTAATACGACGTAAGTTTCTCCCATCTCTGGCAATTGTATAAATCTGTTTTTCCCCAGAGCGGTTTGATGTAAAAGCTAGATGGCGTCCATTGGGTGAATAGGATGGACTTTCATTTGATCCAATTCCAAACGTAATTTGTCTGACCTCTCGCGTAGAGAGTTCAAAAATCTTGATATCGTGCACAGGGCCGGTTTTCGAGGAATAGGCGATTTCGTTAAAGGGCGCAGGAGACCACGTTGGGCGATCACAATATGATTCAAAGGTTATTCTTCGCAGTCCCGTGCCGTCGACTCCAACTAAATAAATTTGTGGTCGACCTGAACGATCGGAGGTAAAGGCGATTTGAGCACCGGTCGGTGACCAAGTCGGACTTGTATCAATTGCAGGATTATCGGTAAGACGTTGCACATCTGTGCCGTCCGCGTTCATGACATAGAGCTCGGGGTTGCCGTCGCGATTGGAGGTAAACGCTAAGCGAGATCCATCAGGCGACCAACTAGGTAGCCAGTTTTGGTTGTCTGGTGAGCCGGCTGCTGGAGACGCGAGTCGTCCTTCGTAAATGAACGAGACTAGGAGGTCGGCATATCCACGAAGGTAGGAGGTGTATGCGATTGCCCGTCGGTCGGCAGACCACGCCGGAGTAATGTTTAGCGATCGATTTACGGTTACCCGCTGCTGGTTATAACCATCGTAGTCTGAGAAATATATTTCTTTCAGAATTCGATTGGCGACCGGGCCAACGATGCTTTCACCGTTACGGTCCGAAACAAATGCCAACTTTGTTTGGGCGATACCCTTTAAGCCGCGTTGGTTTTGATGAATCTCATCGGCAATGGTGTGGGCGTACAGTCGAGCGCTGTTTGCGGGACCGCTATATTCACGCCCGAACACAGATTCTTGTCCTCTAATGTTCCATAGCCGAACCTGAACCTGTAACAATTCACCAACTCGGCGCACAGTGCCTATCACCACGCCATCAGTGCCGAGTTCGCGCCAGAGGTTGAAGGACACGTCAGTTATAGAGGTCGCCCCGGGAATTGATGCGTAGGTGTCCCGCGGGATCATATAGAACTCTCGTTCAAAATTGAGATCGTTCCAGAGCACTTCACCCATTGTTTGCGCTGCGGCGATGGTTTCGGGGTCGTCAGATAGAGCAAGAAAGTCTGGTACTGCAAAGCGTGGTGGCGTGCCTATTCGGTCTCCGATGATTAAGCTCACTTCGGAAGGTTGCCTCGGTTCAGGTTGCTGGCTTGCGGGAACTTGGAATGCGCGGCCCCCAGACAAAGCAAGAGACACAACTGCACACGTTAACGACCAGGCAAGAAGATTCTTGTTGAGCATTAGTTTTGATATTGAAACATTAAATGAACCCCAAGTGTTGGCTCTGTGAATCCCGATGGTAGTGGTGGCAATTGCCGAGTCACGAGTACAGCTCGTTGCGCAGCAAGGTCGAGCGGTATGTAGCCACTACTAGTTTGCACTTGAACGTCGGTTAAGGTTCCATTGCGTTGGATAAAAAAATAGATCATAACACTTCCAGTCACTCGCTGATTAGGGTCCCAATTTTGTCTAATCAAGGCTGACATGGTTGCCAGATAATCCGGGCAACAGAAATTTGCCGCATCCAGATACCCTCCTGAACCACCGCCTCCCGTTGACAGGCCAAACCCTACTCCTTGTGTACCAGTGTTGGCCAGCGCATTACCAGCCCGAACCTCGTCGCCTTCCGTGGGCGTTCGGCCTCGGGCTTCCGGTGGCGACTGTTCAACCGGTGGGGGAGTTACTTCACGTCTTCTCGCTGTAGGGGTGGGGACCGTCATTGAAGGTTCTTCTCGAGCAGGTACACGGATTGCACGAGGTCGCGGCGACGGAGGCAGTGGAATCGCTTGCTGGACAGGTCGAGCTCCAAGTGGAGACAGGCCGCCAACATCCGGACCCGGAGCACCACCGAGGCTGATCGTCATAATGGCAGACGGTGACAAATCGAGTTCTTGGCGTCCCCAGTGTTCTGGCGCTAAAAAGACCAAGACCAGCAGGGACGCATGGGCGACCAAGGAGAGACCGAACGTTCGACCAGCTCCTTGAGGAGTTTCCACACGTTCGAGCAATACCTGAGAGGTTGATTTTTCCATAGAACGGTCGGCGTACGTTCAGGAAGCACTCGGCACACGAGACAAGATTCCAACGCGGTCAACACCGCCTTCTTTTAACTTGTCCATTACGCCTATTAATTCTTGAAGAGTTATCTCTCCATCACCGCGAAGGAAAACTTCGTTTTCCTCCTGGTTGGTCATTGCCTGTCGAATTCTTTCGTGGAGTACATCGACCGGAACCGGCTCCTCGCCAAGCTGAACCATTCCATCAGTGCGATATGACAAAGGGACGGTGACAAACACACGCTCGGCATTAATGGCTTGCGCTCGTCGAGATACGGGGAGGCTCACGTCGACGCCCCGCTGCATCATGGGTGCCGTTACCATAAAGATAATCAACAACACGAGCATTACGTCAACCAGAGGCACAACGTTGATTTCTGAAAGAGAGCTCGCAGTTCGAGGTCGTCGCACTCCGCGCGAGTTAGTGGTTGTTTGATCCTGTTGGATATTCATGGGCGAGAGACCTCATCGCATTAAGGCGCGTACTTCCTAGCGTAGAACGTTCTCTTTACATAAAGTTGCGCTCTGAGATATTCAGAAACTCAAGAGAAAAGTCGTCGATTAGCGAGACATAAATTTTCACTCGATGGGTAAAATAATTATAAAAACATACTGCAGGAATAGCAGCAAAGAGTCCCGCAGCGGTTGCAACGAGTGCCTCTGCAATACCAGGTGCTACTACGCCGAGGCTGGTGGATCCAGTTCCGGCAATACCTTGAAACGACCCCATGATTCCCCAGACCGTGCCAAATAAACCAATAAAGGGGGTCACGCTCGCTGTCGTGGCAAGAAAAGATATTTTGTGTTCAATTTTGTTGATTTCGATAGCAGAAGCGCGGATAAGCGCGCGGTCTAAGGGGTTGAGGCTTTTAAGTTCGGACGGCGCCTCGCTCTCTTCATGCGACGTTTCACTGGAGTGTTGGGGTTGATGCAGCTGGGCCTTGAGTTCAGCGTAGCCAGTTTGAAAAATTCCGACCAGCGGACTCTTGTCTACGGTCGCGCAGACAGCTTGCACCTCTGAAAATTTACTACTTTGACCGAATGCTTCTCGAAACTTTGCTGTATCCTTATCGATTTTTCGAAATTGAAACAGTTTTTGTAGAGCTATGCCCCAAGAAGCGATTGAGAAGAAGAGGAGTATGAGAAGTACGATCTTGCTAACTGAACCCGAGCTTAGTACTAGGTTTATGACGTCGCCCGAAAAGCCGACTTCAGTTGGTTCGGGTTGAAGTTGCAGAATCGCAAAAGCATAATATCCAAGCGTGCGCAACGATGCCTCCGAACACCAGGAAGTGCGCCACTGGGATAGCGCGATGCCTGAGGGTACCATGACCATTTAGTGCTGTCAAACAAATGATATGATGGAAGTTATCGCACTTCGCAGATTCAAAATAATTATGTAGGCGACCCGTTTGATTCACGGCTCATCGTCAGAAATGTCCGTCTTCTTCCCCGAGCTATCAGTGCTTTGCCATGATTAGGTTTCTGAATATTAAGCATCTTGCAGTGATTGACACGCTTGAGATGGAGCTTGAGCCGGGCTTGACCATCCTTACGGGTGAGACGGGCGCTGGAAAGTCTATTCTCATTGAAGCGCTCGGTTTATTGCTGGGTGAGCGAGCTTCCGCTGAGTTGGTGCGCACCGGCGAGAGTGGGGCAGTGGTGCAGGCTGTCTTCGAACATGGGGATGGTAGCAATACGATTGTGCGAAGAGAAATATCTGTCCAAGGAAGAAGTCGAGGATTTATTGATGACAACCTTGTGACAGTGGCCGCGCTTCGTGAATTTGGCGCCGGGGCAATCGATTTGCATGGTCAACATGATCACCAAGCGCTTCTGAATTCAAAAACACATATCGACTTTCTAGACGCCTATGGTGATTTGGGCAATAGACGCCTCGACGTTGCCACTGCGTTTAAGAGGCTGCGTGCGATTGAGGCTCAAATTCAAGAGAGCACTATCAGCGATCAGGAAAGGGAAGCTCGAATTAGCAATTTACGTTTTCAGCTTGAGGAGATTGATGCAATTAATCCACAAACTGGTGAGGATGAAAGTTTGGGAGCGATTCAGCAAAAACTAGCTCACGCTGAAACAATTGTGCGTTTGTGTCACGAGATAGAGCAAGTGTTATATGAAGGGAACCGCGCGATTCTTGGTGAGTTATCGAATGTGTGGAAGAACGTAGAAGAGCTTGCCGAATTCGAACCAGAATTCGGACAACATCTGCAGGCTCGTGACAGCATTAAATCGCAACTTGAAGAACTCGTGTTCGCCTTGCGCGATTACGCAGGCAGTATTGACACTTCACCTGAGCGCCTTCAGGAGGTGGATGAGCGTCTGGCAGCTCTACAGCGCTTAAAAAAGCAATACGGTGGTGGGTCGTTATCAGTGCTGCTGGAGAAGCGTGACGGCTTCCAGGAAGAGCTCAGTCGTTTGGATTCCAAGACGGCTCGGTTGTCGGAACTGCAGAAGTCCCTTGATGATGCCAAACGGGAGTACCTAAAAGTGGCTAAGGGTTTATCTCAACAACGTAAGAAGTGTGGCTCGAACTTAACAGTAAAACTTATGAAACTCTTGTCCGAGTTGGCGATGGAGAATACGAAATGTGATTTTCAGTTTGAAGAAAACGATTCATTGGAGAAGGACTGGAGTGCGCGTGGTTTAGATGTCGGGGAATTGTACTTATCTCCAAATGCGGGTGAGGCTCTTCGACCGCTCGCTAAGATTGCATCGGGAGGAGAGTTGTCCCGTGTCATGTTGGCGTTGAAGACACTAGCGTCGGCAGATGCCCACGGCAAGACGCTCATATTTGATGAAGTTGACAGTGGAATTGGTGGGCGAGTGGCAGATGTTGTCGGGCAAAGGTTGCAAGAACTAGGCGAACGCTTTCAGGTACTGTGTGTAACCCATCTTCCTCAGATTGCGGTTTATGGGGCGGCCCATTACGAAATATCGAAAAAGGTATCAGAAGGTAGGACAGTGACCTCTGCGCGCATGCTAAACAACAAAGAGCGTATCGACGAGATTGCACGTATGATGACAGGACGGAAGGTTTCGGATCGGGCGAGGCAGAGCGCTCGTGAATTATTGAGCGATAAAAAGAGTGCTGACTAGCGAATAAATAGCGAATATCTAAGAGGAAGACGAGTAAGGTGCCAAGAAGATATCGAATCGAGACCTTTGGTTGCCAGATGAATTTTCATGATTCTGAGCGTATGGCCGGTTTGCTTGAACAGGCCGGTTATGAGTCGGCTGAGTCTCAGGATGACGCAGACCTCATAGTTGTTAACACCTGCAGTGTTCGAGAATTAGCAGAAGAGAAGCTGTTTAGTCGTTTGGGCGAACTTCGTAAAAACGATCCTGATGATCGGCAAACAGTTGCGGTGACTGGATGTGTTGCCCAGCAGGAAGGAAAGGATATTCTTCGTCGATCTTCTAACGTGGATGTTGTTGTCGGCACCCAGGCTTTGCAGCAGTTGCCGATGCTCGTGGATCAATCTCTCAAGAATGTGCAGCCTCAGGTTGATATTAACCCCTACGAAGATGTGTCATTTCCTCTTGGTGTGGCGAGACGGAATGACCCTGTTAAGGCTTACGTCAACATTGTAGAAGGGTGTAACGATTTTTGCGCATTCTGCGTAGTGCCGTATACACGTGGTCACGAACGGATGCGGTCTTCGGCTGAAATTCTTGCAGAAATTAATGAAGCTGTGCAGAGCGGCCGGAAGGAAATCCATTTACTGGGTCAAATCGTTAACCATTATCAGGCCCCAGATGACAGCGGATGCGACTTCCCTGAGTTGTTAGCGCGGGTTCAAGGGATTGACGGAGTTGAACGGATTCGCTTCGCTAGTCCACATCCAAGGCACGTTACCTCGAGAATGATAGGAGCGATTCGTGATCTTCCGAGTGTCTGCAAACACCTGCACTTGCCAGTGCAATCTGGATCAACGCGAATTCTGTCGAACATGCGACGGAGATACACCAGAGAAATCTATCTTGAACTCGTACAGGAGATTCGTGAGGCCATACCAGGAATAGGAATCTCTACCGATGTCATCGTTGGGTTTCCCGGTGAAAGCGAGGAAGACTTTCAGGAGACCTTGTCGCTGACATCCTTGGTAAGGTTTAATTCGATGTTCTCGTTCAAATATTCGGAGAGACCCTTTACGAAAGCTGCGAAAAGCTTGCCAGAAACTGTCTCGGCACAGGCGAAGACAGAGCGAATTGTGAAACTGCAAGCCCTTCAGGGTGACATTCAACACAAAATCAACCAAGACCTTGTTGGTGTCGTCGAGGAAGTGCTCGTAGATGGGAGTAGTCGGAAGCGGGCGACCGAACTTTGTGGTCGAACGACGGGCAATACGGTCGTTAATTTCCCAGGCGCTTCAAGCATGCAGGGCAGTACGGTTCCAGTTCGAATTCAGCGAGCTGGTCCACACAGTGTTTGGGGCGAAATTGTTGAAGCAGATCAAGCTTAAGAAAAAAAGTCTTGTCCGACGAGTAGTTAACAAGAACTAGGGATTGCTTGAGAGAGGCTGTAAAGCTATGCAGATTGAAATGACTATCAAGAGTCTGATGTTTGATCCAGTTACAAATTTACCGATCATCATTCTTCGAGACAAGGATGGTCATCACCTGCTTCCGATTTGGATGGGAGTGTTTGAAGCGAACGCGATCGCGCAACAAATTGAGAATGTGACAAACCCTCGACCTACGACGCACGACCTATTAAAGAATGTGATTGAAGATCTAAATGCAGACATTAAAAAAATTGTTGTGCATGACCTGAAGAACAACACATTTTACGCCTTCCTCTATCTTGAAGTGAATGGTGATGTCGTGGCTATTGATGCAAGACCGAGTGATGCAATAGCTCTGGCATTGCGGGCGAGCGCGCCAATCTTTATTGATAAGAAGGTTATTGAAGACGCGAAGAAAGTCGACCTTGTGCCTGATAAAAACGATTCTGAACAACTGCAACAATGGCTTGCCAATCTCACTCCTGAAGAGTTCGGCAAGTATAAAATGTAAGCCTTTTTTGGGTATTTACTCCTTGAAGCTTGACAGCGTATTAGAGCATTCTTAGAATACCAAGCGTTTAGCCGACTTGATATTTGGATTGGGTTGGCTTGCTGCGAGAGCTGACCGTTTGGTTTCTATGATCGTTGCGATTGCTAATCAGAAGGGCGGAGTAGGGAAGACCACAACCGCAATAAATCTATCGGCAGCATTAGCACTTCGAGGCCATAAAACTCTCCTCATTGATTTAGATCCTCAAGCGAACAGCACGATCACATTTGTTGACGTGCAAGCTAAAGAGATTACTAAATCCGTCTACGATGCGATTGATGATAGTGACTGTTCTCTTGCCGATACGATTCTAGAATCGACACAGGAAAATCTTTTTGTTGCCCCGTCGAAGATTTCACTAGCGAAGATTGAAGCGAAACTTGTTGGTGAAATGGATTCCCATTTTCGACTCAAAGACCGGATTGCTCCACTTCGGAAAAAATATAAATACATTGTGATCGATTGCCCTCCAGCGCTGGGTTTGTTGACTGTGAACGCGCTGGTTGCCGCAACGCATTTACTTGTACCTATCCAATCTTCATATTTTGCCTTGGAGGGGACGGACGACTTACTCGAGACTATAGAAAAGGTGAGATCTAGAGCGAACTCAAGTCTTCGTTTGCTTGGCGTGGTGATTACTATGCATGACAAGAGAACTTCCTTGGGGAGAGATATTAAAAAGCAGATCAAGAAAGTGTTCGGAAAACAGGTGTTTCGAACGGTAATTTCAAAAAGCGTGAGACTTGAAGAAAGCCCAGCCTACAAGGAGTCAGTCTTTAAATTTGCCCCACGATCATCAGGGGCAAGTGAGTATTACAAGCTTTGCGAGGAGGTGATCGACCGTGCCTAGAAGGGGACTTCCACAATCGGCAAAAATGCGACATGACGAGCACTACGTCGATTCATTGGCGACTAAAGGTGGTCGACCAATTGGTCGAATCGTGCCAATTGAAGAGGTGGATCCAAATCCAGATCAACCAAGACAAGTCATGGGCGACTTATCAGAACTCATGGCGTCAGTGCAAGAGAAGGGCATCATTGAACCGCTGATTGTCCGAACAAGAAACAGTCGGTATCAGATCATCGCGGGCGAGCGACGTTACCAGGCCGCGGTACGAGTAGGACTCAAGGAAGTTCCGGTCGTCGTGCGAGAGATTGACGATGCGGAAGTTATGGAGCTTGCCCTCGTTGAGAACATCCAACGAAAAGATCTCACAGCGTTTGAAGAAGCCGAGGCGCTCGACTCACTCGTCGATCAATACAATCACACGCATGAAATTCTTGCGAAGCGTTTAGGAAAATCTCGCACGTCGATCACTGAATCACTTGCGTTGAATAAAATGCCAAACGATGTGAAGAACTTATGTCGGCTGGCCGACATTAACTCGAAGTCATTGCTTCTTCAAGTGGTTAGAGAAAAAGATGAAAACAAGATGACTGCGTTGATTGAAAAAATAACGCGCGCGGGTGGTATCACTCGAGAGGAAGCAAGAAAACAATTTGGTAAACCAAAAAGTGGGCGCGCACAACCGTTTGTGTTTCAACATCGCGACACGGAAGGAAAGTTTCAACTGAAGCTGCAGTTTAAAAAATCGCGAGTCAGTCGCGAAGAGTTGATCGTAACACTTGAAGCGATCGTTGATGAGTTACGAGGTGGGAATAAATAGCGTGACTGCCTAAAGAGTTTTCCGAGGCATCCATAGGGTAAGCGGCTTCGAAAGATAAAAGCGATCATGGCTACGGTCGGTCTACCGTACGCATTCCGAATTTCGAATCAAAAACCAGTAGGGAAGTTTTGTGTGAGAAGTACGACACGAGACTCTCTTTTTTGGGTTGGTCGGCGCAAGCGTTAACCTATTGCTGAGTTCACTGGGGGTTGTTTATCAGTCATCTGGCGACCCATTCTTTGTTGTCATATTCTTAATTTCAATCGCGCAGTAAACTATCCATATTAAGAATATGGACTCAATTATTCGCTGCAATAATCCAACATACTGTGAGCTTAGGTCAGAAAGTGAAAGAGAAACAAATAGAGAGCTAGCTATTCCGCAAGTTATTGCTATTACAGATAATCTGTGATGGCTAGGCGAGTGTTTTAAACCCAAGCCAGCAATCATCAGGCTTATCGGAACAAATATATAAGTCAATAAACCTGCAAGGTTGTGAATTATTTGAGACAGACTTGGGTCTATGAAATTTTTATTGCAGCCAACATCACAGGGAAATATTCCAGTAAATATTGTGGCAATTCCGTAGAACACTCCAAGCCCATAGAATCCAACTTTAGTTAGTTTTGAGGGCTGAAACTTCTTGAGCGCCACAAAACAAAAAACCGCGATAAGTATTCCACTTGGGATATAACCAAAAAGCCTCAGTGCTAGTCCATGTTTAGTGCCCCTTGCATCGGACTCACTTATGAATTGGCTTATTAAGTTGTAGTCTTCGATCAGAACCCCACCAATAATTGCTGGAATAGCGAATAGACTAACGCCGAGTGTGCCTATAAGGAAAACAGTTTTATTATTCATGTCGCGGATCTTGTTTCACCTTTAATCTAGTGTAGCCCTGGCGAACTATAGTTGGATTTTGAGGTGGCGAGCTGAAAAAGTGACGTTGTTTGGCGAATCCACAAAAGCAGGCGTGTTTCTGTTTATTTGTGATTTACAATAGTTAACATAATATACATTATCAGACTCTATAAATATACGGAATCAGGCATGGTTAGGACTTTCATGCGCTTCCCCATGTTATGGTGTCTTCAGTGTTTAAGATTCTTGACCGCTATATTCTCAAGGAAATACTTCCACCTTTCCTGCTTGGTCTTCTGATCTTCACTTTCATTCTGTTGATCCCGCCACTAATGGAAGTGGCTGAGAGCCTGATTGCTAAAGGTGTCGGTGGTTGGACGATTTTGCGTTTAATGCTGACCCTGGTTCCTCAGGCTCTAGGCATAACACTTCCAATGTCGTTATTGATAGGTATTTTAATCGCATTTGGTCGTTTGTCTGGCGATCGCGAAGCCGTTGCTATACAGGCCTGTGGGATCAGTACAAGGCGTCTACTGCGACCCGTCCTATTTATGGCTGGCATAACGGCAGTCATCACAAACTACGTGCTGGTATCAGCGTTGCCCGATGCCAATCAGACGTTTAGAGAGATTACCTATTCGGTCATTGCCTCAAGAACGCAGGACGAGGTGAAGCCGAGAGTTTTCTATGAAGACTTCCCCAACATCATCCTTTATGTCCGTGACGTGTCAGTGGACGGTCAGCTCTGGCAGGATGTATTTCTGGCGGACACCCGTAATCCTGAACGGCCAGAAATCTTTGTCGCTAGTCAAGGTCGGATGCTGTTGAACAAAGAGCGCCGCCAGGTATCGATTATGCTCAGCTCGGGCACTCGTCACGAGGTTGCTCCTCATATGCCTGAGGAGTATGAGATCCATGAGTTTGAACGAATGGTTATGGCTCTGGACCCAGAAAGTGTCTTCCCTGAAATTGGTCCCGAGCGTGGCTATCCAGAATTGACCATTTCTGAACTTCAAGTCGAGTCTGAAAGATTACGCGATGCTGGAGAGTCTCCCCATCGACCAATAATGGAGATCCACAAGAAGTTTTCTATTCCTTTCGCTTGTTTTGTTTTTGCGTTTATTGGTCTTGGATTGGGAGTGAGTCATCGGAAAGATGGCAAGTTGGCCAGTTTTGTTTTGGCCATAGGTGTGATTTTCTCCTATTACGTCGTCATGTATATCGCAGAGGCTCTAGCAAAAGGTGGTCAGGTCTCACCTCACCTAGCGATGTGGCTACCTAACGTCCTTCTTGGTATTCCAGGCGTGTTATTACTGTACGGACGTCAAACTAGCACTGAACGCCTTGGCAGCTTGCCCTTGGTTCTCTACTTGAAACGCATTCTGGCAACTTTCGTGAATCAGTTTCTAAAACTTCGAGGTAAGCGAACAAGTCATACGCCTCGAACGTTTGAACTGTTGGCGTTTAAGCTCAATCTCTTAGATCGGTACATAACCCGTCACTATTTACGCGTTGTCGGGCTTTCCTTTTTCGGTCTTATAGGTATTTTCTATATTGCGACATTTATCGATTTGTCGGACAAGTTGTTTAAAGGTCAGACGTCGGGCGGGGTTCTTCTTGAGTATTTCTGGTTTGCGACTCCTCAGTACGTTTACTACGTGCTTCCAATTTCTGTGCTTATTGCGACATTGGTTACGATCGGGTTATTAACGAAAAGCTCAGAATTGACAGTCATGAAAGCTTGTGGAATCAGCACTTATCGGACCGCGGCTCCTCTTATTTTTTGCGGTGTGATTGGGAGCGCCCTGCTTTTCGGTATTGGCGAAACAATTCTTGGCTCGGCGAATCAGCGTGCAGAAGCAATCCGCCATGTTATTCGAGGTGGATCGCCTCAGACCTTTGACGTGTTGAACAGGAAATGGTTTGTGGCACCTAATGGAGCCATTTATCATTACGCCTTTTTAGACCCCGATTTAAAGGAAATTCACGGTCTATCTAAGTATGAATTTGGTTCCGAACAATGGGCCTTGGCGAAGAGAACATTCATCAATAGGGCTTCTTTCAATGATGGCTGGGAAGGAACGTCAATCTGGGTTCGGCAATTCGACAATGAATTCAATCTAATGCCCTACACAAGAACCGAACAAGGCAGCCTTTCTTTAGAACCACCTGAGTTTTTTGTTACCGAACAACCAGATGCGGAACGGATGAGTTATCGCGAGCTAGAACGATATATAGCCGAACTTCGCACAAGCGGTTTTAATGTCGTCCAGTTGACGGTCGACATGCAACGAAAATTATCGTTTCCTTTCGTTACTGTGGTTATGACTTTGATCGCTGTTCCATTTGGGGTATTGGGTGGAAAACGAGGTGCGATGTATGGAGTTGGTATCGGACTCATCCTGGCGATCGTTTACTGGGTTGCCATTAGTATTTTCGGCGCAGTAGGGAGTGCTGGTTTGCTCACTCCAGTACTTGCCGCGTGGGCTCCGAATATTTTGTTTTGTGCTGGAGCAGGGTACCTATTGCTTTCAGTTCGCACGTGAGCAATGCTTCTTTTAGTCAAGAACTAAACTCTATGCCGCTCGTTCTTCTATTGCTTGCTCTAACACTGCACTTCCCTTCCATATTGGATGATCGAAGCATTGATCAAGTATTTTCAAAGTATGAGTTGACTGGAACGATTGTTGTTTCCTCAATAGAATCGAATCAATCAGTGATTCACAATAAGACTCGAGCCGCGACGCCCTATTCGCCGGCTTCAACTTTCAAAATCTTCAATAGCCTTATTGCACTTGAAGAGAATCTAGCCAACAACAAAGACGAACTATTTGTTTGGGACGGCACTCCGAGATCTATTGAAAGTTGGAACCAGAACCACACCCTAAAAAGTGCGTTCATGGCATCTTGCGTATGGTGCTATCAATCCTTAGCAGAGAAAATTGGACAAGACAGATATAGAAAACATTTAACTACTGCTGGATTCGGTTCCTTGAGTAAAGTTTTTAACGTGACTGAGTTTTGGCTTGATGGTTCATTAAGAATTAGCGCTGCAGGTCAAGTTGACTTTTTAAAACGACTCATCGGTCGGAGCCTGTCATATTCAGCGACGTCTTACGAAGAATTGCAGAATGTTATGCTGAGAGAAGAAACCAGTAGTTATCAGTTAAGGGCGAAAACTGGCTGGACTGGATCAATTGGTTGGTTTGTGGGTTATGTTGAGACTTCGGATGACACGTGGATTTTTGCGTTGAATGCTGATGTAGTGGATGTAGAACGAATGGCACTCCTCCCGGAGATCACAAAAGAAATCCTTCTGGCTAAAGGAATTATTTAGTTCGGAAGGGTCGATCCTTCAAGTTGAACATCATTGAGCCAAATTACACCAGCGGAGCCGGCAGCGGTGTTAACGGTATCGACGACCACTAATAGGCTGCTAACGGCATTCAGATCGACGAAATTTGAGGCCGAGATCCCGATTGGTTTCATTTCCTTGAACCGAACGACGACCTCCCTTTTCTCTTCCCCGACGTAAATAGATTGTTGCCATCTCGACAGTTCTTGTAGATTAGAGTCGGATGCACGGAGTTGCACGGAGACTCGGTGTGGGCGATCTCCACGTACAGAAAACCTGATTCGATCGTACTGAGAAAGAGCGTCGAGATCATTCTGTACAAGCGCCGCAAAAGGGCTATCCTGTTCTTCGCTTGACAGCGCATAACGTAGGGCTAGTTCAGAGCCATCAATAGATTCTGTGGAGTTAACTGCTGCTCCTGAGTGTTGATCGTGTTCGACTTGCCACGTTTCACCGGATGCGTCATCTGAAAACAGCACCTTGATTGCGTTCGGTATAGATTCGGAGTTCTTTTCGGGTCTTTTCAATTCTTCCCCAACATAAATCGGGTTCGACAAAATCCAGGGGATTCCGGTGACACTGGTAATCTCAGGCAACAGAACTTCTACTCGAAAAGCTCCGGAGGTTGAGTCGCTGACGTGCGTTAATTGATTTGTGTTTGATCTGGCTACGGTTTCACCGTTCTCTTTCAATAGAATTAATCCGCCGGTTGGCATGCGAACTTGGACATCCAGTTGCACTGAAGTGCTGGTTTCGATGCGTTCGCCGATGCGGGCGAGTTGGTCGCCACTTGTAGCTGTAAACTGTAAATCTCCCGGAGACGCTAACGCATCAATTACTGTATATGCTCTGCCCTGCCTAAGAGCATCAACAATGAGTTGACCGTCAGGAATTGGTGCTCCTGACAATTCTTGATTGACTTCAACTCGTAGGGTGAAGGCACGGAAAGCATTTCTATAGAAGGAAGGACCACCAATAGGTATTCGCGCATCAGGTAGAACGGGTAAAGGAATTGCACCGTGTGTATCAGAGCCTGGTAACATCGCGACTTTGCGGAGTTGGGAAATACGATCGTATCGCAATAGAGTCTCCACAGGTCGGTCGAGTAATTCAGCGATTGTTTCGGAAGGCTTCAAGAGGTAATGAATCGGCGAGACAACTAGGCGCAATAAAGACTCGTTTCTCCATTCACTGTCGACATTGAACCACTCCAACGCGTCAAATTTGAGGTCCCAGTTGGTCCATCGGAATGTCGTTTTTTTTGATCCTGGATGAGCGATAACGCCAAAACCGCCAAGTCTTTGAACGTCTTCGACTACTCCAGCAACTTCCCCGCCTAGTGGGTATGGCGCCTTCGGTAAGTCGACTGCAACGTAATGCCCTCCATCGGTGCTGATTTCTGTGCTATCGATGCATAAGACTCCAGAGTGATAGGCTGGAAGATCTGTTTCTTCTGTCCCATTACCATGATCCGTAAACACTACGAAAGATAGACCGACGTCAGCTGCGATGGTTGCTATTTCCTCCACAGACATACTTCCATCAGACCGATTAGTATGAACGTGAAAAGCTCCGCTAAGCGACGTCGCCTCAAAGCCAAGTTGGTTTTCTAGTGACTCGATCTCGGTACGATTTGGTGGCGCAGTTAGGAGCGACAGGCCTAACGTAATTGCCAGGACAAGAATACAGGTGCGTCTTATCCGTCGGCGAGTTAACAACATCTGATGTGTGGCTGAGAGTCGCTACATTGACAACCGGCGTCTGTCTTTAGAGGCCAGCTGCAGATCGTAACGCATCAGCTTTGTCGGTCTGCTCCCATGTGAATTCAGGCTCTGGACGACCAAAATGACCAAATGCAGCTGTCTGTTTGTAAATGGGTCGTCTTAGGTCCAGGGTCTCTATAATACCTTTTGGCGTCAGGCTGAAATGATCACGGACAAGGTCACTAATAGTATTTTGGTCTACCTTGTTGGTGCCGAATGTTTCAACTAAGACCGAGACGGGGTCAGCTACGCCGATCGCGTAAGCTAGTTGCACCTGTGCTCGGGTCGCCAGATTGGCTGCTACACAATTTTTTGCAATGTATCGAGCCATATAGGAGGCCGAGCGGTCGACCTTCGTCGGGTCTTTACCAGAAAATGCGCCTCCACCATGCGGAGCTGCACCCCCGTAAGTATCAACGATGATTTTTCGTCCCGTCACACCAGCGTCTCCATGCGGTCCGCCGACTACAAATCGTCCTGTTGGATTGACATAGATCTTCGTGTCCGCGTCGAGCATATCGGCTGGAATTACTTTTTGAATAACGTGTTGAGTGAGATCGTCTCGCATAGTATCCGCGTCGACATTCTCTGCATGCTGACTTGAGACGACGACAGCTTCAACTCGGACCGGTTTCATGCCGTCGTATTCGATGGTTACTTGCGACTTGCCGTCAGGACGTAAGTAATCCAGTGTTCCACTTCGTCTAGCCTCAGAGAGGCTTTTGCAAAGCTTGTGAGCCAGCATGATTGGCAAGGGCATCAGCTCTTCACTTTCACTGCATGCATATCCAAACATTAACCCTTGGTCACCCGCGCCACCAGGGTCAACGCCCATAGCGATATCAGGAGATTGTTCGTGAATGGCCGAAATTACAGCACAGGTTTCGTGATCGTAACCATACTTAGCTCTTGTATAGCCGACGTCTCGAATTGTGTCGCGAACGACAGTTTGGAAATCTACAAAACTCGATGTAGTGATCTCTCCTGCTATCATAGCCAGGCCAGTGGTCACGAGCGTTTCGCATGCAACTCGACCTTGAGGGTCGACAGCGAGAATTGCATCGAGAATTGAGTCAGAGATCTGATCGGCGATCTTGTCTGGGTGACCTTCTGTTACTGATTCAGATGTAAATAGATGGTGGCCTTCACGACTCATGAAGCTTACTCCTTAGATTCTCGATAAATTTCCAGATCGAGTTATATAAATTTGATAATCGACTGTAAACATGCGTTCATTGGCTTTCTGAGCCCGATCTGGTGTCTTAGTGATCGCATAGGGATCCAGGTACATTAACAAACCATTTCCGCGATGGTCAACTGCTGGAAAACGAGTAAGTGTCGCTGTGGACAATTCTTACGAGCGTGGGTGGAATTCTTCATAAATTGTCTTGAGACGAGCTTGCAAAATATGGGTATAGATTTGAGTGGTTGACAAGTCTGCATGCCCTAGCATCGCTTGAATTGTACGTAAATCAGCCCCCCTATCGAGCAGATGGGTGGCAAAAGAATGTCGAAGCACGTGAGGGCTGAGGCCATTAGTTAGGCCAGCTTGCAACCCGTAAGTTTTAAGCACTTTCCAAAATCCAACTCGACTTAACCCCGTTCCTCTTTTCGCGTTAACGAATAGTAGTGGAGAGCGACGAGTGCCGAGTAATAATTTTCGTCCTGTTTCGATATATCGACGGACCCACTTCACGGCTTCTCCACCGATAGGTACAATCCGTTGTTTTAAGCCTTTTCCGGTGCATGTGAGATAACCCGAGTCGAGATTTAAGTCTCCTGGTCGCAGTGATACAAGTTCAGACACACGCATTCCTGTTGCATATAGGAGTTCGATTAGTGCGCGGTCCCTTAGCCCACGAGGAGTCTTAATGTTAGGCTGATTGATTAACCGATCGACATCCTCAATCGATAGATATCTTGGTAAGGTGGTATTGGCCCGCGGCGCTCGCAGGTCTTCTGCCGGATTAATGGCAAGTTGCCGGTCAAGAAACAAAAATCGATAGAATCCTCTAACACAAGCCACCATTCGAGCAACCGACCGCGGAGAAAATCCGGCCTCCATTGTTTTTCGAACCAGACTATCTAAATGTTTTCGATTTAATTTGAGGACCGCAAGTTTTTGTTCGCTCGCAAACCGACAAAGCCATCGAAGATCCCGAGCGTAACTTTCTAGGGTGTGGTGAGATAGTCGTCTCGCAACCTCCAAATGATCTAGATAGGAGTCGACTGCGTCACTGTCTCGCAAAGATCTTCTTATTCGCTTCGGACTCTTTCTTGGTGCAGATCGAGGCGAAGGTTTCTTACGAGTACCGCCAAATTTAGTGGCTTCTCTCAGATGGCACCGCCTCGTAGTAAACTTTCAAGAAGGGGTTTGAGTTCGCTGTTGGTTTCACCCAATTCCTTAGCACTCGATGATTTTACGCCGATCTGCAAGAGAATCAGCAGCCTTTATGATTAATTTAAGATGAATCTAAGAATTCTAATTATCGGACTTGGCGGACTCGGTTCTGTTCTGCTTGAACTGTTAGCTAGGAGTTCTTTGTCGTGTAGGTTGGTTGTTGGAAGTCGCAACAGACTTCATGGCATTGAGTGTTGCAACCTAGCAAAGCTCGGTGCTCAGGCTCAAGGTTACGACCCGGATATCGAATTTACCCAGCTTGATCTTGACAACCCTCAGGCGACCGCCAAGACGATTCGGGGCATTTCACCTGACATCATAGTGTGTACGGCGACTCGACAGTCGTGGTGGATACCACAACAACTTCCAGCTCCTCAAGCTTCTCGGTTTAAGTCTGCCGGTTTTGGTTTATGGCTCCCTCTGCATTTAGATCTACCGATTGCATTAATGCGAATTCTTCACTCAGCTGACTATCGCGGCCTTACCCTTATTGCGCCTTTTCCCGACGTTGTAAATTGCATCTTAGATCGCATGGGCCTCTCCCCTACTTGTGGGATCGGAAATGTCGATGAGATCGCGACAAAAGTTCGAGGATTAGCTGCTGTTAAATTGGCGGCGCCAATCGATGAAGTGACAGTGAGTCTTGTTGGACATCACGCCCTTGAAAAATGTGCATTCGATGGTTCGCCAGAGCCAGTACCTTACATTCTTCGGGTTGATCGCAATGGACGGGATGTAACTAAAGAGGTTGAAGCGACAGAATTATTAATGCAACCATTCAAACTGCCTAAGGGGCCACCAACCCATTTTTTGACAGCTGGTTCTGCAGTTCGTTTGATTACCGCTCTTGGGTCAGATTGTTCCGTGCGGCTGCATGCCCCTGGGCCAAATGGACTACCTGGTGGCTATCCGGTTCTTGCATCAAAATCTGGAGTGACAGTGCCAGAAATAGACGGTTTGTCGTTACCTGACGCGATTGATGTTAATGAACAATCTCATAAGTTTGATGGGATTGAGCTAATTGAGAAGGATGGAAGCGTGGTGTTCACTGAAAATGTTATTAGTGTCGCTCGTGACGAGTTGAAGTTTAACTGCAGCCGCTTGGAACCACATGAGGTTGAGACGCAAGCTCAAGAACTTCTGTCTAAGTTTCAAGCGTATGCCAAGGCATTAGGAATGGTGCTCTAGCCCTTATTTGCCAAGGGCTAGGTCCTAAGGCCTTTCACCTTGTATTCTGGTAATGCATATGACGTACAACACAGACAAATCGAAAGCGTTATTCGCTCGAGCGGTTCGAGTAATGGTCGAAGGCGGCAGTTCGCCATCTCGTGGCCCAGCCAACTATGGTGAATACCCTTTGTTTATCGACCATGCACAAGGATCGCGTCTATACGATGCAGACGGTCATGAGTATATCGACTGGATGATGGCGTATGGTGCACTGCCTCTAGGACATGCGCATCCGAAGATCTCGGAGGCGATAACGAATGCTAGTCAGACTGGCACGTTGCTAGCTGCAGCAACGGAAATTGAAATCGAAGTAGCTGAACTTATTCAGCGGATGGTTCCGACAGCTGAGCGTGTACGATTTGCGAATACCGGCACAGAAGCCACGATGGCGGCTCTTCGTTTAGCGCGAGGGTACACGGGTAAACCTAAATTTATTAAGTTTGAAGGTCACTACCACGGTTGGTATGACGATTTCTTGGCGAATGCTCACCCTCAACCAGTTGTTTCTTTAGGGCATCGGCGCGATCCAATAAAGATCGCCGACAGTTCTGGACTTAACCGCCATTCCCTAGACGACACGATTATTGTGCCTTGGAATGACCTTGAAGCCGTCGAGCGAGCTGTAGACACGCACCGTGGACAGATTGCAGCAGTCGTCACTGAGGGAATAATGGCTAATATGGGCGTTATTCCTCCTCAACCCGGATATCTCAAGTCTCTTCAAGAGTTGTGCAGTTCAAATGGAATTCTGTTTCTTCTTGATGAAACCGTAACTGGTTTTCGAATCGCTGCGGGAGGTTGTCAAGAGCACTACGACCTTAAACCGGACATTTCTACTTTTGGAAAGGCGCTCGGTGCAGGACTACCTGTAGCAGCGTTGGTGGGACGGGCAGACATCATGGAAGCTCTTGCGTGGGGTGGTGTGTTGCACTATGGAACTCAGAATGCGTCTCGAGTTGGGTTATTTGCTGCGCGCACCAACCTTGAAACACTGAGCGCGGACGACGGGGCTGCTTTTAAGTGGACCTGGCAAATAGGCGATCAACTTGTTTCAGGCCTTCGGCAAGTATTTCGAGAAGCAAAGATTCAGGCTATTGTCCAAAGCGTCGGCCCCATGTTGCAAATTATGTTTACTGATCGGGAGTCGATTTCTGACTATAGAGATTACTGCGCCCATGTCGATCGGAACCTGTATCAGCAATTTGTCCATGCGCTATTCTCGCACGGTGTCTATATGAGCCCTGCAGCAGGTCTGCATTCTGTGGCATCACTCGTTCATACTCCAAAGGATGTTGAAGATACGTTAATTGCAGTGAAAAAGGCCTTGAACGATGTCCACAACTGAGCAGGCCAAGGGAGCCCTGGCTGGCAAGGTGACCCTTATCACCGGAGCCGGATCAGGAATCGGCCGAGCTTCTGCGTTAATGTTCGCGCGTGAAGGAGCATCTGTTGTCGTCGCTGATATAAACGCGGATGCAGGGCGTCAAACAGTGAATCTAATTACTGCAGGAAATAATCGAAGCATGTTTCTTCGAACTGACGTCACCTCAGATGTCGATTGCCAGGAAACGGTTAAGCAAACAGTTGCCGAATACGGTCAACTTGATGTCCTCTTTAATAACGCAGGTGTAATCTGCCGCACCTCCGTGACCGAGACCAGTGAAAAGGATTGGGATCGTGTGATGGCCATTAACGTAAAGGGGGTCTTTCTACTTTCGAAGCATGCCATTCCGGTCATGGCTCGATCAGGAGGAGGAGTTATTATCAACACTAGTTCGGGCTGGGGTATGACTGGCGGTGTTCGTGCTGCACCTTACTGCGCTTCAAAAGGCGCAGTAGTCTTGCTTACAAAGGCAATGGCCATCGATCACGGAGAGCAAAATATTCGGGTTAACTGTATCTGCCCTGGCGACACCGAGACCGAATTATTGTCAAACGAGGCTGCCCAGGTGGGCCAAACGATGGACGAATTTTTAGAGAGTGCGTCGAAGCGGCCACTTGGGCGAATTGGTATGCCAGAAGATATCGCGAAAGCAGCGCTTTACTTGGCCAGTGAAGCATCATCGTTTGTGACAGGAACAACTCTTATTGTGGACGGAGGAGGTCTTGCTGGCTAATAAAATCGAGACTGGTAGTTTGGCCGGCAGACGCGTGTTAATCACCGGCGGCTGTGGTGGAATTGGCGTCGCTACGGCTGAGCGTTTTGTTCGAGACGGTGCACGTGTGGTTGTGCTTGATAACGACAAGGCGGCCTGCGATAGGGTGCAGCGCGAGCTTCCGGGTCTGCTAGGCACTTTTGTAACCGATGTAACTGACCCCGACTCCGTGCAATCAGCATTTCACCAACTCGATGATCTCTGCCAGGGTCTTGACATACTCATCAACAATGCTGGAATCAGCCTACCTCATGCTTTCACTGAGATCTCTTCAGAGGAGTGGTGTCGGGTCATCAACGTTAACCTGAATGGGATTTTCCACGTCGCGCAAGAAGCTGCGAAACGGATGTTGCTTGAGAATCAAGGTGTTATTCTCAATATGGGTTCAACAAACGGGCTTGTCGGCGTGCCTCGTTATGCTGATTACAATTCTTCAAAAGCTGGAGTTGTGGAGTTGACGCGGACACTGGCCCTTGAATTGGCGCCTGCCATTCGCGTGAACGCGATTTGTCCTGGTTTCGTGCTTACACCCATGCAGAAAGCGGAATATACAACATCGGAAATTGAAGCATTCGCGAAGAAGATTCCGCTACAAAGATGCGCTGAACCAGAAGAAGTAGCTGCCCTATTTGCTTTTCTTGCGTCCGACGAAGCTGCTTATATTACGGGTCAATGTATTGTGATTGACGGTGGTGAAACTGCTGGCGGGCTCGCTAGTCGTTAAGCGACATCCGAGCCTCAGTCCAAGCCAAACGTGAGTATTGAGTTACCGGCAGCAATGGTGACGTATTGAACGTCTCCTACCATATAGGAAATCGGAGCCGCCTTAACATTCCCCCCGACATTCATACGCCACAGCTCTGTACCATTGACTGCGTCTAGTGCGTAAAAATATCCATCGACACTTCCTCCGAAGACAAGGTCAGAGCCTGTTGACAGCAGTCCTGACTGCGTTTTCGGCTGCAAGGGAAATTCCCAACGAGTGTCTCCGGTGCGGGGTTCAAGGGCTCGAATCATACTCGCATAGGTTTCCTGTGGAACTAAGCGTTCCGGGGCACCTCCAAGGAACATTTCCCCTGGCACGTATTCATCTTCACCGATGAAGAAAGTGTCAGCGCCATCGTACGTAACTACGTACAGTAATTCGGTGCGTGGACTGTAGGTATTAGACCACCAGTTTGCTGCTCCATTGACTGAGGGGTACACAAGAACTCCCTCTTCGCTTGGGAACATCCCAGGAATACGAATCGGCCGGCCATTTTCATCAATCCGTTCAGCCCACGTTTGTTTTGCAAAGGGTGTCCCACGTAGAAACTCGCCTGTCACACGATCCAATACATAAAAGAATGCATTTCGATTTGGGAACAACATGAGTTTTCGTGGTCGTCCATCAAACTCGATGTCAATGAGGATAGGAATCTGAGTTGCATCCCAATCGTGCACATCATGCGGAGTAAATTGAAAATGCCATCTTAATTCTCCGGTGTCTGCATCCAGTGCTACGACGGAGTCCGAATAGAGGTTGTCGCCCTCACGTGCTTCACCGTTCCAGTCGGGCCCAGGATTTCCCGTACCCCAGTACACAAGATTTAATTCAGGATCGTATGCCCCAGTGATCCACGTGGGCGCGCCGCCAGTCATCCAGGAGTCATCCTCCCAAGTGTCATTGTGTGGTTCACCTTCTCCTGGAATCGTGTAGAAACGCCATGCAAGTTCGCCGGTTTCGGCATCATAGGCATCGAGAAATCCGCGGATGCCGTATTCTCCTCCTGCAATGCCACTGATGACCTTGTCGCCAATCACGAGTGGTGCGGCAGTTTTACTATAACCAGTGTTCGGGTCGGCGCTCTGCGTCTCCCACTGCACCGCACCTGTTTTTGCATCTAGGGCAATAAGTTTGGCGTCTAACGTTCCTAAGAATAGCGTTTCCCCAAGAATTGCCACGCCGCGATTTTGTCTTCCACAGCACAGAGACAGTTTTTCTGGCAACGTATGTTCATAGGTCCAAAATTGACTTCCGGTCGAAGCGTCTAGAGCGAGGACATTACTCGGGGACTGCGTAAGATACATGACTCCATCCACGACCAGTGGTGTTGTTTCGACATCTGCGAGAGTCTCAAGTTGCTTTACCCATTTCACTTCAAGTTGATCGACGTTGCTCTTATCTATTGCAGTCAATCGACTATGTCGTTGACTGTTGTACTGACCGGAGTACATTAGCCAGTTTTCTGGCTCTTCACTGGCTTTTAGAAGTCGCTCGCTTGTAACCGGTGAGCCAAGTGGAGTGGACGGTTGTTGGGCATAGCCGGGGTAAACCCAGAGAAGCAAGGCGCATCCAATTGTTCTATAGAGTCGTGATTGCATTATGGTCTTCCTCTTCCCAGTGAGTGCAGGTAAGCGACGAGATCGTCAATTTCCTGTTCGCTTAGGATGTCTTCATAACTGGCCATCGGGGAGCCCTCTAATCGCTCGTATGCCAAAAGGTCGCTTTTATTAAACGACAGAAGATTCCGATCTGGATCTAGTAGTCGAATGGAAAAGGTGTCCTCATCCAGGCGCCAACCGCTGGTTATCTCGCCGTTCGCTTGGGTAACGCGAATCCCCCACCACTCAGGTTCGACGTTGGCGTTGGGTTCTGTTAGAGACCTTCGTAAATGTGTTACTGATCGCTGCCAACCGATATCGCTCAGATCCGGCGCCCCTCCACTATCCCCGCCTTCCGTATTTACCGTGTGGCATTGCGCACAGTCTTCTTGTGTATAAAAAATGTGTTCTCCATTTATTGGATCGCCAGAAAGTGATTCACTGTTCTGGCCTTGAGCGAGCGTTCGGACGTAAGCGACAATTTGCCATATATTTCTATCGCTGTTATAGAGACCCGGCATATCTGAATTGGGGATTCCCCGACGGACAACTCTAAACATGGAAGCGTCGTCGATGGCATATCGGAAAGAACCGAGCGTTAAATTGGGTCCTCTATCTCCTAGTCCAGAACGTCCGTGGCAGATAGTGCAATGTGAACGAAAGGTTTTCATGCCCGCTGACACGTCTTCGGTTGACGTAAACGGATTCTCAACTGCTTGCTGTGCTCTTGCCGTACTCGTACCCAAAAACAACGCAAGACAGACTAGCAATACGGGGGTCCTAAGTTTTGGCATAGAAGGCTCCTTGTGCCCGAAACCGTGAAACCGTCGTATCATAATCGTAAGGTGGGCTTGTGTAAACAAATCTCGCTCTACCGTAGTTATCTCCGATGAGTTAGTGGCATTTTTAAAAATGATATTAGCTGGCACAACTCTGGCCCTCGTCGCGCTTTGCACCGCCTTTTCAGGTGTTCAGGCGCAAGACACCCAAGAACCGACCGGTCGAACAATTACCGCTGAAGCCCTTCTTGATGGCGAAACCATTGTTTTGGATGGATTACTCGACGAGCCTGTGTGGAAACGTGCAACACCTGGGACAGACTTTATTCAACAAGACCCTAATTATGGAGGAATCCCAACAGAACGGACAGAAGTTCGATTTGCTTTTGATCGAGACACCTTGTACATGGGCGTCTACAACTTTGATTCCGAACCGGAGAAGATGCTTGGGAACACGATGAAGCGTGACGAGTATTTGAGGGCCGACGACCGCTTTATGTGGGTTATGGATACGTTCTTGGACCGACAAACTGGATACTTCTTTGAGATGAACCCATCCGGCCTGATGGCTGATTCCTTGATGGCTCCGGGAGGTGGCAATCGAAATTGGGATGGTATTTGGGACGCTAAGGTGCTGAGAAGTGATCTTGGATGGACCATCGAACTTGCCTTACCGTTTCGAACGCTGAATTTCGACCCTAACGGAACAGCTTGGGGGGTCAATTTTCAACGGACGATACGGCGAAAAAACGAGGAAAATCTTTGGACGGGATACATGCGCAATCAAGGATTACGTCGCCTGTCAAACACTGGCTTGCTTCTGCTTGATTTGTCAGAAGTTAGTCAAGGTTTCGGCCTTGACGTGAAACCTTATCTGTCGACCTCTGGGTTCGACGCTCCGGGTGCGAAAGTTCCATTGCCGTTAGTTGGCACGGCTGATGCTGGAGTAGATCTGTTCTATAACGTAACGCCTGGACTTCGCGCGAATTTAACAGTTAATACTGATTTTGCCCAGACGGAAGTTGACCAGCGTCTTGTGAATCTAACTCGCTTTCCATTGTTTTTTCCAGAGAAGCGTGATTTTTTTCTCGATGGAGCGACCTTCTTTAATTTTTACTTGGGCCGTGACTATCGTGAGCCGAATGCTGCGTCTGTGCAGCCATTTTTTAGTAGACGAATCGGCTTACATACGGACGGCAGTCCCCAGAAGATTAATTACGGTGCAAAGTTGACCGGTCAGGTCGGGAAGCAAGATGTCGGCTTTTTGCACGTTCGCACTGATGACGAAGGTTCGGCTCCTGCTGAAGATTTTACGGTGGTGCGAATTAAGCGACGTATGTTTACGCAGTCGTACGTTGGCATGTTTTACAGTCGCCGACATGCGAGCACATCAGGATCAATTGCTTTTGAAACAGCAGGAGTGGATTTTCGGCTAGCAACATCACGGTTTCAAGAATCTAAGAATTTAGAATTTAATGGATTTTTTCTTTGGAACACGAACCCCGTGGGTACGGTTGACAACAATCTGGCCTATGGCCTAAGGCTTGACTATCCAAATGACCGGTGGGAAGCCCGAGTCTCATTTACTGAGGTTCAGGATAATCACAATCCAGCGATTGGCTTTACTCGCCGCAGGGGCTTTCGGGGATATGGACCGAGACTTATGTTTGCTCCTCGCCCGAGGCAACATCAATGGATTAGGCAAGTGACATTTGGGGTCGATGCTGATGTGAGAACAGACGTCCGTAATCGCCTTCTTACGAGAAAATTAAACGTCGTGCTGTTAGACGTCAACCTGCACTCTCAGGAACAATTTCGTCTGGAAGTCATTCCTACCTATGAGCGACTTGAGCGAACGTTCGAGATCAGTCCAGGGGTTGTGTTACCGGCTGGTACGGATTATCACTTTGTTCGGTATAAAGCCACGTTTAACACGGCAAATCGCCGGATCTTTGCATTCCAAACGAACTTAGAAACCGGTACATTTTTTTCAGGTACTCGCAAGGAGGTTACGGCTCGTGTCGGCTTTCGCCCTCGCCCAGGTGTTACTGTCAATTTTGATAACGAGTGGAATCGAATCTCATTAAATGAAGGGCGGTTTGATACTTTTCTACATCGTTTGGTTGTGGACACCCAATTTAGTCCTTGGTTGTACCTGGTCAATAACGTTCAGTTCGACTCCGTTAGTGATCTCATGGGCTGGCAGTCCAGATTGCGTTGGATCGTCACACCGGGAAACGATCTCTTCGTGATATACACGCATAATTGGCTTGATAGCAACCAGTTCGATCGCTTTGTCACTCAAGATCGTCGAGGAGCAGCCAAATTCGTCTTTACGCATCGTTTCTGACGGACCTACTGAATCAAAACTTGTGTATTCTCTGCCGACTGGATTATTTTAGAGAGCAGAAAAGTCATGTTTTTTGGAGAACACTAATGATTCGTTTGTTGTCACTAATACGTACAGCACTACCCCTTATGGTCGTAATATCCCTTACGAGCTGCGCTGATGAGGCAGCGCCTGTGATTCGTGACGTGAATGTTAAGCAGACCGATAACGAGAGGACGCCGTTAGCTGCAATCGTCACATTGTTAACACATGAACCAGCTCGCATCCGACTTGATATTTCGGACGGCACTAATGGCTGGAGCCTTGAAGCAGAGCCCGGTTATGACCGGAGCCATGAAATCCCTGTGTTTGGGTTGCGTCCAGGGCGAGAGCATTCGTTTACGGTGTATGCGATTGATGAGTCAGAGAATAGTTCTGTGGCCGGTCCTTTCATGCTGGCCCCCATCTCGCTTCCTGAGTTGTTTCCGAATATAAGAGTCACAGCATCAAATGTGTCTGCGATGGAGCCTGGATTGACTCTGTTTAATTTGATGCATTGGTATGAGGATCGAAGAGATGCTGAGTACGGCAGTCTGGTGATCGTCAATCAGTTAGGTGAAGTCGTATGGTTCCATGATGCTGGCTTCCCTCTCCTTGATGCCCGACAGCTAGAGAATGGAAATATTCTCTATATGAACTCGAAATATGGCATGTTGGTCGAAGTCGACATGTTCGGGAATGCGGTTTCTCGTTGGCATTCCACCGGAGTGCCAAAAGATGTTCCCGAAGACAGCATACCGGTGGAGACTGAGACCTTCCATCACGAAGTCTCTGTCATGCCAAACGGAAACTTTTTAACTCTAGGAGCTGAACTTCAAGATTTTGATGAGTACCCTTCAAGTGAGCAAGATCCTGACGCACCCAATCAACCCGCGACTGTGGTCGGAGATGTGATTCTTGAATTTACACCTGCCGGTGACATCGTTCATTCTTGGAGTTTCCTCGACATTCTTGACCCGCATCGCTTCGGTTATCAATCTTTAGACCCCGGATTTTGGAAACCAGTGTTTGGAGAGGACCATACCGGAGCTCTGCGTGATTGGATGCATGCCAATGCAATTATTTACGATGACCGAGATCATTCAGTGATTGTATCGAGTCGGACTCAAGATGCGGTGGTTAAGGTTGACTTGGACACCGGGAATTTGAAATGGATATTAGGTGTTCCTGATGGCTGGCAAGAACCTTGGTCGGATCAGTTGCTTGCGCCAGTTCAGTTTATCGGGATGGGGCGCTACGCGGACAAGCAAGATATGGAGTGGCCGTATCATCAACATGCTCCCATGATTACACCTCGTGGCACGCTATTGCTTTACGATAACGGAAATTTCCGAGCACGTCCCTTTGATGTTTCCCAGAAACCAGAAGACAGCTACAGTCGTGCCGTTGAATATTCAATCAACGAGAAAACCATGGAAGTCTCAGAAGTCTGGTCACATGGGGGGCCTGGCGATGACGCAATCTACTCCTCGTTTATTAGCGATGCTGACTGGCTTCCCCGCACCGAAAACGTGCTGGTTACTCATGGAGGTATTCTGACGGCACAGGATGGGAAACGCGCTGACGGGGTTGGACTGGATGTCCGTCGTTCAGCACAGATCCTTGAAATTAAACGTGTTAATACGATTGTGCCGTATCAGACTCAAGGCTTCGTTCCAAATGAAAGAGTCTTTGAGATGACGATTGACGCTGACACCGCGACGGGAGGCTGGCACGTTTATCGGGCGGACCGTATCTCATCAACCCTGCACCATGAAGGTTGGGGTAGCGTGGCTCTATCTACCGCAGACGGGAATCCCTAATACGGACTAGTTGTCGTATTCAGCATCAGATACTTTTTCAAGCCACTCGGTAGTGGCGTCAATATTGATGGCAATATGCGTCATGAGGCCGTTCGTGTCAGCCCCGTGCCAATGTTTCTCGTTGGGATTAATTTGAACGATCCCGCCTGTAGGCACTGAAACACTTTTTTCCCCGAATACTTGCATGCGGCAGGTGCCTTCAATAACTACAAGTAATTGAATCCCTGAATGGGTATGCCAATCTGTGCGACTTCCTTGCTCAAAACAAACACGGTAGATGTTGATTGCCGGGTCCGCGTTGACGCCCGTCATCCGAGTCAGCTTCGCTAAGCCCGTGAAGTGTTCTGGAGCACAGGATTCCACTGAAAGTTCGGAAGGATTGTAGACTTTCACTCTATCTTCCGATCGTCAGAAGAAGATACCTCATGAACGCATTTGTCTCATGAGGAAGTTGACGCAATAACATTGCCAGCGCTACTCAACGAGACCTAATCGCTTGCGCTACCGCTGAGTAATGGTTCTAAAGGCGCGGATTCAGATCCATTTTCAGTGCAGACAGCGTATCGACTCCGTTCGGTGGCGTACATAGAGACCCCGGCGTACTCGCCCTTGGCGTTTAAGGCATAAAAACTGATGCCAAATGCGGGTTCACCGCGACTGTTAAGCAACCGTTGTTCGATCGTGCTGTCCTTTATCCGTTGCAACCCATCCATGCCAGCATCCTTTGGATGCATTCCACGTCGCATATTTTCTACAATTTGATATGAGGTTAAATTGTATATATTCGCTTCACCTCGTCCGGTTGATCCAGCAGCACCAACAGAACCGTCGACATAAAGGCCTGCCCCGAGAATTGGGGAATCACCAACACGGCCTGCAATTTTCCATGCCAGACCGCTCGTGGTGGTCACTCCGCAAATTTCCCCTTTTGAATTAATGCCATCACAGTTGATGGTGCCAAAGAAATCATGTTCGTCCACCAAGCCTTCGGCCATCATCTCCAAGCCCACTTTGTAACCAAGCGCCACTCTCTCAGCAGGATTCAGATAGTGACCAGGGTCCGTCCGTCTTTTCCATTCAAGCCAACGTTCCCTCGAACGGTCTGTGTTTAAATCATCGAGAATTTCAAAACCCATATTGCGAGCAAATTGTTGGGCGCCGGCTCCGACCAATAGGTGGTGGTCGGTGTGTTCCATGACAGCCTTTGCTACTAAAGAGGGAGCTTTGACTCCTTCGATTCCAGCGACGCCACCGGCCCGTTTCTTGGGACCATGCATGCAGCAGGAATCTAATTGCACGACTCCGTCAGCATTTGGGGATCCCCCGTAGCCAACTCCGCCGTCCTCGGGATCGAGTTCGTTTAAGTTGACGCCGGCAATGAGTGAATCAAGTACATCTTCGCCACTCGTCATCATGCGAAATGCCTTTTCCACACAGGTCTCAGTGCCGCCATACTTAATGCGGTTTCCATTACCTGAAGCGATTACCACAGGCTTGACGGCTGACGTTTGAATGGCAGGGGCGTTTCCGAAACCAGTCACCGAAACCGTTGACGTTAAGCCGGCCGCTGCGGCACTCGTTAAGACAAAGTCGCGTCGATTAATCTTTTTAGGCATCTAATAGTTCTCCTGTTCGACTAGCTGATTTCCTTTTTGCTAGAGTGCCAATATTATGGATCAAGAATTCTAGAACAACCGGCCATTTACTGGATATCCTAAACAGATTGTCAGCCGTGAGCCCTTATGCTGTCAACTTCAAGAAGATTGTTACTGAGGGTCCCCTGTAAATATAATCAAAAGAACGGGTTACAGTCGATTTGGTCACTGATAAGATTAACCTGAGATATGTCAGAACATTTGCAGTGCTCGCTCTCGCATAAAACCGGGTTCCTTGGGCTTTGGCGTAATCCCCGCCTGAGACTGCTGGGCGTAGTCGTTGCTCTTTGTTTTGCAATTCTTCCAGTTTCTGCATTCCTTCAGCAGGCTCCTCCAGAGATCTTGCGAAGTGCCTCAGAGCCTTTTATCGATGAAACTTCCCTCCCAGATATTGCTTGGACATGTCCGATGCATCCAGAGGTGCACGAACTTCATGGTGATACGTCTTGTCCAATTTGCAATATGCGTTTAATTGAAACCCGACGAATTGTGGCGTGGACATGTCCGACGCATTCTGTGATCTTGGAAAGAGGTGAAGGAGTTTGCCCCATAGATGGAGAAAGACTGGTTCGCATGAATCTCGGTCTTGCCTGGACTTGCCCGGAACATTCTGAGATTGACGCTCTGAATCCTGGACTGTGTCCGATTGATAACACCACAAGGTTGGTTCAGAGATTGTCTCCCCTTCCTCATGAGGACCATACCCCGAAACACGGCGGTATTTTTTTCATGGCCCCAGACAACTGGCATCATATTGAAGGGGTTTATCCAGGCGCTGGACGCATAGCTGTGTATGTTTATGACAACTATTCACAACCAATGTCTGCGAAAGCGGTTCACGGCCGAATAGTTCTGGAAGAGAAGTATGACGTGGAGGCTAATGAAGTTCGCGAAGTCGTGGCCTACCCCTTAACGGCTTCGAGCGACGGCCTCTATTTAGAGACGCAGATAGGTAGTCAGGAGTTGCCGTTGGAGGTAACAGCGAAAGTTCGTTTCAACGGTGATGCAGCAGAAGATCGATTTGATTTTGTGTTTAGCTCAGAGGATCGAGATATTTCGAGTTTGTCCAGCAACGACTCAAATATAGATATACCACTTCAACTTGGATCAAATTCTAGTGCAGCACTATCAGCTAGCAGCATAGAGGCGCTCTTGGCGGTTGCAATTCCAGGAGATCCGGAGACGATTGTCAGTGAAATCTTGAATCGGAATTCAGACATAAGAAAGCTACTGGAAACTGGTGTGTTTGCCGAGATTTATATACCGGCCCTTCAAGCGAAAGAACTTGCCTTGGGTTTGGGTTCTCACACGGTTAAATTAGGTCCCAACCGTCAAGTAGTAGTGACATTAGCTGTGAAGTCACTTGTCAGGTCTGCTTGGTTGTTAGATTGGTATGGAGATTTAGGTAATCGCCCATTAATCCAAGAAGCCTATTCAGTGTTTGATGCGGCTGTTAGTGATTTACGAGCTGCGTATGAAATTCCGTAGTCCAAGTATCAACCCAGAATGATTTACGCGTAAGCGAATCATGACGACACTTTACCGAATAGTCGGCCTCCTCATAGTCGGCCTCCTCTTACTTGTTGTTGCGGTGTCTAATCTCCGCGCGCACAAACCGATCTCGTCAAAATATACTTATGGTGAAGACGTTTACCCCATTTTTCTGGAGCACTGTGGTTCCTGTCATTCGGAAAATGGCGTTGGCCCTATGTCGCTACTCACCTATCAAGACGCCTATCCTTGGGCGCAATCAATTAAGGAAGAAATTGTCAATTTAAGTATGCCGCCATGGCCTGCGGAAGAGGGATTTGGCGCGTTTAAGCATCGCAGTTCGCTTACAGCTCATGAGCTCGATGTGCTGGTGGATTGGTCGAATGGCGGGACGCCGGAGGGTGTTAAGTTGAACAATCTCGAACCAGCGTCCATTGAGGCGACGTGGAGCCTTGGAGAACCGTCCCTTGTACTGGAGATACCAGAGAATTTCTCAATGGATCCTGCGACCAGTGAAACCGTTCGCTACTTTGTGCTAAATGGAGAACGCCAAGCCGAACGTTGGGTGACTGCCGTCGATGTGCGACCAGGTAACGCATCCATTGTCCGATCGGTGCAAGTTTATGTTGATACAACCGATCGTTCGAGAAGACTGGATGCTCAGGATGAGGTTCCAGGTTTTATCATGGCTGAGTTTGAACCTGGCTTTCGGATTGAACAGATAATTGGTATTTGGGTGGCTGGTCAAAGTTCGATTCAAACCGATCCCGGGTTAGCCTACTATCTTCCACCTGGTTCGGACCTTGTAGCTCGTATTCATTACAAGAAGACTTGGCTTGATGAAGGTCTTAGTGTTGAAGACCGAACTGCTGTAGGAGTGTACTTTTCTGAAGCGTCTGACCTGACACCCATTAAATCGTTAACCGTTGGTGGTTCAGAAGTGACCGATGGGACATCCGGAATGTTTGTAACATACGAACAAATGATTGATGAATCCGTCGAGCTTCTATCACTGATACCGGAGATTGACGGTTCACCCTTATTTGTACAGCTTGAGGCGATATTGCCAACTGGAGAACGTACGCCAATCGTCCGATTAGCGCAACCAAGACCAGCATGGCGAACACGGCACTGGCTCAAAAGCCCGCTTCAGTTACCATCTGGCACCCGGCTCAATGTCTCAGCGATATACCCAAATATTTTCGCTGCCGACAATAAATCTAGTTTGCGATTTAATATGGATGTCGTGCCGGAAACAGAATTCAACCTTGCACGCAACAATCACGTCCTAGGCGCACACTGATTTCACAACTGTTTAAAACTTGACGGCGATAAGACGAGCTCGATTGCCTGAGCGAGCAGGCTTCGCTTTTGTTCAATATTGCAATTAAGTGGCAGTTGTGCCACGCCGATAATTCTTCGCATGATTTCAACCCCCGCAAATTGCAGGATTTTGTGTTGCTGAGCCGTCGATAGAGTCTGAGCTGTGTGTTCCGCATATTGATTGAGGACTAGCTCCGCAAGGGATGTCGTATGTCGACCAAGGAAAAGATGGGCGATCATTACACCAAGATCAAATTCAGAGAAACCCAGGAAACAGAATTCTGGATCAATGATCTTTGGCCCTCGGGTTGTGTGCAGCCAGCTTCCTGGATAAAAATCTCCGTGAATGAGAGTTTTCCCATCTTGGAGATAAAGGTCGCCGAGGGTTTGCACCGCTTGGACATAACGACCCTGCTGTTGAATTCTCAGGGCTTCCTTCTTTAGTCCAGGAGTGATCGCATCTAAATCATTCGCATTCTCTTTTTGAAGCGGTAAAACAAAAATGTGAAGATGATTCAGGTCACGCATTACCCGATTCGTAAATTCAGAAGCTTCAGAGACCTTTACCTGATGCAAGCTGGACAAATACTGAACCAGTCGAAGAAGATCGGTCTCGGCCAAAGTATCCTCTTGATAAATACTTGTGTAATCTCTCCCTGCTCCAAGGTCCTCGAGCATTAGCATTCTTGCGTTGGTATCTACAGCAAAGAGTTTAGGCATTTGTTCTTGGAGCGCTGGGTATGGTTTTACGGCTGTATAGAATGCTGCTTCCACCAATGCACGGTCAGAAGGAGCTTTGATCTGATCGTACTTTTCGACCCACGGTCTGGCTTGTTTTAAAATCACGGTCCGCGCAGAAGTTTTCAGCCGAAGGAGATAGTTCATATTTCCATCGCCAGGCGTTTCGACGTGAAGAATGTTTTCTTTTTTTGATAACCAACCCAGTTCATGCAGGTAGTTAAGTAATTCCGGTTGATTTTCTGCATCCATAAAAAATCGATCCGGATGTTTAGCCAGAAACTTGGTTCGTTTACTCATGGATTAACTTTCGTAATTCAGCCTGTATTTAGTTGGTATTACAGGCCAGAACAATAGCTGTAATTCGAATCGCAGAGATCTCAGCTTCTCGATACAATAGTGAGTGTAATTGCAAAAAAGGCCAAGCAGCTGATTTACGAATTTTAAGACTAGCAGAAAATATTGTATTTTTACCGGTAACTCATATGGCATACGAGGCTGTTTTTCGTTGCATTGCAGGGTGTCCTGGGCACCACTCATTAAGAAAAGCAATGTATCGCTGTCCTTCATGCGGTGACCTGCTTGAGGTTGCACACGACGTAGAAGCTCTAAAGAGCTGTTCCGCAGCTCAATGGATGGAGTTGTTCGATCAGCGATATAAACGGACTCAATGGCCCTATGGTTCCGCTGTATGGGGCAAGAAAGAATGGGTGTGTCCCGAAATCGATGACGACAATATTGTTTCCATGGATGAAGGCGGGACAAATTTATTGTGGGCTGAACGATTTGGCCGAGAAATTGGTATCGATGATCTTTGGATTAAACTTTGTGGAAATTCTCACACCGGGTCATTCAAAGACCTTGGGATGACAGTGCTTGTATCCGTTGTTCGGCAAATGATTGCAGATGGACAACGAATTCAAGCCGTAGCGTGTGCCTCGACTGGGGACACTTCTGCCTCTCTTGCCGCTTATGCCGCAGCTGCCGGAATCCCGGCTATTGTCATTCTTCCGCATGGAAAAGTATCAGTTGCACAGTTGATTCAACCGCTGGCAAATGGGGCGACCGTGTTCGAACTGGATACAGATTTTGATGGCTGTATGTCCATTGTTCAGCGGTTGGCAAGTGAAGAACGAATTTATCTTGCCAATTCGATGAATAGTCTCAGGTTGGAAGGGCAAAAGACAGTCTCCATTGAAATTGTCCAACAGTTCGACTGGCAAATGCCAGACGTAATGGTTATTCCAGGTGGTAATTTAGGCAATGTCAGCGCCCTAGGTGCAGGTTTAGATATGATGGAAAATTTGGGTCTGACTACTACTCGACCACAAATTGTGGTGGCGCAGGCTGCAGCCGCGAACCCGTTATACCTGGCTTACCAGAATGATTGGAATTTTGAGGCAGTTGTTGCTCAGGCAACTCAGGCTTCGGCGATTCAAATTGGTAATCCTGTATCCATCCGGAAAGCTATTAAAGCATTAAAGAAATATGACGGCATCGTAGAGCAGGCAACAGAATCCGAACTTGCCGATGCCGCTGCACAAGCTGATCGCACAGGCATGTTTAATTGTCCGCACACTGGAGTCGCCCTTGCCGTGTTAATGAAATTAGTACGACGAGGTGACATTCCTAAATCGGCGCGGGTAGTCGTGATTTCTACTGCAAATGGTTTAAAGTTTATTGATTTCAAACGGGGTTATCACACAGGGAATCTTCCAAGCATCAAGCCCGCCTATGCGCAACAACCCGTCCAACTCCCAAACGATTACAGTGCCGTGTGCGAAGCGGTTGATAGGTTATCAGGTGGGAAATCGTAATCCCGCTAAGACAGAAACAGATCGTAGGCAGAGCTTTCCAATTCAAGTTTATACGGGTAGCCAAGCTGCTCAAGAAATGCCGTGAACTGGGCCCGGTCAGTTTCAGGTATTTCAAACCCTGCTAGTACTCGACCGAAATCAGCGCCATGATTGCGGTAATGAAAAAGGCTGATATTCCAACGGTCGCCGAGGGCATCAAGAAAGTGCATGAGTGCCCCTGGGCGTTCTGGGAATTCAAAACGACACAGTAGCTCATGTTGAGTATCTGCAGCATGCCCTCCCACCATATGGCGAACGTGTAGCTTTGCCACTTCGCTTCCAGATAGGTCGACGGTTTTGTATCCGAGCTCGTTTAACGAGCTTGAAAGTTTGGCGGCATCGTCTTTTGAAGCTGTGCCAATACCCACAAAAATGTGAGCCTGGTCTCGTTGGCTTAACCGATAATTAAATTCGGTAATTATCCGACGTCCAATCGCTGAACAAAATTCTCGAAAGGCGCCTGGTCGTTCAGGAATGGTGACTCCAAGAACGGTTTCGCGAGCTTCTCCAAGCTCTGCTCTCTCCGCAACAAAGCGCAGGCGATCGAAATTCATGTTGGCGCCACTAAGTAGAGCGACCAAGTGCTTATCTCGAATAATTTCTCTCTCGATGTAAGATTTCAGACCAGCCACAGCAAGCGCACCAGCAGGCTCCATGATAGTGCGAGTCTCGTCAAAAATATCTTTGAGAGCTGCACATATTTCATCATTGGTGACTCGAACTACTTCGTCGACCGTGGCCTGCGCGATGGGCATCGTGTATTCCCCCACCTCTCGGACCGCAACGCCGTCAGCAAAAATCCCTACTTGGTCTAACTGGATTCTTCGACCGGCTTCAAGGGATTTATACATCGCATCCGCTTCGAACGGTTCTACTCCAATCATTCGGACAGCTGGATTCAACGCTTTGATAAATCCAGCAATTCCTGCGATCAGGCCGCCACCGCCCACGGGAACAAAGACTGCGTCAAGTTGACCGCGGCTTTGTCTAAGAATTTCATCTCCGATGGTTCCTTGTCCCGCGACTACCAAAGGATCGTCGAATGGGTGAACAAAAATCAGACCAGTCTTACGCGCGAGATTCTCACATCGCCCCATTGCGTCGGCGAATGAGTCGCCTTCAAGCACTACTTCCGCACCCATCGCCCGGACGGCCTCAGTTTTAATAGCGGCCGTGGTTTGAGGCATGACGATAATCGCTCGCAGTCCTAAACGTTCGGCAGCAAAGGCTACGCCTTGAGCATGATTACCGGCACTTGCTGTGATGACTCCTTTTTTTTGATCTTGTGGAGATAATTGAGCGATTTTGTTGTAGGCTCCTCGAATTTTGAAGCTAAAAATTGGCTGCAAATCTTCCCGTTTTAACTTGATATTGTTTCGCAGGCGACGTGATAATTTATTTGCCGGATCCAGAGGGGTCTCTTTTGACACTTCGTAGACGCGACTGGTCAAAACTTGCCGGACTAAAGAGTCAAGGTTTGGGGAAACAGCGTCCTTAGTCATTATTGAATCTGACATGATGAAGAAGATAAGAGCGTAGGTATTTCAAGGTTAACTACATTGTTACCTTTTGATAGTACTTGTGTTCAGAGTCTTGTCAACACAACTAACCATTTCATGCCTTTGAGCTCCAATCAGACAACAGAATGACTGGGTTCAGATTTCTCACAAAGTGGCTCGATGGTATGCTCCTGCGGTGTATTGCTGAAAATAAGGTCTCAGTCGATTCAGTGGCATTATGTCATCTAAATTTCTAACGCAATTTACCCGTCGGGGGTTCCTTGAGGCCAGCGCAGGAACGATGCTAAGCAGTTTCTGCGCGGAAGCTCCAGCTGGGCCTGCGTGGAATAATCTACGTTTTGTTCATTATCCCGAGCCTGGAGCAGTGATTCGCAATGCATTAGATGATGTTGCGTCCTTACTGGAACGCGGGGGAATTCAAAAACCTCTAGGGGTTCAGGCTGATGGAGCTTGGACGGCGAATGATGTGGTAGTCGCTTCGTCTCTGGAGAGTGCTGTTCTTCCACCGGAATGGAAATGTGTAACGGATAAGCCCGGCGCATTTCGTTTGTTGGTTCCTCGCGAAGGGCCCGGCTTAATTATTGCCGGTGCCGACCCAGAAGGAACCAGGAATGGACTTTACGCTTGGCTTGAGACAAACGGTTTTGCTTTTTTTCGGGATGGCGAGCACGTTCCGAGAATTTCGTCGCAAAAATCTGTTGCACCAGTCGAAGGAGAGGTAAGTCCAGATTTTCGTTGGCGTGGTGACATGATCTGGGATAACTATCTTGGACCTAGGCGGTACTGTGCTGCAACCTGGGACATCGCCGAATGGGAACGAGCGTTACTATTCATGGCGCGAAACGGTCTCAACTTCCTTGAATTCTATTTACCTCTCGAAGGCGTTTTTCTGAGATCGTTCCCAGAGGCTACAACCCTGAAGGATGGAGTCTTATGGGAAACTGAATACAAAGAAAAGTTGACTCGCTACGTACTTTCGCGAGGTCGAGACCTTGGTATTCAGTTTATGTATGTGCTTACGTACGGCGCGTTTCCTGAGCCTGTTCGGGCATTGTTTCCCGAGTTGGAATGGGCGAATGGGTTTTTGTGTGGCCATCAGCCACAGCTTGAAAGCTTTACGCGCAAGATTTGGTCAAATCTTATCGAGACCTTCGGCACTGACAACTTGTACGCCATTCGACATCGCGGCGAAGAAGGTCAATCTTATAGCGATCCTTGTCGATCAATTACAAAGTCTGATGGCTACAATCAAGGCATAGAATTGCTTCAGACAATCGACCCGAACGCTAGAGTGACAGTTTGGACGTGGGGTGAAACACTCCCCGACCTGTTCGCGAGCCTGCCACCCAACGTTAAAGCGGCTCATATCCGACACGGCATGGGCGGACTATTTACCGATCGTGGTGTAGGACTAGAGCAAGCTGATGGCAAACCAAATCTCCCACCACGACAGCAGTGGCTCGCTGGCCAATTTACGGTGTTCGGAGGCAACGAAACACTTTTACAGACAGCATGGAGTGATGCTAATTCACTCGCTCGTGATGCCCGTGCTGCGGTAGTTGATTCGACTTGCGAGGGATATTTTCAATGGCCCGAATGGTCAAACACCTCACCGTGGGTTTCACACGTCATTCGGTCGCTTGCTTGGAAACCGATGACGTTTCGAGGAGATTCAGAGTTACAGCGTTATGCTCGATTGCGGCATGGTGAACAGGCCGAAGGTTTTCTCGCCGGTTTTGCACCCCTTCTGAACGCAGGTAACGCAAAATTTGTAGCGACCCCACGCAAGCGACTCCTTGTCCCCTACTTTCTCTCGACGGATGAGCGGCAGCTTCTTGCAGCAGTGGCGAACGGATTACAAGTTATGTCGCAGAATTTGTCACGTTTCCCAAGCTCGCGACTTTTTCAACGGGACCTGCTTGACGTCTTGAGCTGGACAGCCGTACGCAAGGCTCAGGTTTTTGAGGTTGCTGCTTATCAGGCATTTCAGAAGGGTAATGAAGCAGACCTTGTGATGGCAATCGATTCTGCGAAAATGACGTGGTCCATCCTCCGTACAGTGTTGGCGCAGGCTCCTGAGCTTTCCATTATCGAAACAGCCCGTGCCGCGGTGAAAGCCGGACCGATTTCCAAGAATGCTTTGGATTCTTTCTGGACACTCGGTTGTGATTTTTATAATGGTTATCCGTTGGTTCTATGCCCGGAAGCAATTGAACTTGTTTATCTTGAACAGGCTGGCAAGTTAGGCCAAACGCTCCTTTCGGCTATACAAAACGGAAATACGGAGCCCCTGGAAAAACCCAGTTGGTTTTGGCACAACTTTTCAGATTCAACCTGGGGTGACACAGTAAGAGTATTACCAAGAGAGGATGTGTTTCATTTCGAAAATTCGATGCGGAGCCGGTTAGCGGAAGCGTTGAGTTCGCCAAAACCCACAAAAATATTTGCTTTACCGAAAGAGGGTGAACTAGTCTCACCTGCGTCACCTTCCTTAATCGGCGATACGGTGCTGTCGGAAGCGGTGGAACAACTCGGAAGGATGGCGATCCCAGAGGCGCTTGAGAAGTCAACTTTGTAAGACGATCCCGTAAGTGATGGCGGCTTTTAAAAGTGTGAATAGGTCTGCACAAGGAGGATGAATGAATACACGCGATGTCACTCGTAGAGGATTCCTTTCTGGATTAGCGGGCGCCGGACTTACGGCTCCGGTCTTAGGACGGTCTGCAACTGTAGGTGTCCAAGCGAACCCGAATAACTTCCCTCTCGTGGTTACTAGTAAGACGAATCGCTTTGTACGTGAAGAGATTACGACCACTGCCTACGACTTAATGCTGAATGGTGGATCGGCAATGGACGCTGCTGAGAAGGGCACGAATATTTCTGAGAGTGATCCGAGAGATACCACGGTTGGTTACGGTGGCGATCCGAACGAAGACGGTTTTTTACAACTCGATGCATCGGTAATGAACGGGGCCGACAATAACAATATTGGCGCAGTTGCGGCGATTGAAAACATCAAAACTCCCTGCTCGGTGGCTCGTTTAGTCATGGAACGCACCGATCACTGGTTGCTTGCCGGACGCGGCGCCTTGCGATTCGCCAAAATGCATGGATTCAAGGAAGAAGACTTGCTCACCGACGAGGCGCGCCAGCATTGGCTAACCTGGAAAGAAACTTTGAGTAATCGAGACTATTATTTTCCACCACGCGATCCTTCAGAACCAGTGGGCGGCACCATCAATGTGCTGACGCTTGACAGAAACGGTGATATCGCCGGTGTGACGAGCACAGTTGGCCACCATTTTAAACTGGTCGGTCGGGTTGGCGACTCCCCTATTATCGGCGCCGGTTTGTATGTAGATAACGCTGTAGGTGCAGCAGGTGCGACCGGACACGGTGAGGAATGTGTTAAGAACTGCGGAAGTTTTTTTGTTGTAGAACGCATGCGAGATGGCATGACGCCTCAGGAAGCTTGCGAAGCCCTGTGTCGGCGAGTTCTAGCACGGCATAATGGTCAGCCGATGTTTAATCTAAGAATGGTAGCCCTTGATAAATTGGGTCGTTACGGTCAGTGTTCACTGCGAGGTCTTGAGGCTGATGAAGAGGGTTCATTTCGAGGAAGCGGATACGCCGTGCATGATGGTCGGGGCCATCGTTTGGAGGAAGGAGTAGCTCTCTTGCCTGCAATGACGCAAGCGGAGTTGGGTGCGATACCATGGCGCTAACATCGAAACCGCTGTTCATTTTGAGCACTTGAAGCTTATGGCACTTAATTCACGAAGCCCTCAGAAGTTAGATGCCTACGATGTGTGTATCGTTGGTTCCGGTGCTGGTGGCGGCATGGTTGCGAAGATGCTTACGGAAGCTGGCGCTGACGTTGTGATGTTGGAAGCCGGACCAGATTGGAACACCGAGCGCGATTCACGCATGCTGGCCTGGCCTTATGAGTCACCTCGACGTGGAGCCGGCACTGAACGTCCGTTTGGTGAGTTCGACGCATGCCTAGGCGGCTGGGAACTTGACGGCGAGCCTTATACCGTCGCTGAAGGTGAACGTTTCGACTGGTTTCGTGCGCGAATGATCGGCGGTCGCACCAATCACTGGGGCAGGATTTCCTTGCGATATGGTCCAGATGATTTCCGTCGTCGAAGTCTGGATGGGCTTGGAGATGACTGGCCAATTACCTACCAGGAATTAAAGCCGTACTACGATTCACTTGACCGGCTGGTTGGCCTCTTTGGCTCAGTGGAAGGTCTCCCTAACGAGCCGGACGGGATTTTTCAACCACCACCTCGCCCTCGGTGCTATGAGCTGCTTCTGCAGGAATCCTGCGAACATCTGGGTATTACATGTATTCCTTCTCGGATGTCGATTTTGACGGAACCGCTCAACGGACGTTCTGCATGCCATTACTGTGGACAGTGTGGTCGCGGTTGTGTGACGGCCTCGAACTTTTCGTCACCTACCGTATTTCTACCGCGGGCACTTGCGACTGGGAGGCTGCAGATTCTCACGAATGCGATGGCTCGTGAAGTTACGACCGGTGAAAGCGGTCTTGCAACGGGCATCTCATACGTGAACACATTAGACGGACGGGAGTACCAAGTTCGAGCGCGCGTCGTTGTGCTGGCTGCTAGTGCGTGTGAGTCGGCTCGACTTTTACTTAATTCAAAGTCGTCTCGCTTTCCCGATGGATTGGCAAATTCGAGTGGGACGGTTGGGCGTTATTTGACAGACTCCACGGGTTCTGACGTGGCTGGTTTTATCCCTGCGCTTATGGATGGAGTTCCTCATAACGAGGATGGAGCTGGGGGCATGCATGTGTATAGTCCATGGTGGTTAAACAATGCCGACTTAGATTTTCCGCGTGGATATCACATTGAACCTTGGGGTGGAAAAAGAAGCATGCCTCGGTTCGGCATTTTTGGAGGTGTCGAAAACTATCCATCTGGAGGAGGCTGGGGGCCGAGCCTCAAGGAAGACTACCGGCGCTACTATGGCGCGGTGGTCGGTTTTTCCGGGCGAGGAGAAATGATTCCAAACTCGAACAGCTATTGCGAAATTGATCCCGAAGTTACCGATCGCTGGGGTATACCAGTGCTACGATTTCGTTTTCAGTGGAGCGACCACGAGCGTTTACAGGCTCGGCACATGCATCAGACGTTCCGCGAAATAATTGACGACATGGGTGGCTACCCGCTCACGCCGGAACCGACAGAAGCCGACGAGTATCGACTGGAACCTGGTGGACGCATTATTCACGAGGCTGGTGTAACTCGCATGGGGCACTCGCCAGATAGCTCTGTCCTGAACGAACATTGTCAAGCACACGACGTGAAGAATCTGTTTGTGGCTGATGGGGGTCCATTTGTGACGCAAGCCGACAAGAACTTGACCTGGACGATCATGGCTTTGGCTATGCGTACGGGTGACTACATCGCGAAGGCTCGTAATCGCGGTGAGCTCTAGGAAGACGATTAAATGACTAAGATATTGCGGCGTGAAGCACTGCAGCGGTTGGCAGCGGTTCCTATTGCTGCGAGTGTGGCTTGGACTCCGGAGGAAGTTCAGACCGCCCGACTTCGTACCGATAGGCTGGGACAATCGTCTGATCAAAGTAGCAGTTCGTATGTGCCTATCTTTTTTACCAATCATGAATACGCAACGGTAGTGCTCTTGGCGGAAATGATTTTGCCTTCTGATCAAAAATCTGGCGGTGCGGCCGATGCGCGTGTTCCAGAATTTATTGACTTTATGATGGTGGATCAGCCAGCACGACAAGAGTTTATGCGACAAGGACTTGCCTTGATAGACGAGGCGTGTCGTGCTCGCTTTGATGCTGTTTTTGTGGACTGCGATGAATCCAATCGGGCTACTTTCCTTGATACGATAGCTTGGCCAAATCGGGTGCCGAGTGATTACGGATCGAGAGCACGCGCTCGCTCGGTTACCCCCACGCAAAACTTGCAAACGGTCGATCGTGATAAGGGGGTTGAGTTCTTTTCGATGTTTCGCGATCTAACGGCTACGGGATTTTGGACAAGTAAGATTGGGATTGAAGACCTTCAGTACCTGGGTAACCAATACGTAGTGGACTGGGAAGGATGCCCAAGCGAAGCTCTTGAGAAGTTAGGTGTCCGCTATTCTGACTGAGTACTCTCTTCAAGTTGCACCGCGGGATATCGTCTTCCGGTCAATCGCGACACCCCTATAATCGTGAACAGGCTTGCGAGCATTGCGAAGGTTCGAAAAGGAAACCAGACTAATCCAGTCGACACATCCTCGGCATAGGAGATAAACGGGGTAAGCCCCAGAAGCGGTTCCCCTGCTCCAAGCCTGAGAGTAAATGCAACGATATATCCTACGGAAGCCCCAATCCAATTGGCTCGGCGGTCGTAGAGCGCGCAAACCAATTGAGGAAAGAGGATGCAGTAGACGAAGTCGCTTGATAAAAACCAGAGGGAGTAAACGCTTCGGCTGTTTAGGGCGATAAGTGTTGCAGCACAACCGACAGCAATGATGAGTCGACGAATGATTCTATTTAGGTCCGTCGAGGTCGCCTCAGGCTTGAGAAGCGGACGATAGATGTTCCAGGTGGCCATAGAGGACGCAGACAGAATCGAGGAGTCGACTGATGACATGACTGCGGCAGCCATGGCGGTCAGGCCAAGAGTTGCAATAATTGGTGAGGTTAAATAGCGTAAGACTAACGGGAGAATCATTGCCGCATCAGGGTCGGAGCCAATCAGTTGCGACCAATTGACCGAAGTTCCAATCACTCCAATTGCCATTGCTGGAATTGCTGCGGTTAGGCTGAGAGCGCCAGCCCATACCGAGAGTCGGCGAGCATCTGACGGGCTTTTGGTTGCGAGGACGCGTTGGAAATATGCGTGCCACGGAATTCCTCCGCAAATTAACAATAAGGCCGCATCCGACCATGGAATCCAGGACATGGGAGGCTGCGCTATCTCGCTAGCCGAATACGTCGTCCAAGCCAGAGTTATGCCTCCAACTTCAGCACTCGCGAACCAAGCGGCTACTGACAGACCGACCAGTAAAAGGGCTAGTTGAACGACATCGGTGATCGCGACTGCCCAAAGGCCACTTCGTGCCGTATAAGCCATCGCGACAATCACCGACAGGATTACTCCGGGCGTGAAAGGAATGCCGGCAATCACTTCAAAGCTGACGCCAAGGGCTGTGAGAATTGCAGCAGTCCAAAACACTTCGCCCATTAATGCTGGAACATATAGCCAGGCAGCGACCCTTGGGCCGTATCTCTTCTGAAACGGGTCAAGCATTGTGGTGCAGTTCAGCCTCCGCATCGTCGGTGCGAACCATAAGCCACCGATAATCAGGCTCAACGCGTATCCCCACGGCGCCTGGGCATGCCACAAGCCTCCAAGATGAATAGCCTCAACCGTACCGTTAAGGTATCCTCCCCCAACCCAAGTAGCCGTGACGGTCAAGATACCTATTCCCAAAGGCAGTCGGCGCCCAGCCAGAGTCATCGCCGTAAAATCGAGCATTGCGGCTCGACGTGAAGCTCGGGAACCCAATAGATAGAGAAACAGGTAGAGGCTTGCGATACAGAGAACGGCGAACCAGTTGATCGTAAGTGTATCCAGACTCATAGCAGCCTGTTTAGTGAAACTCCCCTGACGAGTCTTTAATGTCGGAGGGCCTCTACCTCTGACCTCGGCGTTTCCTTAAAGAGTGACGCGAACAACCCGAGAATCAGCGCTGCACCAACAGCGGGCACTAGCCAAATGGCATTCCAGGTATGGGTGCCCTCTGGTTTCGCAAAGTAATCGACAATGAGTCCCGACAGCCAGGAACCGACAAAAAATCCAACACCGAGCGTAACGAAAGCAATGAGACCCTGGGCAGCAGCTCGGAGATGTGTCGGAGCTTTTCGGTCAACATAGATTTGTCCTGTAACAAAGAAAAAATCGTAACAGATTCCATGCAACAAGATGCCCGCATATAGCATCCAGGTTAAAGCGCTCACATTTCCGAAGGCGAAGAAAATATAGCGACAAACCCACGCCAGCATGCCAATAAGCAGCATACGTTTAATGCCGAGACGCACAAAAAACCATGGCATGACGAGCATGAACCCAATTTCAGAGACCTGGCCGAGTGTCATCTTGCCGGCCGCGTTCTCGAGTCCGATCTCGTTTAAAAAGGGGTTAGCGAACGTGTAGTAGAACTGGAGTGGAATTGATATTAGAAACGAACCTAGAACAAAGATGGCAAACGACCGCTCTTTTAAGAGTCCGAGTGCATCTAGGCCAAGCACGTCACGCATCGTCATGCGTGCGGCTGTCCGTTTGGGTGGAGTATGCGGCAGCACGAAACAAAACACTCCCAACACAATCGAACTTCCCGCGGCCAACTGTAATTGAACCGGGCTGCTTTCCAGTTCCAGTATTCCAATAATGTTTCCTGCAACAATCCAGCCGATCGTGCCCAGCACGCGAATCACTGGAAACTCTTTCCCTGGATTCTGCATTTGATGAAATGACAAGGAGTTTGTGAGTGCCAAGGTCGGCATAAAGAGCAAAGTGTAAGATAACAGCACTAAATAAAAAGGTAGGAATGTCTGCATCTGAGAGGCGAAGAGCAGAATGACTCCCCCAATGAGATGTAAAACAGTCAGAATTCGTTCTGTTGCAAAAAACCGATCTGCAATCATCCCGACAAAAAATGGAGAGATCATGGCAGCCACGGCAGTGGTACCGTAGGCAAGACCGATTTGTTGTCCCTGGAACCCAAGAGTTTCACCGAGATAGGTGCCAAGCGTGACATACCAGCTTCCCCAAACAAAATACTGGAGAAACATCATGGTAAAGAGTTTGAGGCGAATGGTGATAGGCATCGGTGCCGCAGCTTGCGGGACGTGAACTAGCGACTCGGAAGTTCTCGAACCTTTATATTGCGGTAATAAACAGGATTGCCGTGATCCTGCAGAGCAAAATGGCCACGTCGTGCGCGACCAAAATTAGGATAGGCTGCAAATTTACTCGCTGCAACTCGTTGTTCCCAATCGTCACTCCATAGTTCGTAATCAACAACTTGTACGTTGTTTAGCCAATATTTGACATGGCTGCCATTAACAACGATTCGAGAGTGATTCCATTCTCCAACAGGTTTAACAACATCCTCGCTCCGTCCGTAGAGAGCATAGTCGCTGCCGGCAGAAGTCATCGCGGCCTGTCCGTCTGGGTGGGCGTCGTCATCCAACACTTGCATCTCTGGCGCTGTATGCCACACTGCATCCTCATCTTCAGTTACTCGAAAAAACACCCCGCTGTTGCCACCTGTTTCTATTTTCCATTCAAATTGAAGGTCAAAATTTTCAAATGTTGCTTTCGTGACGATATCTCCACCTTCGCCGACCCGGGTCAGGGCACCGTCGACGGCCTGCCAGCCCGCAGGCATAGTCGACTGCTTAAAGCCTCGCCACTCGTTTGTCGTCTGACCGTCAAAAAGCAATTCCCATCCTTCGGCTGCTTCAGTTGGTGTCAATGTATTCGATTCGCCTTGGTTATCTTGGACACTCACTGTTGTGCTCACCAAGACGATTATCCCGAATACTAACAACGTTTCTCTCATTACTTCCTCCGCGTGACACTGACTGTAGGAGTTATTCCTCAAGCCCGGCAGCCCATCGAACGCCACCAATCAGATGACCTTGAAATTGTGAATCACGCCACGTGGCTGGTTCGTGACCCAGTGCAGTATAAAAGATGCGACCATTCCCATACTCCCGAGTCCACGACAAGGCAAAATCACCATCCGTGCGGTTGATCCCGTCGGCCTCCATATCAACCGAAGTAGTATCCACACTTAGAAGCACATGCACATCGGTGCGATTCCAATCTTTAAACTGGTAGATTTCTTCGTAAAGGGTTAGCGGTGATTCGAGATGCCTTGTCGAGGGATGGTCTACATCTTCAACAGCAACACCGACTTCCTGATGCCAAGGATGACCGTCAAAATAACCGCCAAGCATTTCTCCATATTCGGGCCACCCGTAGAACGTATCCGTGGCGCTATGAACGCCAACAAATCCACCACCGTTCCGCACAAATTCTAGAAGAGCCTCCTGTTTTGACGCGGCCATCGGTAATTCACCCGTCGTATTAAATGCGACCACGTCATAGTTGGTTAGTGTGTCTTTGGTGATTTGCTCAGCCGAACGGATTACCGTCACATCGAAGGCGTCTGGCTTCTCACCAAGTGCTCGCATGACCTCTTCAGCGACGGGTAACACCGTGTGGACCCAAGCGGCTGGTTCTGTGAGATAAAGCAGATTTGGTCGCTCTTGAGCGACCGCATCGTTCGGGATGCCAACTGTGACAAAAACAAGTATGGGTAAAAGCGAATGCCAAGAGCATCTTTTCGTCATCTCATTTTCTCTCCATCCTTAACCGCCCGACCCCTAGAACCAATCCGTCTACTGTTTTACCTGTATCCTGCCATCACTAAGTCGTTACTTGCATGTCTTTTGGATTCCACCGAACTGGTTTCTTTTCAAAGTAGCTCACGTTCGACAAGACCGCAGGACCAGCGGCACGGAGTCCAAAGTTCGCGTCCTCGACCACAGGTTGTCGAGTTCGTATTGCGTCGAAGAAATTTTGGAAGTGATCCAGAGTATCGCTGTATCCATTCGGCGCTGAAAAATATTCTTCTTCCGTGGGCGTTAACTCCTGTCGCGCACCAGGGTATTTTGATTGGTAGTCGTCAAGAAATGCTTTCTGTGCTTCATTCGAGAAAGTATTAATTGTATAGCCTGGCGACGTCCGTCTAGCCCGCCGGGTCAGACCCACACGAGACCCCACACTCATAACTGCTTCGTCTCCCACGAACCGAAAGCCAGAACCATCTGCTGCACCATCAGCAAAATTGACTCGAAGAGCCAAAGTGAACTCGGGGTGGGCGTCTGTAGCGGGATAATCATATAGACCCAGCATGACATCTGGGACATCTCGACCATCCTTCCAGTAGCGCAATCCGCCAGTGGCAAAAATTCGGGTTGGACCGTCGGATCCAACAATAAAATGCAATCCGGAAAACAGATGAACAAATAAATCACCTGCGACTCCGGTGCCATAGTCTTGATAATTGCGCCACCGAAACATCCGGGTTGCATCGAACGATCGCTTTGGCGCATGGCCGAGAAATTTGTCCCAGTCGACAGTTTCGGGTGAGGCATCGGCTGGAATCGTGTATTGCCAGGCTCCGACAGCGGAGTTTCGATCCCACCAGGCCTCGACCATATTCAGATTGCCAAGGCGTCCACTCTCATAAATTTGTTTTGCGTATTCATAGAGAACGTTGCTCACGCGCTGACTGCCGACCTGGAGAATCTGTTTGGTTCGATTTTGTGCTGCCACGAGCTCGGTACCTTCCGCAGCTTTTTGCACCATCGGTTTCTCGACATAAACATCTTTGCCCGACTCCATTGCTTCGATGGCAATGTGTTTATGCCAATGATCGGGAGTACCAATAATGACTGCATCGATCGCGTCGTCAGCCAAGACCTCTCGATAGTCCCGTGTGGTTGACACGTGTGAACCGAATCGCTCTTTCACATGAATCAGTCGACCATCGTAAACATCAGCAGCTGCTACCAACTCCACTCCTGGTACTTTCAAGGCTTCCTGGGTGTCGTATTGTCCTTGGCCCCCTGCACCGATTAGCGCAATTTGAATTCGGTTATTCGCGGAAAAGGACTGCTGCCCTGTCATTCGCGAACGGCTTAACAGCGTCGTGGAAGTTCCTGCTAGGACGCTGGTGGCAGTGGTTAACTTAAGGAAGTCACGCCGAGAGGTTTTAGACGTCTTCATGGGTTTCTCCGGACTCTGATAAGCCATATTTATGGGTTCTGCAATTACTGTGCAGGATCTTACTTCGAGTTAGCCACTTTTGCGTTAGTATTTATTTGCAGATCGCACCTTGGTGAGTATGTAAACCTATTGGATTGAAGGGAGATTTATGGCGTCGCGAGGAATCGATCGACGAAAGGCACTTCGGGCCATTGGGATGGCCGGTGCAGGCGCTGCCAGTTTACCGTTGTGGTCCAGGTCTCTTCTGGATCTCGCTGAAGCGCATGCGGCCGTGTCGCCTCAAACCTTCAGAGGTCCAATGGCTGATAGCTTTCAGGATGCCAGACAAGGTGTCCTGACCCAGACTCAGTTCGAAACCGTCGAAGTTCTTACTGAATTAATTATTCCTCAAACGGATACGGCAGGAGCCCGAACAGCTCGAGTCACGGCATTTATAGATACGATTCTTTCTGACGCAGAAGCAAACGCCCGAGCCCAGTTCGTAAATGGCATTGGATGGATAGACCAGCGAAGCATGGAATTGTTTGGAAGCAGTTTTGTCGGCGCCTCGGTTGACCAACAAACCGCATTATTGACGATTCTCAGCGCAAGAGAAAATACGACTCCGGCCGATGCTGTCGGCGTTGAATTCTTTCAAGCCTTGAAGTCTCTCACTGTGACTGGTTACTACACCTCTCGGATCGGGATGCTGCAAGAATTGGACGACGATGGTTCCAACTATTTTGATGAGAAGCTGGGATGTCAACACCCAGAACATAAAAGCGGTAATTAACATTGGGAGTTCCGATTCATGTCCGCACAAGATGAACGCTATGACGTTGTAATCGTTGGTTCTGGCGCGACTGGTGGTTGGGCCGCAAAACAACTCACCGAGGCTGGATTGCGAGTTGCAGTCTTAGAAGCCGGACGAAAACTTGATCCAGAGCGAGACTTTAATGAGCACAAGCGCTCGTTCGAAATGCCTTTTCGTGGACGGCGTCTGGGAACCCGTGAACAACAAGCAAGACAGCCAGTCCAGTCGCTTTGTTATCAGTGTGACGAGTACACCAATCATTTGTTTGTTGACGATACCGAACATCCCTACACCACCCCCGCTGACCGACCATTCCATTGGATTCGTGGCCGACACGTTGGTGGTCGCTCAATTATGTGGGCTCGCCAAACCTATAGGCTGAGTGACTACGACTTTAAGGCGGCTTCACGGGATGGGTTTGGAGCTGATTGGCCACTCGACTACGCCACGATCGCACCCTATTACGACCAGGTGGAACGATTTATTGGCGTCAGCGGGCAGGCGGAGGGCTTGGCCCAGTTGCCGGATGGCGCCTTTCTGCCTCCAATGCAACTCACTTGTGGTGAGGAACTTCTCAAGAGTGCTATTCGCGAGAAATTTGGACGAGCGTTGACCATTGGTCGATGCGCTATTCTCACCAAGGATCTTAATGGACGAGCTAAGTGCCACTACTGTGGCCCTTGTTCTCGAGGCTGCCGCACAGGTTCTTATTACAGTAGTCCCTCCGCGAGTCTTCCTGCGGCTGAAGCGACTGGCCGTCTCACATTAATTCCGAATGCAGTAGTGAGTCATGTAGAGGTCGACGATGCCGGGAAATGCCGAAGCGTGTACTACGTCGATCGTATTACCCGTCAACATCGCGAGGTGTTTGGATCAGTGGTCGTGTTGTGCGCCTCGACGCTTGAGTCGACACGCATCATGTTGAATTCAACCTCGGACCAACATCCCACTGGGATCGCAAACTCCAGTGGCGTGTTGGGACACTATCTAATGGACCATGTGATGGGCGGTGGCGCAGCAGGTGTACTTCCAGTCCTGAAAAATACGCCTGACACTCGCGGGAAACGTCCTAACGGTATCTATATTCCTCGATTCCGAAATATCACTGACAGTCATTCAGGGTTTCTCAGAGGGTATGGGTATCAGGGTAATGCGAGTGTCGTGAAGTGGGGTCACGCAATGAGCGTGGAAGGTTTCGGTGAATCCTTCAAAAACGAAGTGAAAAACAATCGCCCTTGGACGATTTCAATTGGCGGATTCGGGGAGCACTTACCTCAATATGATAATTTTTGCGAGCTTGATAAGGTGCATACGGACGCCTGGGGAATTCCGATTCTTCACATTAGTGCGGCTTACGGAGACAACGAGCAGAAGATGATTGACGACATGGCTGATGCTGCCGAAGAAATGCTTCATGCGGCTGGCGCTGAAGACATTGAAGTTCGCCGGGATATTTCTGCGCCAGGATTGGCCATTCATGAAGTTGGCACGGCCAGAATGGGTGATGACCCAGCTTCTTCAGTGCTAAATACCTGGGAACAGGCTCACGACGTTAGCAATCTGTTCGTTATGGATGGTTCGGGTTATCCATCATCGGCCTGCCAAAACCCGACGATCACGTTCATGGCTCTTGCGACACGGGCATGCGAATATTTGGTTGAAGAATTTAAGGCTGCACGCCTTTAAACTAGCCAGAGTGCGGCCGTTTTCCATGAGCGAACTCGAACCAATCGAAAATAAGACTACCTCCCTCAAAAGAACGTTGGGGCCAGTTATGATTTGGGGCCTTGGCGTTGGCTATGTTGTATCCGGTGAGTATTTCGGATGGAACCTTGGATTATCGCATGGTGGACCTTTGGGGATGTTGGCTGCCACCCTCCTCGTCACGGTCATGTATGTCGCCTTCGTGATGAGTTATGCAGAGATTGCGTGTGCGCTGCCTCGCGCTGGCGGTGTGTTTATCTATGCTAATCGAGCTTACGGCACTACAACGGGCTTTGCGGCTGGCGTCTCACAGCTGATTGAATTTTTGTTCGCACCGCCTGCGATCGCTCTTGCGATTGGTGCTTACCTTCAGGCCTACACTTCTGCCGTGCCTGCTTGGGGATTTGCTGTGATCGCTTATTTTATTTTTACGGGTTTAAATATTTGGGGGGTACGCCAATCCGCCTTGTTTGAACTCGTCGTGACAGTGTTGGCTGTCGGGGGCCTGTTGTTGTTCGCCGGTACAGCGTTGCCTCACTTCAGTTGGACCTACTTTGTTCAGGACCCGCTGCCGAACGGATGGACTGGAATCATGGCGGCCCTACCATTTGCAATCTGGTTTTACCTGGCTATTGAGGGCATTGCAAATGTGGCCGAGGAAACACGAGACCCACAGCGGGACATCTCGAGAGGATTCATATATGCGATGGCGACGCTCGTCTTTCTAGCATTGCTAGTCTTCTTTTCGGCAATCGGCGTGAGAGGCTGGGAGGCAATCGTCTTTGATGCGGCAGGTAACCAATCGGATACACCTCTTCCTCTTGCCCTTGGTTACCTGACTGGAAGCGTTGGAATTATCTATCATGGTGTAGTTGTTCTAGGTTTATTTGGGTTGGTCGCTTCATTTCACGGCATTCTACTGATTGCGGGGCGAGCAACGTTTGAATTTGGAAGAACCGGCTACTTACCTGCCATCTTTGGTCGCACACTCCCCCATCGTCAAAGCCCTGCTGCTGCACTGATATTAAATATGTTAATTGCCTTTGGTGCGCTTGCGACTGGCCAGACTGGAGAATTGATCACGATGGCCGCATTTGGGGCTCTCGCCTTGTACATGTTTTCCATGGCCAGCCTATTCCGTCTCCGCAAGACTGAGCCGGATCTACCTCGACCTTACGTAACGCCGCTCTATCCGTATCTTCCAGCAGTAGCTCTATTTCTTTCAACCGTTTGTTTCGGTGCCATGCTGTATGCGAATCCCGGCATCGGCTTCATCTTTCTTGCGATAATGATTGGTAGCGTCTTAGTCTTTCGCTTGTTCGGGTTTCACGAGAAGACTCAACTTCGATAACAACCAAAAAAACTACCAGTCCGGGTACCAAGAGCGATCGCGAAATTCGATCCCCTCCGACGCTATCGCATTTCGAAATTTCTGAATGGTCGCTGGAGTATCTTGCGTGCTGCGAGGTTGACTAGGGTCCGGGTTACTTAACCAACTCGCATAAGCTTGGTCATAATGATAGAGGTATACGACTTCCGGCTTGAATGTTTTAAGGCATTCGGCAGTCGGAATTGGATGCATACGGTCCACAGGTAGATTCATGGGCATAAACGCAACTGAGATATCCTGCAGGGCCTGAATCTCTGGAACACATTCGGTCACTCCCGACAGATAAATCCGACGACCACCCAAGCTGAGTACATAACCGTTTGCTTGTCCTTTAGGATGAAGTGGTTCTCCAGGAGTTAAATCGTAGGCCGGAATTGCCTCCACTTGGATTCCCAAAAACGTGCCGCCCTCACCGTTGGCCAACACCTGACCCTCTGGGTAATGCTTCTGGGCATCGGCCGTGAGTACGACCGGTGCATCCGGTTTTCGCAGTGCGGTGATTGCATCCACATCCATGTGGTGACCGGGATCATCAGTTACCAGAATCAGGTCCGCAACTTTCAGAGCAGACAGGTCAGCCACACTCCACGGATCCACGTGGATCACCTTGCCCGCGTATTCGATCTGTACGCTCGCGTGAATACCTGGAGTGATAAGAATATCTCCGTCTTCAGCAGAAATTTTGTCCGTCGATTGTGCTACGAGTGCGGCACCACCTAAAAAGATTGCGCCTATTACTAAGATCCATCGCATGAGTGGCCTCCCGTTGCTGGGAATTGATTGGCTACTGGAATCCTGAACCATCCTGAAGACTAGACTACCTGATTCAGCGACAATCGTGTGAATTGAACGAGTTGCACATCCAGAGTAATCTATTTGGATTAGCAGGTGTTGGTTGGAGACATCTATGATGTTGCTGAGTCGTTATTTCAAAGGGAGGAAGTCATGCCTTATCTGATAGCAGCCGCCATCGCACTTTCGCAGTCTCTGGGAAGCTCCATTCCGGCTGCCGATATAACACACGTCGATATCGTAGAGACGACCAAAAATGCGATCGAAAATAATGTTACCGATACTCCGATGCAAACCATTGATGCAGGTGGACACAACATAGGAGTTGCACTCGCACATCGAGGCCCTTCAAGCAATGTGGTTGCTGGAACTATCCATAGCGAAGTCACTGAAATCTACACCGTGTTGGCGGGTTCTGGCACGTTGGTAACCGGTGGCCGTCTTCTGAACCCAGAAGCACGTGAACTCACACCGTTACGCATGCTTCAATCTGGGCCAGGCTGGTTAGGATCTGGGATGGAGGGCGCCGTTACCCGTGAGGTGGTTGAGGGTGACATCATTGTGATCCCAGCCGGGACCCCACACTATTTTTCTGATATCGCGGAGTCGATTACCTACAGCATAGTTCGAGTTGACCCGAACCAAATTTTGACACTGAAATAGTTGTAATCATGCTGACTCGACGAGCATTTCTACAAAACACCATCGCCACCAGTGTTGCGGCCCTGTCCACGAAAACCGACGGATTCGCCATTCAGGACGATTTGGTCATCGCCGGTGGTCGAGTGATTGACCCGAAGAATAATCTAGACGGAATCCTAGACGTGGCCATCCAAGGTTCTCGTATCCGTGCGGTTCAAGCCAATCTTGACATTTCGAATGCGAGTCAGGTGTTGAATGCCAAGGGCAAACTGGTGGTTCCAGGCCTGATTGATATCCATACTCACACGCGTTTCATGGAAATGCCGTCTATTTGTTTATCCGACGGCGTGACGTCGTTGGTCGATGGTGGCTCTCAGGGGGCAGACCGCATTGATGAAATATTAGCTGTAGCGAGAGCTGCTCCGAATTTAGTTCGAGTGCTTCTAAATGTGGCGAGGACCGGCATTACTCGACCGGTCGGTGAGCTGATGGATCTACGGAATGCAGACGTTCAGGCCGGCCGAGAAGCCATTGAACGTAACCAGGACTTGATCGTTGGTCTCAAGGCCAGACTATCGGATACCGTTGCAGCTGATGCTGACTTGGAGGTGGTACGTCGTGCACAGGCTATCGTAAGTCCTTTCAACCTGCCAATAATGGTACATGTCGGCAACACGGCCTCACCGCTTCCTGAAATTCTTGAGCTCTTGAAACCTGGCGACATTGTGACGCATGTGTATACCCAGCAAAGACATGGCATCTTTACCGATGACGGCCATGTGCTTCCGGAATTACTCGCCGCACGAGACCGTGGTATTTGGTTCGATATCGGTCACGGACGGATTGGTCATATTACATGGGAGACCGGTGCTCGAGCGATTGACCAGGGCTTTTTACCCGACACAATTTCTTCTGATTGGAGTGTGGCTGGAAGCACTGACCAGGTATTTGACTTTCCCAATGTGTTGTCCAAATTCTTACTGCTTGGAATGTCCTTATCCGACGTGATCCGATGCGGGACCATCAATGGTGCCAAAGTCTTTCCTGCGTTTCGCGATCGAGGCACCCTTAGCGTGGGTGGACCAGCCGATGTGGCGGTATTGGAATTACGCGAGGGAAACTTTGAATTTGTTGATAACGAGCACACGCCACGGACTGGCAACAAGAAGCTTGTGACCACAGAGACGATACTAGGCGGCAAACACGTGCCGTCGGCCTAAGACTAAGCCTCAAGAGGTAACAGAGAGCTCGATCTACCTGTTGCGGTTCTGTCCTTGAGCGATTCGACGGCGACCTTCCGCAGCGATATTTAAAATGTAACCAGGGTAAGGGGCTAGAGACAAACTACGCCAGAATTCAGGGTTGCGGTAGGTTCGCTTCGGCCGTGGTCCATAAAAATGCAAATCTCTCTCGTATTCCCGAAGAAATCGATCTCTTGCGCTATATGGTTTGTGTAGTGATTCTAAGGCACCGAACAGGTTCAGAGCAGAGGGTTCTGATTCCCATGGAAGTGTCCAGTCTAGGCTGTTTAACAGGCCATCCTTCGACTTTCCTTTTGAGTCTCTACTGTCGAAGCTCAGCCGCAAGGCGCCAAAGTCAGGCATTGTTATGCTTGTCTGGGCCTGTATAGAGATACTCGCCACAAAAATAAAAAGGATTGCAGCGATCTTTGAAATCCAATAAAAACGGCGCTGAGGATGCCCGCTCTTTCCCATTGTCTCAGGTTGCACTAGGTTGTTTGCTCAACACAGCCCGTTAACCACTAGCACCTTTTTGACCTGTCGGTGTAGCATAACCCACGCGACAGGCTGGCGTCATCCGGATTTGCAGCAGCTAATATCGACCTCCAGGCCTGACGAACGAAAGCAATTAGAATTTACATGCGCATCAAACAAATTGTTGAAGATACCAGCACACCGGCTGGCCGAATTTTCGATGCCGCTATTCTGATTCTGATACTTGTGTCGGTGGCGTCCTTTTCTCTCGAAACCCTACCTGGGTTATCCTCCGAACAGATGCAATGGTTGCGTTGGGTGGAAATCATAACCGTTGCAGTCTTTACAGTTGAGTACGCCCTACGTGTAGCTGTTGCCACATCCCGCCGAGGCTTTATTTTCAGCTTTTACGGCTTGATTGACTTGATTGCGATCTTGCCGTTTTATGTTTCTTTTGGTCTGGATTTTCGATCTCTTCGTGCCTTTCGACTTCTCAGGGTCATTCGAGTGTTTAAACTGACGGGTTACCATACGGCCGTAAGGCGCCTTCACGATGCCATCATGCTTGCGAAAGAAGAATTACTGGTTTATCTAGGCGTTTCAATAATGCTCGTGTACCTTGCAGCTGTCGGGATTTACTACTTTGAGCATGCTGTCCAGCCCGATAAGTTTCTTTCAATCTTTCACAGCCTCTGGTGGGCCATTGTAACGCTTACAACAGTAGGCTACGGGGATGTAGTGCCGATTACTATTGGCGGCCGACTGTTCACTTTTTTTATCCTGCTCATCGGCCTTGGCATTGTAGCGGTGCCTAGTGGCGTGCTCGCATCAGCTCTTTCTGAAATCCGAGACCGTGAAGGTGGAGGAAGTAAGTCCGACCAGCTAGATGATAACGCGAATCTCTCGTGACATTTTTACAATCGTCTACAGTTGAAATACAACGATTCGATTCGTATTAGTCCCCTTTCTCTGATTCGCAACTCCCCAGGTGTTGGCGGTTTTGGTAAATTCCTGAACGTTGATCAAAATAATCACCGGAGTGAGACCCGCTCTGACTCCGGTCGGTAGAACTAGCTCCTCAAGTAGAATGTCACCGCCTCTCACCTCTCCCACTTCAAAAGCAATATACCCACCTGGCTTCAGGATGCGCTTCAAGTCCTGTAACACATGGCCCATAAGTAGCTGCCATTCCTCGGGGCTCTTGATTTGACTGATCGCAATAGCCGAAGAGTCGAAACCCAGAAACCAGCAGCGCAGCCAGTTGTCGGCGTGATAATCCACAACATCGAGAAACGGCGGTGAGGTTACGATTAGTTGGGCGGTGTCTGTCTGAATGCCAGCCGCGTGACTTGCATCGTCTACAGTTAATACCGCTTCAAGATCGACACCAGGGTATTTCAGCCTCGGATCTCGCCAGTCCTTTAAAAGCGCTTTGGATCGGCGCAGTATTCTGGGAATAATTTCTTTCGCCTCGGGTTTTTGATTTCTGGACTGATTTATTTTCCGTTGCGCCTCAATTGATACGGCTTGGTTCGGAGGAAGAGTATAGACAGAAAAGAATCCCGAAGAGTGTCCAGTCAACCGGTTTAGTGCGACCATTCTAATCCAGCGATCAACCCGGTCCAGCCCATTGGCCTCTTGTTTTTTTAGCAGGTATTCTTTAAGTGCGATTATTTGAGTGAGTGTCTCCCGATGAAAAAACACTTCAAGATCGGGATAAGTCTCATTCGCTACACCCAAATTGATTTCCCCTAATCGATCTTCAATTTGTTCGATGGTTGGAGGATTAAGCCTTGGCTCGAGGAGTGCTTGACTAAGGGGGTTAATGTCGTTGCCTAGCGGTTTGCAGCCGAGTAAGAAGGCTTCCAACAAGGTTGTGCCGCGACCCATAAAGGGGTCATAAATCGCATCGCCAGCTTCAGCGAGTCGAGAAATAAAGAAGTTTGGTAATTGGGGTTTAAAACAAGCTCTGTAAGAGATTTCATGCAAACTGTGCGCTTGTCGCTGGGCGCTGGTCCAATACTCGTTAAAGGCTTTAATCGTGATTCCCGACCGCCCGTTTACCGACCACTCGAACTCCTCAAGACGTGTCCTTGTACCAAACGCATTAAAGCTTTTAACGGAGTCTGTCAGCTCCTCCTTCGTCATTCTCACTGTAACTAAAAACCTTTTCTAAATGTAGGCGTTTAGGCTGATGATTGTTCTGTATATATAGAAATGGCCGATCGCGTGATCGACCATCCACTTCATATTAATTGGTCGGGATGACTGGATTTGAACCAGCGACCCCCTGACCCCCAGTCAGGTGCGCTACCAAACTGCGCCACATCCCGAACCGACAACTAAAAACAACTGGCACACGCTTCATGCAAACTGGCTAAATATCATTCGCCATTATCATTCCCAAGGGTGAAAACCAAAGCGACGTCGCAGTCACATTGACGTATTCCTGTCTGCTATCGTGTCGTTTTCGAGCTGCTCTTTGACGACGCACTTGATCGCTGTCGTTTTACAGCCTTCTTCGCTCCAATTGCAGAACCATTGTCGCTGTCCAGCAATCGAAGCAGGCTCTTGAGCTCTTTCTTTACCTCAGTGATTTCAAGGCGAAGTCGCTTTTTATTCTGATTTTCCTTCGAGGGTTGAATAGTTCGCGATTCCTTAACGTCAGCGCTAGCTTCAATTTGGGCAGTTTCATTCTCTTCATCGAGTTTGCGTCGTGCGCCACCCAACGTTAAACCTTCGGTAAACAATAAATGTTTGAGGCGAACTGCGAGCTGAACGTCCCGATATCGAAATACTCTTGGGCTACCGTTAGTTTTCGACTTGCCCAACTCAGGAAATTCTTCGGTCCAGGATCTTAGGACGTACGGTTCGATTCCTACGAGTTGACACACATCGGATGCCTTATACGAGGCGCGTTTTGGGATATTAGACGTCGTCGTAATCATAATCCCTCAGGGGCGAACAGCGAACCGATAGTTAAGTATATCATGCAGCCAGAACCTACTTTCGACGTCGTCGCACATGGATCTTGATCGGGGACCCTTCAAAACCGAAGGCTTCTCTCAACTGATTAATCAAAAATCGTTCGTAGGAAAAATGAAATTTCTTCGCCACATTCGTGAAAAAGACAAAACTCGGTGGTTCGATTCCGGTCTGCACCGCATATAAGATTCGAACCTCTTTTTGACCTGACCTTGCCGGCGTGTGCGCTCGCGTTACCTTTTCAACAAAACTGTTCACGGCTGCGGTCGGTATTCGTTGACGGCGAGCTGAGGCAATTCGGTCAACAGCCTCTAAAACCTTTGGAACGCGTTCTCCGGTCAACACGGAAATGTGCAAGATTGGCGCAAATTCAAGAAACTTCAGTTTTCGTCGAACAGATTCATCGAAGTTTTTCGCAGTCTCAGGATTAGTGGATTTTCGTAAATCCCACTTATTCACAACGATCACTATTCCGCAGCCTGACCGAGCAGCCTCACCGGCAATTGCTGCATCCTGATCGCTAACCTCTTCGCTCGCATCAAGCATTAATAAAGCTACATCAGATCGACTGATCGCTCGTTTTGCGATTAGAACGCTGACTGCTTCAACCTGTCCGGCCTTTGCAACACGCCCGGACCGTCGGATTCCAGCAGTATCTACCAGCCTAAAGTCTTTGCCATGCCACCTCAACACTTCATCAATTGCGTCTCGAGTCGTTCCTGGCTGAGCGCTGACCATAACTCTGGGCTCATGTAGTAATCGATTCACTAAGGACGATTTACCCACATTGGGGCGACCTATTACAGCGACAGCCACCTCCTCATTTGTGGCGACTGTATCAACATTTGCCTTCTCCGATTCCAGTCTTACTGTTTTCTGTGGCAGTGTCTTGATGACTTCGTCTAATAAATCTCCAACTCCTTGACCATGTTCTGCGGAAACGTTAATTACCGGCTCAAATCCGAATTGGTAAAACTCGAGGCAATGATCCTTTGTGCGGCTATCGTCGGCCTTGTTAACAACCATGACAACTGGTACTCCGAGTGCACGAACTTCACGGACAACTTCCTCGTCAGCGGAGACGTAACCTTCTTGTCCGTCTACAACAAGCATTACAAGATCCGCAGTTTGCATAGCTCGCCTTCCCTGTTCGATGACTTGAATTTGAAGCGGGTCGGTGCTCGCTCCAAAGACTCCGCCGGAGTCCGTAATGCGGAATGCAACACCTAGCCATTCGGTGTTTTCGGTCAGGGTGTCCCGTGTAGTGCCCGGCTTAGGCGTCACAATAGCTCTACGCCTGCCGGTAATACGATTAAACAATGTGGACTTTCCAACATTGGGTCGTCCAACCAATACCACCGAAGGGTTTCCCGCTGATTGTTTGCTGCGCATCTTTTTAAGCCAGTTCTCTATTTTAGGTTACACGATCACTTGACAGTGTAACTATATATATTTATGATACTTATAGATTTCGAGGAGTTGCTAAATATGATTAAAGTTGACATCGTCAACAAAGTTTCGACAAACGCATCAATTACAAAGGTTAAGGCTGAGATCGCAGTCGACGCTGTGTTTGAAGCGATGCGAGTTTCGATGGAGCGAGGTGAGCGAATCGAATTACGAGGCTTTGGTGTTTTCCAGGTGAAGCCTCGCAAGCGGGGAATCGGTCGCAATCCTAGGACCGGCAAAGAAGTTCGAATTCCACCCGGGCGAACCATTCGCTTTAAGCCTGGTAAAGATCTTCGGAATATTGGAAATTAGCGGATCTCTGACTTGTCATTAGAGTCTGCTCAGCTTTCTGAATCCACACCCTTTGAAGAACGTCTTTCAAATTCAGGAACAACCCAATCCTCTAAACCAAGGCTCCGGCGTCACAATAAATCGAGACGTTGGGTGCACCTTTTACTGTTTTTGCTCACACTGGCGACTACCACCATAGCCGGCAGCGGTCATTACTTGGGATTTCATTCTAACTTTGGTTTAAATGAAATAAATCTCTCTTGGACCACGTTGGTAATAGGTGGCCTTTGGTATAGTTTCACGCTTCTTTCGATCCTTGGCGCACACGAGTTTGGCCACTATTTTGCTTGCCGCTATTACCGGATCAACGCTTCACTGCCCTACTTCATACCGGCACCACTACCCTTAACAGGAACGTTGGGGGCTCTTATTCGGATTCGCGAGCCCATTCCAACCAAACCAATGTTGTTTGATATTGGAGTGGCTGGACCACTGGCAGGATTTATTGTGGCGTGTCCTGCGCTGCTTATCGGTCTCGCCTCTTCACGTGTAACAGAATTACCAGAAGACTTTTCTGGATTGAGTCTTGGCGAACCACTTTTATTTCAATTCGCAACTTGGCTGTTCTGGGGTTCCATCGCAGACGGTCAATCTCTAAACTTGCACCCGATGGCATTTGCTGCTTGGTTTGGTCTTCTTGCGACAGCTCTCAACTTGTTTCCTGCAGGTCAACTCGACGGCGGTCATATTTCCTATGCTGCTCTTGGCAAGAGGTCAATTTTTGTGACATACACAACTGTCGCCCTCACGATTCTTTTGGCCTTTTGGTCCAGAAGTTGGTTGTTCTGGGCCTTTTTGATGATTGCAATGCTTTGGGTCTCTGGACCAAACCATCCTAGAACGCACGACGAAGAAGTTCCACTTGACGACACCCGCAGGATTGTTGCATATGTGGCCCTTGTAATCTTTATAGTATGTTTCACACCAGCACCCATTGAAGTCTTTCACTTGATAAATTAGAGCACCGACACCGGGTCAACGTCGATGACGATCTGCCTTTGAAATTCCGCACAGACTTCAAGAGCAGCTACCAGAGCTCTTCGCATTTCAGGCCGATGGCTACTTTTTGTAAGCACCTGAACTCTGTATTCACCTTTCAAACGTTCAAGAGGCGCCGGTGCCGGGCCTAATACTTCCAACCTCTTACTGCATTCACGCAAAGCGGCTACAAATTTGGTTGCGGTCTCTAAGGCGTTTCCTGGGGATCGATGTTTAACCACCATGTTTGCCAAGGCCACAATTGGGGGATAACGCATTCTTCTTCTAAAAGTCAGCTCTTCTTCATAAAAACTTTGATAATTCTGTTCGCAAGCGTGTTGCAGGCTATAGTGATCCGGGTGCAATGTTTGGACAATCGTTTCGCCCGTTTTCCCACCTCGTCCTGATCTACCTGCGACCTGGGTCAACAGCTGGAAAGTCCTTTCGGCGGCCCGGAAATCAGGAAGCCCTAGTCCCACATCAGCAGACACGACTCCTACGAGTGTGACGTTCGGAAAGTCGTGCCCTTTCGCAATCATTTGGGTACCTATCAACAGATCAAGCTTCCCTTGAGCAAATTTCTTGAGCAGTGTAGATAGTGCTCCTCGACGTCGAACTGTGTCTCGATCGATGCGTCCGACCCGAGCCTTTGGAAACATCTCCTGAATTTCTGTTTCAACGCGCTGGGTTCCTAATCCTATTTCCTCAAGATACTCACCTCCACACTGCACACACGTTTTTTTAATTCGTTCCGCATGTCCGCAATAATGGCATCGCATTTGGTGAGTGCTTCGGTGAACAGTGAGAGAAATGCTGCAGTGTGGGCATTCAAATAACAGGCCACATTGTCGACAAATCATTGCGGCTGCAAACCCTCGACGGTTCAAGAGAATCAACGATTGCTCACCACGTTTCAGTCGTTCAGCAATTCCTGCGTGTAGAGCTTCACTGAAGATCGCTCCAGGCCCATTGAGTGCGTATTCCTCTCGCATGTTCACAACCGTTGTCTGCGGAAGAGGTCTGTCGTGAACGCGACGTCCTAATTCTAGAAGCGAATAACGTCCAAGGATCGCATTATGGTAGCTTTCCATTGAAGGAGTGGCTGAACCCAACACAATCAAAGCGTCGGCTTGTTGACCCCGGACGATTGCTAAATCTCGTGCGTGGTATCTGGGATTTTCATCCTGTTTATACGATCCATCGTGTTCCTCATCCACAACGACCAGCCCTACCCTCTGTAATGGAGCAAATATGGCAGACCGTGTACCGATCACGATATCAATTTCTCCGGAGCGAATCCGATGCCATTGATCGTGTCGTTCGCCACTCGACAAACCACTGTGTTGAATGGCCACACGGCCACCAAAGTTCAACCGGAAGGCTCCGGCCATTGCTGGAGTTAACGCGATTTCTGGTACCAGAATTATGCTTTGTCGGTTTGAATCCTGCAGGAATTTAGCTAATCGTAAATAAATTTCTGTTTTTCCACTACCCGTAACTCCGTGCAATAGCGCTACATGGAATTTACGACTTGTTGCTCTCTTAATCAATTCCGACAGGGCCTTGTCTTGTTCGTCGGTTAAGGTTACTGAAGCATTTTCAGTTCTCGAATCAGCTTCGTATTCGAAGCTCCAAGGATCTCGTTCGATCTTCTTATTTCCAACTTCCACCAGGCCCATGTCGACCAGTCGTTTTACAGTGGCAGCGCTAATTCCAAGTTTAGTTAGCCCAGTTAAGGCCAGCCCCTGAGCTTTATGCTTTCTGTGTAGTAGAGCGATAACTTGTCGTTGTCTTGAGCCTAACCGGGCCGTTTTGGTCTGTTTTGCTTCGTTATTCCCAACCTGCTGATATCCTGCATCTGTCAAACGGACTATTCTAATCTTCTTAAAGTTTTCGGCTTGTTCTGGCTGTCGATATTGAATTTCGACTAATGACTGCGCCTTCATCTTCGAGATCAACGCCTGGAAACGCCGTCGCTCTATCGGATTGTCCAGTCTTTTGTGCTGTCGAAGCGCTAATTTCTTGACAACGCGATCGAGAGGTTGAAACTGCTCTGCCGATAACTCACGAAGTAGTGCTTTACTCTGTTCAGAGAGTGTGCCGCTTTCAAGGGCAACAGCACCGTGTTCTGATAACCGTGCCAGCCTTGAAATCTTCTTCCAACCTCCAGGAGGCATTGCGGCTGTGAGCACATCACCCGTACTAGAAAGATAGTATTCTGCAGTCCAGCGTGCGAGATGTAGAACTTCTAATGGAATGAACGTTTGAACGTCTAAAACCCCTAGGACATCCTTTATGATATCAGGCGCCAATTCTGGGTTTTCTACGTTATCTTTAATTACGCAGGCAGTTAGAATGCGCCCTCCAAGGGGTACAATAACGCGTGCCCCGACTTTAGGCATCTCCATGCCGTCGGGCACTCGATAGGTCAATAAATCAAGACGTGATATGGGTATCGCAACCTTGACAAGGCGATTCATTACAACAGAATAGCAGGAGATTTCGTTTCGTGGATTACGAGTTCACCCTGAGGAGTTCAAAAGCTCTCTGACCTTCTTCATGTCCTCCCATACGTCTCGTTTTCGACTGGGACTACGGAGAAGAAACGCCGGATGAAACGTTGGAATTAACGAAGCGCCTCGATATTCATACACGTTTCCGCGAAGCCGAGAAATGGTTTCGCTGCTTTCTAGTAACGTTTGGGCGGCAAAAGTCCCAAGCGCGACGATAACCTTTGGCTTAATCGCATCAATCTGTGAAAACAGAAAAGGTTGACAGGTCTCAACCTCGTCGACCTCTGGATTACGATTCTGTGGAGGGCGACACTTAATAACATTGGCGATGTAGACTGATTCACGAGATAAATCGATCGATTCAATAATCTTCGTTAACAGCTGACCAGCTCTACCCACAAATGGGATTCCCTTGATGTCCTCGTCTCGACCGGGGGCCTCTCCGACAAACATCAATTTCGCGCGTTCATCCCCGGTTCCAAAAACGATTTGCTTTCGACCCAGTTCATGCAGCTTGCAGCGCGTGCAATCACCAAGCTCATTTCGGATGTTCTGAAGTGTTCCACCTCTCACAGGCTGTTCTACGCCTCTCGATGATAATGGCGTGATTTCACCGACGTTAGTCGCGGTGACGTTCTCGCGTTCACGCCAAGCGGATTCACGACCAACTCCCACAACACCTAATTCCTTAAACCATTGAAGATGGGCAGAAAGCTGGTCTCGATTCGTCATCTCACAGGTGAGCTTCGAGAGGCTTTCCAGGCCGAGTCAGGATTGTTTCTACCCTGTCCAAAATATCGTGAGCTAAATCTGACTTTGATTGAAGAGGACGCGCGTCCTCGTCACTTTGGCTTATTAGAGTGGCGACATTGGTTTCAACGTCGAACCCCGCATCGGGTCTAGAAACGTCGTTAGCCACAATCAGATCAAGCTTCTTTGCTTCAAGTTTCTTTTTTGCCCGTTGATTGGACTCGCCGCATTCGGCAGAAAAGCCAACTAGCACTGGCAGCTTGCGTCCATCTCGCCACTTTCCCAGCTCTGCAAGAATATCGGGAGCTAACCTTAATTCAATAGTAACAACTTCGTCGCCTTTTACTAGTTTCTGGTCCGCGCGACCAGCCATCGGCGTATAGTCAGCGACCGCGGCCGCCATGATGACTGCATCGCATTCTTCAACATGTGCCATCACTGCAGTATGCATTTCTGCTGCACTTCTTATTTTTGTTACCTCAACTCGCTCAGGAACGGGTAATGAGGTAGGCCCAGTCACAAGAATGACTCGAGCACCACGTTTCGCCGCTTCGGTCGCAAGCGCAAACCCCATCCGGCCACTTGAGCGATTACCGATGAATCGAACAGGATCAAAGTCTTCGAACGTTGGACCTGCGGTTATCAACATACATTTACCAAGCAGCGAACCCTGAGGCTGCAGCACAGAATGAACGGTTTTGACTATTACTGAAGGTTCCGCAAGTCTCCCATCTCCATGCCAACCACACGCAAGCTCCCCGGCTTCTGAGTCGATCACTTGCACTCCATTAGAACTGAGCAGGTCTAGGTTTCGTTTCACCGAGGCATGTTCCAACATATTTGTGTTCATAGCCGGTGCGATTACAACCGGCGCTCTGGTTGCGAGATAGAGGGTCGACAGAAAGTCGTCAGCAATTCCATGTGCAAACTTTCCAATCTGATTCGCGGTTGCCGGTGCGACGAGAAGTACATCGATCGATGAAGCCAGTCGAATGTGTTCGATGTTCGCATTATTCCCTTGAGAGAATTGATCAAGTATTACGGGACGACGAGTAATCGCTTCAAAAGTAAGAGGTCCAACGAATTGTTGGGCCGCCTTTGTCATAACGGCGACGACCTCATGGCCACACTTCTGCAAACCGCGTGCAATCTCAACGGCTTTGTAGGCGCCAATCCCGCCGCTCACTCCAAGGGCAACTAGTCCCATCTTTTTCTCGATTTAGCTCGGGTCGAGGTTCTGAAGCTCTGTCGCGAAACGACTGAGTATTTTTTCGGTATCTTCAGTTCCAGGACTGAGTTCTGTTTTCTCACCAATCGCTATTGTACGCAATTCATTGACACATTCGTCAAGATCATCGTTAACCACAATATGTTCGTATTCCCTACACGCCATTATTTCTCGTTTTGCAGTCTCCAGGCGTTGATTCATATCCTCATCTTGTATATCGGGACTTCGGTGTTTCATTCGTATTTCAAGGTCCAGGAGTGACGGAGGGAGAATAAATATTCTCACCACTTTGTAGCCTCGATCCGTAAGTTGCCTCGCTCCATCCACGTTGATCACCAACAGTGCGCTCCGGCCTTTCGCGAGCTCACGCTCTGCATCAATTAACGCAGTTCCGTATAGCTCTCCAAATATTTCAGCCCATTCTAGAAATAGATTTCGAGTGATCATTTCTTCGAACTGCTGGCGGCTCACGAAGTTGTAATCAACCCCATCTTGTTCTTCAGCCCGAGCCGCCCTCGAAGTATAAGACCGCGACAGAACCAAATCCGGGATCAGTTTTACTAGGCGCTTGGCCAATGTTGTTTTACCAGCGCCTGAAGGCGCCGAGATAATAAACAGCGTTCCGGTATGCTTCTGTTCATTCGCAATATTCATTTGAAAATCCTATTTCCCGCCGGCCCTACTCAATATTCTGCACCTGTTCACGCAGTCTCTCTATTTCAACCTTCATATCAACAACGTGTTGTTTGACGTTGACACCCTCAATTTTCGCTGCAATCGTATTTGCTTCTCTGTTCATTTCTTGCAATAGGAAATCAAGCTTGCGTCCACAGGCCTCTGGCGAGTCAACAAGCACTTGCCAGTGCGCGAGGTGCGCCCGTAGGCGGGCAAGTTCTTCCGAGATGTCGGAACGGAGAGCTACGCGAACTATTTCTTGCACTAAAAGCATTGGGTCTGCGCCCATCGCCTCTGAGAACTCATTAGCCCGTTCGCTTAAGCGCTCTTTGAACATTTTGCTGCTTTCCTTAGAACCCTCTTCGATCAGTCCGATCAGTATTTCTATTGAGTTGTGCCGACTGTTAAGGTCATCGCAAAGGTAATCACCCTCTTGCTTACGCATGCGATCTAAACCCTCAAGCACTTCATGAACCAGTTCGGTAATCACTGCCAAGAAGGCATCGTTTTTGATTGCATCCACCTTGTCAGAAGATTCACTTATTACTACAGCGTTTGGCACGCGCATCAAATCGCTAACCGTGACTTCTTTGATTTCCAAGCCCTGTTCTCGCGAGAGTTTAAGTGCATTTCCGAGTGCTCGAATCATTTTTTCATTCAGTTCCACTTCCGCGTCAGGAAATTGGTTGAATTGAACCGTCACGAGAAGCTCAACTCGTCCACGTACCAGCTTTTCCTGCAGAAGAGATCGTAATCCTTGCTCAAGGCTATTAAAGGAACTCGGTAGACGAATTTGCAAATCCAGGTAACGGTGATTTACGGACCGAATTGATGCGGCTAGGATAGCCTTCTCGGTCTCCTTGCGTCCCTCGGCAAACCCAGTCATTGATTTAATCATTGCAGGTTTCCAGCAGTCATTACTTGTCACTCTTTATCGAAATCAAAGTACTGCGCTCCAGAGCCAGAAGAAAGATCAGGGCTCGACTCTTCGTCAACCAACTGCGTAGCATAAAGCTTGGCATAGACACTGCCTGGTTGCGACAGTAATTCTTCGTGTCGTCCCTGTTCTACAATCTTTCCTTCGTCGAGCACTAGAATTTGATCAGCTCGACGAACCGTAGAAAGTCTGTGCGCAATCACGAAGGCTGTTCTATTTGCGAGCAAGTGTGATAGCGCATCTTGAACGAGTGCCTCGGATTCGCTGTCGAGTGATGAGGTGGCTTCGTCCAAAATAAGAATCGGCGCATCGGTTAAAACTGCACGTGCGATGGCAAGTCGCTGACGTTGACCACCTGATAATCGTTGACCACGTTCGCCGATTCTTGTTTCATACCCTTGATCTAGCTGGGAAATAAATTCGTGGGCATGGGCTGCCCTGGCCGCCGCTTCCACCCAGGCCGTAGTCGCATTTGGAACACCGTAACAAATATTCCTCGTGATGGTGTCATCAAACAGGATTGTCTCTTGGGTGACCATTGCAATTTGCGATCGAAGCGAGGCGATAGTTCCGTCGCGAATGTCGATGCCATCAAAGAGAATGGCGCCATTACTCACATCATGAAATCTGGGCAACAGGTGGGCTAACGTTGTTTTTCCAGCTCCACTTAATCCGACGATTGCCACTATTTCGCCTGAACGTACGGTTAAATTGATGTCCCGCAGGATCCATTTATCAGGATCCGTTTCATATTGAAACCCTACACTCTGAAACGTAATGTTTTCCTGTAATCTGTCCAAAGGTTTTGCATTAGGACGATTTTGCACTTCTGTCTCAACGTCCATGGTTTCAAAAATTCTTTGAGCCGAAGCTATCGCCTGTTGGATCCCAGCATTTACTCTGCTTAATTTCTTTACGGGTCCGTACATGAGAATAAGTGCACCAATGAAAGAGGTGAATTCTCCAGAAGTCAAACGGTCTGTTGCGATTTCCCTGCTTCCGTACCATAGAGCACCAGCAATGCCAAGTCCTCCTAAAAACTCCATCAAGGGTGGGAGAGCTGCCACTGCTCCTGTTACTTTCATGTTTGTTCGATAGACTTCAGAAGAGGCAGCCCGAAACTTGTTCTCCTCGAACGCTTCGGCAGCGAAAGCTTTTACGATTCTGTGTCCGGTGAACGCCTCAGCCGTTACATGTGATAAGCGCTCTAATTCCTCTTGGCTTCTTCTCGTAGTCCGTCGTACACGTTGACCAAGACGAACTAACGGATAAATTACAAGAGGTGCGCCGGTCATGCAGACCAAGGCTAATCGCACATCGTAATAAAACAGCAAACTCGCATAACCAATTAAGGCAATTGATTCTCGCAGCAGATCTACGAGAGTGACAGAGACCGCTTGCTGCACTTGATGCACGTCATTTGTGATCCGTGACATTAACCGCCCAGTTGTTCTTGATGAGAAAAAGCCTACGGACTGGCGCACAATATGACCAAAAAGAGTATTTCGGATGTCCATCACCACTCGCTGGCCAACTCCTGTCATCATGTAGGTCGACACGTAAGCGCCAACCCCCTTTAGTAAATAGCAGCCAATGAGAGCGAAAATTACTATTCCAAATGATTCACCCTTTGGTAATACCTCATCGAATATTGGCTTAATAAGATAGGCTAGCCCGGCAGAGGCCCCACCATAAATCGCCATTGCCAAGACCGCGCCGGTCATGCGGCTGCGGTAGGGCTTCGCGAACTCAAGCAGTCGTTGAGTAAGATTCACTCGATAATCCGATATTTAAGAAGAGTCCACAGCGCTTCGATTCCAGCCCACCAGCTAATCTTTTTACCTTCATCGTAGCCACGGCCATCGTAGGTAATCGGAATCTCATATACTCGGTAGCCCCGTTTAAGGATCTTAGCGGTCATCTCGGGTTCGATTTCGAATCCATTTGATTTGAGATTCAATGCGTGCACGACATCAGCACGCATGGCCTTGTAACAAGTCTCCATGTCGCTTAAGACTGTGTTGTAAAGAATGTTCGTCACAAACGTTAAAAATCTGTTACCCAAATAGTGCCAAAATAAAAAGACTCTTCTGGTGCCAAGAAATCTCGAACCGTAAACGACATCAGTTCGACCCTCAGCTATGAGTTTAATCAATTGAGGAAATTCCTCTGGGGAATACTCAAGATCTGCATCTTGAATAACAACCACATCACCACTAATCTCTTTGAATCCCGACCGAATCGAAAAGCCCTTTCCCATATTGCGATCATTAATTATTAACCTGAATTTATGATCTAGTTGGAGGGCTTCCAGTCGCTCCTTTGTTCCATCAGTTGAACCATCATCTATTACGATGAGTTCAATTCGAAGTGGGACAGCCAGAACTCGACCAACGATACGTTCTACGGTTTCACGTTCATTGAACACGGGCATGACAACCGACAACAGCGGATCAGAGAACGTCGGCCGATCATTCACCATTATTTTTTTACCGCGGTTCTTTTGCCTGAGCTTGCCTGATACCACCGCCAGGCAGTTTCGACTATTGAAGTCAACTCGTTAAATCGCGGAGTCCAATTCAACTCACGCTGAGCATCTTCGCTCGACGCAAAAAGGATCCCTGGATCCCCAGATCTCTTTGCTGACACAACGCAAGGTACTGTTTTATTGGTTACCTGTCGGACAACCTCTACTACTTCTTTTACAGAATAAGGTCTACCGTTCCCAAGGTTGTAGGCAGTCGAATCACAGCCCTCTTCAAGAGAACGCAAAGCTAATACGTGAGCCGAGGCTAGGTCGGTTACATGTACATAGTCCCGTAGGCAGGTGCCATCAGGGGTTTCGTAATCATTACCGAAGATTTCAAGTGGAGGACCACCAGAAGCTGCGTCCAAAGCCCGTGGTATCAGATGTGTTTCCGGGTCGTGATTCTCTCCAAGCAAACCATCGGGGTCTGCCCCACTAGCATTGAAGTACCGAAGGCAGATGGATTTAAGTCCGTAGGCGCGATCGTAGTGTCGAAGAGCACGCTCAATTGCCAACTTTGTTTCCCCATAACTGTTAATCGGGTTTTTTGTATGATGTTCCGTAATCGGTGTTTCAACAGGATTACCGTAAATAGCTGCGGTAGACGAGAAAACAAGCCTATTAACTGATTCCGAAACCATCGCATCAAGAAGAGCTAGTGTCCCTACCACGTTATTTTGATAGTAACTCTTCGGATCAACAACAGAATCCGAAACTGACAAGGAGGCAGCGAACTGCATTACAGCGCTAACGCCATATTTTTTGAACGTGTCCCGAAGGATGTCAACATTCAAAATATCAGCTTGAACTAAGGGTTTTCCGAGCGCCGCCTCACGTTTTCCAGCCGATAAATTATCAAAAACGACAACGTTATATCCGGACTCTCCCAGCAGCTTGGCTGCATGACTTCCAATGTAACCTGCTCCACCGACTACAAGGATCGTTTCCAGGATTCACCTTCCAATCGATATGTACTCAAACCCTTGTGTCCGCATTTGTTCAACGCTGAACAAATTGCGACCGTCAAAAATAATTGGATTTCGCATCAATTTACGCATTCTGTCAAAATCAGGTTCTCGAAACTCATTCCACTCCGTTACAACTATAAGGGCGTCGGCATTATCAAGAGCGTGGTATGAGCTTTTTACTATATTGATCTTGTCTCCGAAGATCTTTTTGGCTGATCTTTCTGCTTCCGGATCGTAGGCAATCACTTCTGCGCCGGATTCAATTAATGCGTTTACTATAACGATTGACGGAGCCTCCCGCATGTCGTCAGTGCGAGGCTTAAATGACAAGCCCCAAACAGCAAACCTTTTTCCTTTTAGGTGGTTTTCTCCAAATCGATCTCGGATTTTTTTCACCAATCTTAGTTTTTGTTTCTGGTTCACATGTTCAACTGCTTGAAGAATCTCACTGGAATAGCCTTTAGATTTCGCAAATTCTATTAACGCCTTTATATCCTTTGGAAAGCAACTACCACCGTACCCTACGCCAGGAAAAAGAAACGCAGTACCAATTCGATGGTCAGAAGCCATGGCCTGTCGAATGTGTCCAACATCCGCACCAAATAATTCGCAAATGTTAGCAACTTCGTTCATAAATGAAATACGGGTTGCCAACATTGCATTTGCAGCGTACTTAGCCAGCTCCGCACTAACACAATCCATCACCATAATGGGCGCGCCAGTACGTGTAAGCGGACCATAAAGTTCTTTCATTGTTTCGACGGCCCGGGAGTCCTCAGCGCCAATAACGACCCGATTTGGTTTCATGAAGTCATCAATTGCAGCACCTTGTTTCAGAAATTCTGGGTTACTGACAACACTAAAAGGGTGGGTAGTTTCTTCCTGAATTATCTTCCGGACCCGTTCGGCTGTACCTACGGGAACAGTGCTTTTGTTAACGATTACCTTGTACCCATTCATGACCCTACCAATCTCTCGAGCAACGGCGATCACATGCTTTAGGTCGGCTGCTCCGTCATCACCGGTAGGTGTTCCAACGGCTATAAAAATGATCTCTGAATCTTTGACCACATTTTCGAGCTGATCAGTAAACGCAAGTCGTTTTTCGACGCAATTCCGGCGAACAAGTTCCTCTAGTCCGGGTTCGTAAATTGGAATTTTTCCTTCTTTTAGGTTGTCAATCTTCGCCCTGTCAACATCCACACATGACACCTGATTGCCGTTTTCCGCAAGGCATGCACCTACCACCAGACCAACGTAGCCTGTTCCCACTACAACAATTCGCATGTCGAAACCTCAGGTGTTTTGCCAGGGACCGGTCAATAGCCTCAGAAGCCAGCTAAGTCCAATATTTTGTACTAGTTAGACGCTATCATTTAAAACAAACTCCTGTCAAGATCTTGATTATTAAGGATTTGTCAGTTTTAAAGATCAAGGAACCGCAACCTCTGTTACCATCCTTTTCAAGTTCTTTCTTGTCTTAATAACGAGCACTTGTCTAGAAGCTTCACCTCGAAAATAGAATAAATTCCGGAAATAGACTGCACTGTGAGAATTCTCATCGACTACCGCCCAGCCCTTCGCGAACCTAGCGGAGTCGGAGAAACAGTTTTTCAGCTTTCAAAAGCGCTTGGAAGCCTGACTGAAGAAAATTCACAAATAGAACTGACATTATTCTCGAGCTCAGCAAGAGATCGACTGGATTCTGCAAGTTTGCTCACACCTGCTCAGATAATCGATCGCAGAATTCCAGTAAGGTTGCTAAATTATTTATGGCATCGTTGGGAATGGCCTCGGATTGAAACGATAACGGGCTCAACTTATGACGTCGCACATTCCACAAACCCGCTATTGATTCCTAGTGCCCACGCCGCTCGGGTTGTAACGATTAACGACCTCTATTTCCTCAAACACCCCGAAAACACTTTAGGCGAGATTCGGCGAGATTACGCGGCACTCGTCCGAGACCACGCCTCGAGAGCTGACTGTATTCTTGTCCCCTCTGAATATACGCGACAGCAAGTTATGAGATTCCTTGAGATCAACGAGGATCATCTAGCTGTGTGCCCTTTGGGGACTACTCCTTCACTACCACGGACAGAACAGCCAAAAAAGGGCCCCATTCTTTTTATTGGTACTCTTGAAGCGAGAAAAAATATCGACGGCCTCTTGGATGCTTACACGTTGCTGTTAAACAGACTCGAGGATGCGCCTGACTTGATACTTGCCGGGCGACCGACCTCCTATGCAGATAAATGGGCTTCGCGACTTTTGGAAACACCCCTGCTGGGTCGAGTTCGACAAACGGGCTACGTGAACTCTAAGACTCGAGAGAATCTACTAAAACAAGCCCAAATGCTTGTGCTTCCATCCTTTGACGAAGGCTTTGGTTTACCACTTCTTGAGGCCATGTCCGCCGGAGTTCCAATTGTTGCATCAAATCGAGGTGCTATTCCAGAGATCCTGGGAGATGCCGGTCTCATGGTTGACCCTACGGAACCGCAAGCTCTTTCTAGCGCGATCCAGAAGACTCTTATGGATTCAGAACATGTCAGAAACGCTGTTACTCGAGGCCTTCAACGAGCTTCCCATTACAGTTGGAAGCGTTCAGCTAGAATTCTTCGAGATACTTACGCGAGGGCCATTGAAAATCGTCGACTTAGCCTATAACTTATTTCGTGACGTGAAGTTTAAAAAAGGTGTTCTGACATGCGCATAGGCATTGACGCCCGAGAGTTGTTTGGCAAGACAACCGGCGTCGGCCGTTATCTGACTCACTTGTTGATTGAATGGGCAGATAAATGCAGAGTCGGCTACACCTTTATCTTGTACTCACCAGCTTCAGAAGACCAGGCTATCGATTTATTTAAAAGGTTAAAACTGACCGACAACCTAGCCTTTAAACACTGTAGCTTAAAAGGCAGACAGGGAACATTGTGGGAACAGAGTCAATTATGCCAAGCAGCCAATTCCGACAATCTCGATGTTTTCTTTGCACCTAACTACTCTGCGCCTCTTTTGCTTCAAATTCCGTTTGTCTTGGCTCTACATGATGTCTCTTATTTCTCCAGACCAGACTGGTTCAACTGGAGAGAAGGTATCCGAAGACGACTACTTGCTGCCAAGTCAGCCAAACTTGCGCATACAGTTTTAACCCTATCTCAATTCTCTCGGGACGAAATCCTCAATCATTTAAACATTAATAGGGATCGAATCAAGATTACGCCTCTTGGTGTTTCAGGGGCGACAGCCAAAAATGTCGATTCAGAAAATTCACACTTGGTACTCTTTGCAGGGTCCTGCTTCACTCGGCGGCGAATTCCAGACCTTATTCGGGCTTTCGCGATTGTTCAAACCAAGGAATCACGCGCCAGATTGTCTATTGTGGGAGACAATCGGACTTACCCGCATCTCAACTTGGAAGGGCTTGTTGATTCCACTGGAATAACAAATTATGTCTCAATTAAATCTTGGATTAGCGATCAGGACTTAGCCGAACTCTACCGCACGGCCAAAGTGTTTGTCTTTTTATCGGAGTACGAAGGTTTCGGACTGCCCCCCCTCGAAGCATTGGCGTTTGATGTGCCCAGTGTAATGCTTGACACTAAGATTGCACGAGAGGTCATGGGAGAAGCTGCATCCTTCGTACCAGTTAACGACATCCATTCAACCGCTAACGCACTAGCTGAACTATTATGCGACTCGCCAAAACGCAGGGATATTCTAAAAATAGCACCTCAAATTCTAGCGAGACACACTTGGACTGACACTGCAATGCAAACCATGCGAGCCGTAGAACAGGCAGCGACTGATCGATATGACTGAAATCTCGATTGTTATAGTCAGCTATAACACCTGCGTTGCAGTAGAAGGTTGCATAGAATCCTTACGAGACCAAGAGACGGTTTATAAACAAAATATTATCTTGGTCGACAATGCATCAAATGATGGAACGGTCGAGAGAATTCGCTCGCGCTGGTCAGATATTTCCATTGTAGCCTTAGATACAAACCTTGGCTTTGCTCGAGCATGCAACTTAGGAATCCTCCACAGTTCGTCTGAATTCGTGCTTCTTCTTAATAGCGACACCTTGGTACACGCAGGTGCGATTGACACCTTGTTAAATATAATCCTTCAAGATAAACGAGTAGCGGTCGTGGCCCCCCGTCTTGTTGACCTAAATGGAGTAACGGAGTATTCCTTTGGTTCAGGAGTGACACCTCTCACCGAACTACTTCGATTATCTGTGCAGTGGTGCGTGGCTAGAAATATACGACTCGCCTTGAAATTGGTTCGGTTGCGAGCTGCTCGCCCTAGATTTACAGCCTGGGTCAGTGGTGCATGTTTACTTGTTAGAAGAAATGTTGCTGTAGACGTTGGACTGCTTGACGAGCGATACTTCATGTACTTTGAAGATATTGATTTCTGTTCAAGTATTCGAAAGCTTGGGCACCGGGTATTGTTTAGTCCGGACGTTGAAATCGTACATGCAAGAGGACTATCGGCGAAAAACACTCCAAAGGCAACTCAACTTGAGTATCAAAAAAGTCACCTTGCATTTTACGAAAAACATTTGCCACTATGGGTTCCAATTCTAAGGGCGTACTTACGTTTTAGGCCGGATAGACCTTTGTAACATGAAGCCTCACGAGGCGGATCAGCCATCTTCTGCTACACTTACACCATTAGCTGTAACACTATTTCAGATCAGGTTGTGTATAAATTTTCCGCTAGAGACAGCCCAAGGTGCGAATTAGCATTGATCTTCGAAAACTTCACGATTACGGCATAGGAACATACATCCGCAACCTAGTCATCAATCTCGCAAGGATTGATCAACACACAGATTACGTTTTACTGTGTCGACCTCAAGATGCCAATTTTGCTGAGGGCTTGGGTGAGAATTTTAGGTATCTTTCCCAAACAGATCCGTTGTACTCGATCGGCGAGCAACTCCGTATACCAACCCAACTGCGGCGAGCCAATATTGATGTTTTTCATGCGCCCCATTACACGCTTCCTTTTACGACTCCATGCAATTCCGTTGTTACAATTCACGACTGCATTCATTTATTGTTCCCACAATATTTGCCAAATAAAATCGCACATATCTATGCGCGTGCGGCGCTTTGGATAGCTGCGAATAAATCGAGTCGAATTCTTACTGTTTCGGAAGCTTCAAAAAATGACATCTTGAGGTTTTTTAATATAGATCCCCAAAAGATAACAGTGATTCCGAACGGGATTGATCGGCAATTCACGGTCAAACCATCATCTGAAGAAATCGCCATAGTACAAGAACGATACCAACTAAAGAGCCCATTCTTGCTGTATGTTGGTAATGTCAAACCCCATAAGAATCTGGAACGCCTGATTGATGCCTTTTTCCAACTAAGAAAGGATGGCCTAAAAACTCTAACGCTGTTGATCATAGGAGACGAAATAAGCAAATACACGACATTAAGAAGGACAGTGCATCGCTATCAATTACATAAGCACGTTCGGTTTTTAGGATTTGTACCGTCCGACACTCTTTCAATTTTATACAGACTTGCAGATGCATTTGTTTTTCCATCACTGTACGAAGGTTTCGGCCTACCTCCTCTTGAAGCCATGGCTTCTGGTGCTCCAGTCGTTACCTCTAACGTATCGTCTCTTCCTGAAGTGGTTGGAAATGCAGCGAGACTCGTGGATCCATACGATGTGGATTCCATTAGCGAGGGAATCCAAACAGTCTTGAAAGACCAAGTGTACCGCGAGAAGCTAATCGAAAATGGTATCGAACGAGCAAAGTTTTATTCGTGGGAGAGGTCGGCTGTTAAGGTTAAGCAGATATATGACGAACTAGCCAACTCCTAGCAACTCGTGAACTCTAGACAGCTCACGGAAACAGGTGATGACACAACTAGAAATGCAAGATACGAAAAGCCTGAATGAGCAAGGTCATTCTCGAGTTGCCCTAGTGCACGACTGGTTAACTGGAATGCGTGGTGGCGAAAAGGCCTTGGAAGCAATCTGCGAGATCTATCCAAGAGCTGAGCTCTACACCCTTCTTCATAAACGAAATTCTGTTTCATCCATCATTGAGAATCGCTTGGTTCACCGATCCTTTATTCAATATCTTCCGTTTTCTAAAAAGTGGTACCGTTATTACCTGCCATTGTTTCCATGCGCGATTGAACAGTTCGACTTGGATAACCATAATCTGATTATCAGTACAAGCCACTGCGTCGCTAAGTCGGCTGTAAAGACGGGCCGGGCTTTTCACGTTTGCTACTGCTTTACACCGATGAGATATGCGAGAGAACAGTTTAATGATTACTTCGGTGTTGAAAGAGTTGGAAACATTATAAGCAGCACGATGTCCCCTATCCTTAATTCACTGGCCCGTTGGGATACTAAAACGTCAAGTCGAGTAGACTTTTATATCGCAATATCAGAACACGTGGCTCGCAGAATTCAGAGATACTACAATCGTTCTGCTAAGGTTGTATACCCGCCGGTAGATACAAGCTTTTATCGGCCTAGCAATATGACGCCTGAAAACTCGTTTGTAATCGTTTCGGCTCTTGTTCCTTACAAGCGAATCGACATAGCAATCGAGGCCTGCAAGCTTTCTGGAAACAAGTTACGAATTGTCGGTGACGGTCCAGATTTAAGCAGGCTTCGTCAAATGGCTGATTCGAATATAGAATTTTTGGGTTCGATTTCAAACGAAGCAATTCGAGACCTCTATCGCACCTCAAAGGCTATGCTATTACCTGGCGAAGAAGAGTTTGGGATCGCATCCGTCGAGGCACAGGCATGTGGTTGCCCTGTGATAGCTCTAAAACGAGGTGGCGCGTGCGAGACTATAGTGGATGGAGAAACAGGAATCTTGGTGAAGCAACCAACCGCCCAGGCGTTTGCTGACGCGCTGGTTTATGCTCAAGCTTGTTCGTTTGATCAGAGCATCATTCGAAGGAATGCCGAACGGTTCTCGACCGATCGATTTCGAATAGAGTTTAAGAATACCGTCGCTGAAGCCTTGAATTCTGCATCCGAGAATCAAAAATGATCAAACGACATCCAAATTTACAAGGAGGGCTGTACGTCTTCGCGGATTCAGTCCTTGCAATGCTGGCCTTTATTGCCGCCTACTTGTTTAGATTTGAACTAGGGATTCTTCCAATAACTCGAGGTTATCCACCCTTCGAACAATACTTAGCGGTCCTTCCGATTGTTGGACTTCTTGTGCCGCTTGCGTTTTTGATCAACGGTCTCTATCGAACGAATCGCATTCGAACTAACGTTGATGATTTTTTTGGGGTTTTTATTGGCAGCATCCTTGCGGTCGTGCTGGGTGTTCTTAGCACCCTTTACATTCAAACTTATTACCTTCCGGAAGAACTAAAACAGCGTGGTGCGTTTGAAATATCTCAACTAGCCTGGATGGTGTTTCTAGCTTTCAATACGATTTTTTCTTACAGTGCTCGTAAAGCCGTTCGTGAAGTTGTAGAACGTCGATGGCGTGCTGGAATAGGACTTAAGCGTGTTTTGGTTGCCGGGGCTGGAGATCTTGGTCGACGAATTGCAGATAAAGCACTTAGCAATAGAGCGCTTGGTCATCAAATAATAGGATTTGTAGACGACAAAGCGGAAACGAACCACCTTGGATATAGAGGCCTGCCCCTGCTAGGAACCCTAAGGGAAACTGAAGACATTCTTCAACGTGAAAATATTGACATCTTATATCTGACACTTCCTCCTGAAGATCAGATGAAGATGCTAGACCTAATAGAGGTAGCGAATCGAGAATGCATTGAAATAAAAGTGGTGCCGAATTTGTTACAGTTTATGGTGCTCAAAGCTGGACTTGAGGAGATTGACGGCATTCCGATTATTCGTGTCAATGAAGTTCCATTACACGGTTTTAACAGCGCTCTCAAGCGTTTTGTCGATATCTCTCTATCTGCGGTCGCGTTAGGAATTTTAGCCGCCCCTATGGCCCTAATTGCAGTATTCGTTAAAAGAAGTTCGCCTGGGCCAGCTCTATATAAACAAGAGCGAATGGGTCTAGATGGTCAATCATTCACAGTTTACAAGTTTCGCTCTATGACCGAAAACGCTGAAAAAGAAACTGGGCCAACGTGGTCGAGGGAAAACGATCCTCGTCGAACAAAGCTCGGAATTTTGTTGAGGAGATTTCACTTTGATGAGCTTCCCCAACTTTGGAATGTGCTTCGTGGGGACATGTCGCTTGTAGGGCCACGCCCCGAACGCCCGTACTTTGTAGAACAGTTCAAGCAACGAATTCCTCACTATATGTTGCGACATAAGGTTAAGTCTGGCATCACCGGCTGGGCTCAAGTTAACGGCTGGCGAGGAAACACCTCCGTTGAAAAGCGTATCGAATTTGATTTGTATTACATCGAGAACTGGTCAATCGGTCTTGATTTTAAGATTCTTTGGTTAACTATCGCCCGAGGTGTCTTTCATATTCATGCGTTTTAAGAAGGGTAACCCCTAGGCATGTCGCGTATCGTTATCACAGGAGCAGCTGGCTTTATTGGTTCTCATCTTACTGAGCTATTTCTTCAACAAGGCAGTCAAGTTATTGGGGTTGACAACCTGTCAACAGGAGACAAGAGAAACCTTGAGCACTTAGACGGCGAGAATTTTGAGTTTATTGAACAAGACATAACTAAATACATTGAGATTAACGGCCCAATTGATACGGTCTTGCATTGGGCAAGCCCGGCAAGTCCTATCGATTATCTGGAACTGCCCATACAAACCCTGAAAGTTGGATCCCTTGGCACCCACAATGCGCTTGGCCTGGCGAAGTCCAAGAATGCCACCTTCGTGCTAGCCTCGACATCAGAAGTATACGGAGACCCACTCGAGCATCCACAAAAGGAATCGTACTGGGGAAACGTCAACCCAATTGGTCCACGCGGAGTGTACGATGAGGCCAAACGTTTCGCGGAAGCAATGACTACCGCCTACCATCGTTATCACGGACTAAATACCAAGATTGTAAGAATTTTTAATACCTACGGGCCCCGCATGCGGATCAAGGATGGTCGCGCTATTCCGACCTTTATAGCCCAAGCGCTTCGAGGAGAAGATGTAACAATCTTTGGAAAAGGAACCCAAACTCGAAGCTTTTGCTACGTTACCGATTTAGCAGATGGCGTCTTCCGGCTCATTGATTCAAATATGCATCAACCGGTCAATATCGGCAACCCTACTGAGATGAGTATCGAAGAAATGGCCCGAAAGATCATTAAGATGACGAACTCCTCAAGCAAGATTGTTTTTCAACCACTGCCAGAGGATGATCCGAAAATTCGTAAGCCCGATATTACTCGTGCTCAGTCTGAATTAAAATGGTCTCCGAAAGTTTCACTCGAAGACGGCCTAACCGATACAATTAAATACTTTAAGAAAGAATTATCCTTATAGACTGATCAGAAGAGTCTACCTAGGCTTGCTCGATCGCGTTGATCGCATGAACAATGTAATGTAGGCCAGAAATCACTGCAATTCCAAGCGATGCGAAAACGCAGACAGTCACGAGGTTGGAGGCCTGTTCAAGGTAATTAAAGTACATTGCAACTATTCCAGTTAAGAAATAGATTAAAGTAGCAGCCTTTCCAGCCTTCGATGGCTTAAAGGTTCTCGGGCCAGAAGCTAAGTTCACAACCGCGACTGTTAAAACAATAATCACATCTCGACTAATTACAACGACTGTTAACCACAGAGGCAACGGGTTCGCCAAATCCAGACCCGGTAGGGTTAAGACAACAAACACAGTTAACAGCAATAGCTTGTCCGCCATTGGATCAAGCCAAACACCCACATTCGTACGAGTACCAGACCATCTAGCTAGGGCGCCATCAAACAAATCGGTTATACATGCTGCACAAAAAGTAACCAGAGCCCAGCCTAGATAGTGATACACCACCAAGATGACAAAAACGGGAGCCAGTAACATCCGAAGCAATGTCAATGCGTTGGCAAGTGTTAGGGCAGGCATAAATTTAACTAGTCAGGATTTTAATGAGATTCTATAACCCTAAAAGAACTCAGTATAAATATCTCGAATCCGTTCGACTACCCCTATAGCTTCTTCTCCTGAAACGAGGGCCGTTAACTCGAATCTACCCTCTTCAATCTGTGACATAACCCCTGAGGCTACCGCGATCGCTGCCGATTCATACTGAATGTTTCGTGGTAAAAGGTCTGAAAAATCAACGTTTTGATTTTCCCAATCAAATTTATTTCCAGGAAAGCGATTTTCAACTATGGTCAAGAGTTCGTCAACCACTTTCGCCAGTTCTCCTCGCTGTAAAGTGCGGTTAGGCTCGAATGTGTGATTCGCAAAAACCTCCATGACTCCTGTCTGAGCTACCGTGCGAATCCAAGGATCTGCCCAATGGTCACGAGTGTCAGTAATCAGAATAGTTTCATCACGGGGCAAGATGGAAAAAAATAAATCTAGTCGAACGCCGACTAAGGCAGCAAGTTCTCCGCGAGTGACGCTGACAGAATCAGAGATCGTCCGATACGAAGGCGGTAATCGCGACAATGCCAAGCGAGCCCGAAGCGTCTCCAGTCGAGATGCATTGATATTTGACGGTTCAAGACGGCTGGCCTCTGAATACGCCTGTTCAGCTCCATCTAGATCTCCCATTGATTCCAATATTTCACCCTGAAGAATAAAACCACTCGGATCATTGGGTTCCAATAAATTTGCGCGTGAAATATTTTCAAGTGCAGAGCCTGGGTCTCCAATCGCTCGCTCCATTGCTGCTAAACCGCGATATAAATAGGCGCTTTCTGGAGATATCCCCAGTGCCTCCCTGTAGGCTTGCGCTGCGGCACCCAGTCGCCCTTCGTCATCCGCTTTTTGTGCTGCAGATATCAAACTCTGAAGTCTTCTGAATCGTAAAACCTCTACCCTTCGCCTAACTGTTTCGAGACTTGGATCAAAATTCAAGGCTTCTTCGTAGGCCCCAAGCGCTTCAAATTCCATTGAGGACAGAAGAAGAGCTTCTCCTTGGCCTACCCAAGCTGGTACGTAGCTCGGCTCATCAATCAAAACTTCACGAAAACGCTCAAGAGCAACTGTGGGTTGTCTCTCTGCTAGTGCTACATAGCCAAGCCCCGCCAATGCAGGGAAGAACTCCCTCTTACCGTTCAAAGCTCTCCTGAAGCCTGCCGAAGCTTGGGTTAAATATCCCGCCTGCAAGGCCCCCCAAGCCTCGTTGTGATACTGGACTGCGGTCTGTCCTGAAAGGTATTCAGGAACTGTTGGAAAAAGATAATCTAAATACTGAGGGGTACTCGGAGCAACAGGAATAGGAGCAGACGTACAGCCACTTATTAGAAGACTCGCAACAAGTAGAAAGGCTAGAAAGCGCTTCCCCCAACTGGCGTTAATCTTCTTAAAAATCGGATTATGCCTCACTAGAAAATCTTCACGACAAGATCCTTTATCGTGAGACTTACCACGAGTTATTTTCCTAGTCATATCACTCAATTTATGGAGTTTAACACGTCATCCCATGGAATCGCCCCTGCCCGAATGAGTTGGACCGGGTCCGTGCGGACGTCCACGATAGTGGACGGCAGCCCGCCAGGCACTTCGCCCGTATCCAATATTAGACCGACTGATTCCAAGATTAATTTCGATGCTTCTGCTACAATTTGCGGAGGGCTTTCCCCTGAACAATTCGCACTTGTAGCTGTTATTGGATGTCCGACTTCACGGGCTAACGCTCTTGCAACTGGATGTGAGGGCACTCTGACCCCGACGGAACCATCCACGCCGGTCGCATTTTCAGCTAGCGAACCTTTTCCATCTAGCACCATGGTTAAAGGTCCAGGCCAAAAACTTCTCGATAGTTGTTTCGCTAAATCAGGCATTAATCCAACTTCACGTTCCACTTGGTCAAGATCAGCGCATATCATAGGAATTGCGTTTGAAGGATTTCTACCCTTAACCTTAAATAGCTGTTCGACGGCATTCCAATTACGCGGGTCGACGGCCAAGCCGTAAAGTGTATCGGTAGGAAACATGACAATCCCACCACCTCGGATCTCCTTGACAGCTTCCTGTAACTCAGAATTATCAAAAGAGTCAGAATTAATTAGCATTGAATTCTATATTTAGCGGCTTCAACGCTACTAGTTTAGATCGGAAGCTCGGTTTCCAAGAATTGTAAGACAATGAACGCTGGACCTGTTTTCTAGGTGATTACGACATCAGCGTTTCCATTACCTTTTAAAACCAGTACTAGGCGGCACCTACAGTTCTACGCGCGAAGTAGCTTAAGCCGAGTAGGGCTATTGTGTTTACTATAAACACAGCTTCTAAGCTAACAGTGCCCATCGCTCCGCTTAAAATGGGACTAAGCGCCATTCCAGCCATCGATCCACTTGAAAGCACCCCAAACCCGACTCCTTGTGAAGATTCCGGTAGCCGGTGTCCAGCTGCAGTGTAGGCTGCAGTCATAGCAAGTCCTGCTGATATTCCAAATATTGGTGCTGCAAACAAGAACCAAACGATACTCGGTGCAATTAACATCAAACCAGCTGAACCACCGGCTCCTAAAACACTCAACGCAATAAACTGATGAAGCGGCCAGTTTGACAGAAACCTGCTGCATAGATGGTTACCGAGGGCTCCAGACGCTGCGATCAGTGAAAAAATGACCCCCGACCACACTGGGATTTGATCAATAGATACTCCAAACTTGTCAATATAGAGTGGAAGTATCGGCGCTAGGCTTCTTTCGGTGTACTGCACTATAAAAATAACAACGACTAGTGCAAAAAAACCATTAATGCGCAAGACAGCAGGAACGGACAGTTTTTGTTTTTGTTCTTCACTTGATGATTTAAATTGGTTCTTAGCTTCCGTGTACAAAATGACCACAACCAATAACGCAAGAATGTAAACAACCGCTGCAACCAAAAACGCGTTTCGCAGACCAAACAATCCAGCTATTCCGCCGCCCATGACTGGTCCCATTGTTGGACCCAGCCGACGAGCCATTTGAACCATGCCAATCGATTCAGCCAATCGATCCTTTGGTGATGACGCCGCAGCCATGGCCAAAGTTAACGAGCCATAGCCAGCGAACAGTCCATGAGTAAATCTAAGCGCAAATATCTGCCACGGCGCGGTGACGTAGGCCATGGCCACATTGACCGCAACAAAGGTAAGCAACGCTCGAATAACCATAGGTTTCTTACCATATCGATCAGCAAGCTTTCCCCACACTGGAGCCATCAAACCTGCGATGCCTGGCGTGACTCCGACACTGATGCCAGACCATAAAGCTATCTCGCCGAGGTCTTGAACACCTAGTTGTCGAAAGTACAGAGGAAGTAGAGGCATTACTAGCGTAAAGCCAGTAGAGCCAATGAAGGTTGCGACCGTGATGGCTAATTGATTACGCCGCCAGGTCTGCGTCAAGGGATCGGATTCTGTCGAGATCTTCACCAGGCGAACGAAATTCCCAGAAATATAAACTTGTTGAAGCTGGCTATTTACAACGTAAACGTAGCGTTTGACCCTTCACCCTGCGCATGAATCGTATCAATAAATCTCATGCAATGCGGGTCCGTCGACATTATAAGAGAATGAGTCCGCACTCCGTCATCAACAAACCGCACACCCTTCACAAGAGAGCCATCAGTCACCCCAGTAGCCGCAAACAGAATTGAGCGACCAGAAGCAAGATCGCCGGCAGCATAGAGCTTATCCTTATCGTCTATACCCATTGACCGCATGCGTTCTTCTTGATCCGCAGATTTGACGACTAAACGTGCAAAAATTTCCCCATTCAAGCATCGCATTGCCGCCGCTGCCAAGACTCCTTCCGGAGCTCCGCCTTGTCCCATTGCAGCATGCACACCACTACCAGCGCTCGCGGCCAAGATTCCAGCCGATAAGTCCCCATCTCCAATCAAACGCACCCTGGCTCCAGCTTTTCGGATATCAGAGATGAGATTTTCGTGTCGAGGACGATCAAGCACTACCACCACGAGTTCTTTGACTGGCAATCCTAAACACTCACTAATTGCATTCAGGTTTTGGTCCACAGAAGAGTCAAGACTTACCGCTTCTTTTGAGCGAGGGCCCACCACCAGTTTATCCATATAAATGTCTGGCGCGTGAAGCAGCCCCCCTTTTTCTGAAGCTGCCAAGACAGCGATTGCATTCGGCTCACCAGTCGCGCAGAGGTTTGTGCCTTCCAGTGGATCAACTGCGATGTCGACAGGAGGGTATGAAAGCTCTAGATCAGTCATCGAGTGAGCAGCCCCGACTTCCTCGCCAATAAACAACATTGGAGCCTTATCCCGCTCCCCTTCCCCGATTACAATTCGGCCGTCCATTGGCACATCGTCCATCGCTGAACGCATGGCCTCTACCGCAACGTGATCAGAATTATGCCGATCACCTTGGCCAACCGTTCGGGCGCAGGCTATAGCTGCACGTTCCACCACATTAAGAAAGTGCTCTGATAATCCTTGGCTGTTGTACATTCTCAGTTTTCTTGAAAAAGAATTAAAAGGTCCTCATTCGCTCAAGCAAGATGTTCACTGTTCAAATTCTGAGTATTTTGGTAACTCGCAACGCGTCGCCTTATCTACGCGGTAACCCAACACGTAATCAGCTTGCATCAGGGAGTGTATCTCTTTTGTGCCTTCATATATCACGGCACCTTTGCAGTTGCGATAAAAACGTCCGACCGGATATTCGTCCGAATAACCATTCGCTCCATGAATCTGAACTGCATCTGAAGCAGCCTTCTCAGATGCTTCCGTAGAAAACCATTTAGCCAATCCAGTTTCTCGAGTGCTTCGACGCCCTTCGTTTTTAAGCCAACCGGCTCGCAGCCAAAGAAGTCGTGATGCTTGATAATTCGACTCCATGTTGGCAATCATTGCCTTAACCAATTGATGTTGTCCTATTTCAACACCGAAAGTGCGCCTTTCCCTCGCGTATTTTTCTGATGCGTCTCTACAGGCCCTGATAAGTCCAGTGGCTCCTGCCGCCACGGTATACCGTCCCTGATCTAGTGCCGACATTGCGATCTTGAAACCTTCACCGGGCTCGCCTAAAACGTTCTCTTCTGGAACCTCCATTTCTTCCATCTTAAAGAATCCAGTATTTCCAGCCAGAATTCCCCATTTTTCTGTCAGAGTTCCACTGACAAAGCCTTCAAATGAACGTTCAACAATAAACGCTGTAAGACCAGAGGGATCTCTAGCTTTCTTCTTTTTTAAGTCGCTCCATGCGAACACCAGAAAGTGATCGGCCACATCAGCCAGCGAAATCCACATTTTTTCGCCAGTCAACAAATAGCGGCTCCCTTTTTTCTGAGCAACTGTCTGGATGCCTCGAACATCGCTTCCGGCCCCAGGCTCCGTAAGTCCATAAGTGGCTATCTTCTCACCCTTAGCCTGTGGCAGAAGGTACCGGAGTTTCTGATCCTCGTTTCCCCAAGTAAGTAAAGATAAGCAGTTGAGCCCTAGATGAACCGATAAAATCACCCTAAGCGATGTGTCTACATACTCCAGTTCTTCACTTGCCAGACCGAGACTCACATAGTCCATCCCAACGCCGCCGTATTTCTTTGGCACACATAGGCCTAAAAGCCCGAGGCCTGCCATTTTTTTTAAAATAGACTCATCGAATCGGTGTTCGCGGTCTAGTTGACGAATTTGTGGAGCAACCTCAGCAGTGGACCATTCACGAACCGACTGCTCAAGCATTTGATTTTCTTCGGTAAGATTAAATTCGATCATCTACTCGCCATTCTTACTAGTGAAGACAAGGTAACTACGCTGCAGTTCTTAAGATTACCACGAGGATTTCGCGGTTTCTACCGCACTCTAATCATTTTGTTCGAAGAACGCTGATCTTTGAACCCCTTTTTACTTCAAGAAACTCAGCAGCACTGCTTGAATTCGCAGCTAATTCAAGATGATCCGTGCTTCCGAATAAAGCACATACTTCTCCCTGATCAATTTCTGCATAAGTGCCAACAACCCGTTTCACTTGGTGGGAACCGACAGTCAACTGAATATCACCTTGTCCGGACAGGCGTTCAAAATCTGTCCGGTTGATATTTGTAACCGCATTGCCGTATCGGTCAACTCTCATGACTTGACCCTTGATTCCATCAGAACTAACGATTGTCGAAGGCAAGTCAAGTTTTAAAAAATTCGAGGTCGGACGCCCTAGAGCGCTTATTTGTATTCCCTTTGCGAGCCAAGCGGCTGCCGGAGCGAATTTATCCCTACCTTCAAAGGTTTTGCTCACGGTTGGGCGAGCATAGCGCCGTTCGGTTATTTCAACCACCTCTGACGGTTCCTTCTTAGCAAAGACTCCACTCAACACGCCATTATCTGGAGCAACAAAGCGGTACCCTCCAACCGTTGCCGCGAGACCACTTCGTTTGGAACCAACGCCTGGGTCAATAACGACCAAAAAAATAGTAGAGGCTGGAAAGTAATGGTAGGCAGAGGCTAGTTGAATCGCACCGTCAAAAATGTCATGGGGGTCAATTTCATGCGAAATATCAACGAGAATTACTTCTGGGCAAATGCTTAAAGCTACCGCCTTCATGGACCCGGTATAGTGGTCGCGTGTTCCAAAATCCGTAAGTAACGCGATCACTGGACGAGCCATCTCTTATTACTCCTTTAAGAGGTAAATATGCCCCGTCGTGCAACTTGCGACACTTTTTTCTGTTTGCGCTAACTAGGGCTTCCGGAACAACATTTCGCGAACCCGTCTCTTCAAGAGATATGTTTCATTGATCCTAAACTCATCGAACAACCTAATTACATCGCGACTACTCCAAGGAGATTGTTTGGAACGGGACCCATCGTACGGTCGATAATCCAGATGATCTATATCCACTATCACGTGCCTCGTGAATGACGGCACATTCGGTTTTTCCATTCCAAACATGCCAAACACTGAAGCACCAGGCCGAAGAACTCTAGCGATCTCATTCACCAAGGCGTGAGCAGATGCCTTATCAAGATAGTCAAGCAGGTCCCAACAAAGAATGCCGTCTATAGTCGAGTCCTTTTGTCTTAAACGGTCAGAAAAATGTCGAGAGAGTGACTCTACTGCTTCACTACCTTTAAATGCAGCCAGGTCGCTATACAGATCCTCCACAACCATTTTGCAACCAAGTTCTTTGTCGAAAAAATCTACATTTCCGCCGACTATTGGACCGAAATCAAGAATGTTTTTGCCACCTTGATCGCGAACATATGATACGAATCGTGACAAAGCGAGGGTGCGAACTGTCGAAGAGTTCGATGCTAAAGGCGTCAAATCTTTAAGAGAGAGTCCTCTGTTCAGGTTACTCATACCCAAAAACCATCCTTGGCCTAAAACGCGATCCTAGAATGCAGAAATTAACAAGTTGCCTATCAAGGCAACCTGGGTATTGAAGGTTGTTCGGCAGTCTTTTCAGGTTTTGGGGCAACCTTGCGTTTCTCTGGAGCATCAGGTTGGGGTTGCATGTCGATGCTCCCGCGAAAGTGGGCACCGTCAGCAATGGCCAATTTTTTCGTAATGATATCTCCGTTCACGGTTCCATGATCCCGAATGTCAACCTTTTCGGAGGCTGTCACATTACCTTTAACTTCTCCAAGCACGATGACAACTTTGGCAGAGATTTCGGCTTTCAATTTACCCTGTGCGCCAACAGTTAGGGTGCTCTGGGGAAGAGAAATCTTACCGTCAACCTTTCCCTCAATCATTAAATCTTCACTGCCGTTGATCTCCCCTTTAATCACAACCGATTTACCAACATGCACGACATTATTGCGTGGGACTCTTGATTCAATCCCAGACAACTGCCCAGCATTGGTCGCGATAGGTGACGCAGGTTTTGCTGTACCAGCCACGGAAACCTGATTGGCCGACCGATTTGGATCTTCCCGTTTCCACATATAGCCCTCTCCAGTAGATCAACTCGTCTATCGGTTTGTGAAGTATGCCAGTATATGAAAGCGGTCCTAGGCCTGTCTAGTCCTTTTGTTGCTGAGGGTTAGAGCCGGTGCTATCATGGGTAATTATCTGCAACAGGCGTCTTAATAATGCGAATCTATTTCGATCACAACGCCACCACCCCGGTTGAGCCGACTGTAGCTGAGGCTATGTCCTTAGCCCTGAATTCAACATTTGGAAACCCATCGAGCGTCCACCATTTCGGACAACAAGCGAAGAAGGTAATAGACGAAGCACGCACAGCCGTCGCAGAACTCTTGGTTGCTCGTCCATCCGAAATTGTATTTACTTCCGGAGGCACTGAATCCGACAATCTTGCGATTCGCGGAGTTGCAGAGTTGGCTGCGACCACAAATGGCCGCCGACATTTAATAACAAGTGCAATCGAGCATGATGCGGTTCTGAAAACAGTAAAAACTCTCGGCAAGAGAGATGGATGGCGGTGCACGATTTTACCGGTTAACAACCAAGGACTTGTTTCTTCAAACCAACTTGCCAAGGTGATCGACGATGAGACGTCCATAGTTTCAGTCATGCAGGCCAATAACGAAATTGGAACCATTCAACCAATTCGTGAATTAACTGAAATCACTCATGACCGTGGAGCACTATTTCACACTGACGCAGTACAGGCTGCTGGAAAAATTCCTATTGATGTTAAATCCCTAAAAATTGACCTGTTGTCCATCTCTGCTCACAAATTTAATGGACCAAAGGGTGTTGGCGCTCTTTGGTCAAAACGAGGGATTCGCTTTAATCCGATTTTGACAGGCGGAGGACACGAACGTCATCGTCGAGCAGGAACTGAGAATGTTCCTGCTCTCGCAGGATTCGGTGTTGCTGCAAAGTTGGCATTGAAAAACATTGAAACTGGCGATTCAATTACTAGAAGTCTTAGAGATCGTCTTGAGAATTCCATCGTCGAAAACGTTTCGGGTGCAACCATAAATGGCAACCTCGACTTACGGGTGCCCAATACTACGAATATAAGTTTTGAAGGAGTTGAAGCAGAATCCCTCCTCATCGCGCTCGATCTTGAAGGTGTGTCAGTCTCGACCGGGTCCGCATGCTCGTCAGGAACCCTTGAGCCTTCTCACGTTCTTCGAGCCATGGGTCTCTCATCCTCTCGGGGACAGAGCTCAATTCGATTTAGCCTTGGTTTAAACAATAACGAGGCTGAAGTCGATCAAGTGGTAAGAATTTTACCCAGATTGGTTAGCCGTCTTCGAAATCTTCGCCGAGCCAGCCGAATGCCAACACAAGACTCGCAAACAGTAGTGACTATTTCAGGGAAGGAAAGTCATTAATGCGAGTCGTTGTTGCAATGTCTGGAGGCGTAGACTCTTCGGTCGCAGCGTCATTAATGGTAGATGCCGGACATGACGTGGTTGGCTTTTCGATGCAACTATACGATCAGCGAAACATAGACACAGGCTTTGGTAGGTGTTGCAGTATTGACGATCTGCACGATGCTAAACGAACGGCTTCTATGTTGAAAATCCCTCACTATGTCATCAATTTTCAGGAACAATTTAAGAATCTCGTAACATCAAATTTTATTTCGGAGTATACATCTGGTAGGACTCCAATACCCTGTGTGCACTGCAATAGCGAGTTGAAATTTACTCACTTGCTAGACCGGGCAGTCGCCCTAGAAGCCGAAGCCGTGGCCACCGGGCATTACGTCCGTGTCGAAAAAGATCCGAAGACTAAAAATTATCTTTTAAAAACTGCCCTTGATCCCGAGAAAGATCAGTCATATTTTCTTTTCGGGTTGAACCAAGAACAGCTTTCGCAGGCAATTTTTCCGGTCGGAAATTTAGACAAAGTCTCCGTTCGTTCATATGCTAGAAAGAGAGGGCTTCCTGTTGCGGATAAGCCGGACAGTCAAGAACTCTGCTTTGTGCCATCCGGCGAGCACATCGAATTTATCGAGAAGCATGCTGAAGTCCAGAGCGGTGGGGGTAGGATTCAAAACCTAGCCGGGGAAACTCTTGGCGAACATAAGGGAATCCATCGATTCACTGTTGGACAGCGTCGAGGTTTAGGTATTCAATCCCGAGAACCTCTTTACGTTTTAGAGATTAATGCCGAAACACAAATCATTACGGTTGGCCCGAGAACGTCACTGGAGCGCACTTGTTTCACCGCCTCTAATGTAAATTGGATAGCAAATACTCCTCCCACCGATCGAATCAACGCAGCAACCCGAATCCGTCACGGGCACACGGCATCCAACGCGACCGTGCAGACCCTTAAGGGAAACCGCGCTGAAGTCTGTTTCAACGAACCCCAGCTGGCGGTTACACCAGGTCAGGCTGTAGTTTGGTATGAAAACGATGTAATTCTCGGAGGGGGCTGGATTGATTAAAGTTCATTCCACTCACGATTCTTTGCCTGTCGTTGCATTTCCAGGTTTAGGCAGAGATTCCAAGTAGCGTTCAGCATCAATAGCCGCCATGCAGCCAGAACCAGCTGCGGTTACGGCTTGTCGATAGACCGGGTCTTGAACATCACCGCACGCAAAGACACCCGGTCGAGAAGTAAACGATCCGTTTTTCGTTCTTATGTAATTCTGTTCGTCAAGGTCTAGCTGATCAGTGAACAGAGACGTGTTCGGGTTGTGGCCTATCGCGACAAATACTCCATCAACAGGTAACTCCTTCAATTCTCCAGAATCGATGCGGCGGAGAATCGCAGAGGTGACCTTGCCAGCTTCAACATCATTAATATCTGAAATTTCTGAGTTCCATTCAAATGAAATCTTGGGGTGATTAAGCGCCTTATCTTGCATTATTTTTGACGCTCGTAAGGCATCTCGTCTATGGACTACTGTTACATGGGAAGCAAACTTAGTCAGGAAGAGCGCTTCTTCCATTGCCGAATCACCGCCACCCACAACAATAATCGGTCGTCCCTTAAAAAAGAATCCGTCACAGGTAGCACAAGTCGAAACACCATGACCCATTAGTTTAAGTTCAGAGGGCAATCCGAGAAGACGCGCCGATGCACCCGTCGAAATAATGAGCGATCGTGACTCGTACAGGGTCTTCCCTACTTGCACTTTTATGGAAGCGTTGGAAATCTCCACATTGTCCACGTTGCCAGTGATGATTTGAGACCCAAATCTGGTTGCCTGAAGTCGCAATTCGGCAATCAAGTCCGGCCCCATAATGCCGTCACGATAGCCAGGCCAATTCTCAACCATTGTCGTTAGCATAAGTTGACCACCTGCATCCAAACCCTCAATGACTAAGGGTTCAAGATTTGCTCGAGCGGAATAAATCGCTGCCGTCAAACCGGCTGGTCCAGAACCAATGATAATGACTTCGCGCATGGAGTCTCAGATGTCTTAAATATGCTTATCAAGCATCGATTTCAACTGTGAATCGTCAGCAACTCCGACAACCTGATCAACCACTTCTCCACCTTTAAAAAGTAGCAATGTTGGAATACCTCGAATACTAAAACGCTGGGCCACGTTTGGATGCTCGTCAACGTTCAACTTCCCGACAGTGACTTTTCCATCATAATCACTGGCCAAGGCTTCTACGGTCGGAGCCAGTTGACGGCAGGGACCACACCATTCCGCCCAAAAATCGACGAGTACGGGTCCTTCTGCACCGACCACCGTCGAATCAAAATTCTCATCTGTAAATGTTTGAACCTTTTCAGAACTCATTTTTTACTCCTCAAAAGAACTATCTTCAAGTTGACAACCACAAATTGTCATGGCTGCTTCTATTCTGCAAATTGAGTGGAAGCCCAATTCGCCAACAAATGGGTTTCATTAAATCGATCTGAATTAGACCAGGCTCCCAAGACGACAACTGCGACTGGACCGACATTAGGAAGATTAATTAAGGTCGCCAAGCAGTATCCCGCTTTTCTGATAAATCCAGTTTTTCCACCTAAAATATCTAAGTCGTCAGCCAATAATCGATTCGTGTTTCGAACTCGAACGCTCCGCCTATTTGTTTGAACTCGATAATATCGTTTTTGCATAATCTTCGAGATCTGCTCATTGCCAGATGCGTAAACAATTAGTCTCGATACATCCAGGGCCGATGACACATTTTGAGCATCCAGACCAGATGGATCCGCAAAAGTCGTACCTGACAGACCAAGTGCACTCGCCTTTTCGTTCATTCGCTGCACAAATCCCTCAGAGCCCCATATTGAGATTCTTGCAAGTACTCGGGCCGCTGCATTATCCGACGCCACTAAGGCCAAGTGCAGCAAATCACCAACCTTCAGCTCTTCCCGGTTTCGAAGATAGGTGGTCGATGCTCTTCGCACGTCGGCCCGTTCAACCTGAACCGTTTCCTCGAGGTCTGGAAGACTTTCCAAAAATACGACGGCTGTCATCACCTTAGTGATGCTCGCGATCGACCGTGACGCGTTTGAGTTGTCTTCCCAAATAACTTCGCCCTTTATTGGGTCGTAAATAATCGCGGCCTCGGCCCTAACCTTGGGAACCCACTTTCCATCAGTTGGAATCGTTAAATACTGACCAACCCGAATCAACGTACGGCTTCCTAGTCCATTTGAAGACTGAATCACCCTTACCGAACTCCCGTAACGTCTTGCTAGGCGACTCAGATTGTCCCCGCGACTCACTCGGTGCACAATTGTGCCGCCACCAGTCGCATTGCCGACTGCGTTCACAGCTTGGGAACTAGGCTGTCTACCGCCCGGAATCTCTAACCTTTGCCCAATCCGCAGTAGGGTGCGGCTGCCCAATCCATTCGCCGATTGAATAGATCGAACTGTCGTCCCGTACCGTTGTGCTAAGCGACTAAGATTATCGCCACGATTAACTCGATGCACAATTGCGCCACCGGGCTCGATGCTTGTAGCTTGACCCGGAATTTGCGAATTGGAGCTTCCTTCACTAGGGATTTCCAGCCGTTGTCCAATGCGCAGCAAGCTACGCCCACCCATTCCATTTAGTAATTGAATAGCTTCAACCGTCGTGCCATATCGGCTTGCCAGGCGACTCAAATTGTCACCTCGGCTCACTCGATGGATAACGGTGTTTGAAGTTACTTGCGAGTCTGACTGTAAGGTCTTCTCTGAATAGAAGCTCCCTCGAAACTTCAAAGAGTGAGCTGAGAAGTCCAATCCTTCTGGAACAGGTTTAGCGCTGACAGCAGAACCAAACAAACCAAATAGAATTATCGAACAGGGTAAACAGATTTTTACAGAAAGCCTACAAGCTATGACTAGACTACGCACGCGTTAATCTACTTTCGGCTACAAATCTCTTAGACTTTAAGGGCATGGGTTGATCTATTTACTCACGTGGGGCTTCCGACGGATTACACCCACGCAGCCCCAGCATCAATATTGTCGTGCTAGCCTTAAGTCTGTCCAGTTAAAAACTTATTGCTGCGATGTTTCAACCGTCTCGTCTGTATCCCGCAACTCGTAGGCGGTCCGAGACCAAACATCGAGATCATCACGGTTTACATCAATCGAAAGACGCCGGCGCCATGCACTCGGGTCCGTATTGGTTGAATAGTACCCCAAAACGTAATAATCGCTTGTTTCAGCGTCAATCTGCTTGAGCGCCGCATCAAAATCGTTCTTGTTCACGACAGCAATCCCTCCTGTCGCTTCAGCAAGCGTGCGCAGGCTATCTTGACTTCGCCGAACAAAATCCCAATACTCTAGAACGTTTAACTGACCACTCATTTCACCAATATCCACACCCGCAATTAATCCCCTTGGGTCAAGCGTATAAAATGTTGCATTGGCCTGGTTCGCCATAATCGATAGCCGGTGCAGCTGATTCGAAAGGTCTAAATTTGAAAATTCAAGATTCGATTGAGACATTATTCCGCCACCAGGCGTCGTCAGCGGATTACCATCTTCATCTCGATCAAGCCGAAACCGTCCCTCAAATAAGCTGTTTGCCGCTTCCCAGCGGGAACCCTCAAATGGATTCAAGTCGTAACCGGCGCTAACCCAAATTACGGCCTTTCGACGATGTTCAATTTGATTTAGATTGCTCACAATTGAACGCGCCGTTGCAAAGGCGACGTTTGAGCGGTACAGCAACTCAGAAGGCCCGCGAGAACCCTGCATGCCGGTAATAACGTCGGTGGGTGTCATCCCGTTCCCCATGATTTTGCCGATCGCCGCATCGAGCAATTTCCGATCATAGGTAAAATTTATGTTAATGGATGAGGGGCCACTAGATATCATCGAGAACATATCGCCCTCGTGAACCAAGTTTGTTGAGATTCGCTTAAAAAGGTCGCGGATTCTTGGAGTCTCGTCGGCTTCCATGTGAAGGTCGTCAACGAAAAGAACAAAGACCCGACCAGCCGTGTCCGACCTCGGTTGGGCACTCGGTAAAATAATACCTTCTTGCACCGGAGCAGACGGAGGCAACTGCAGGTTGAACGCTCGACCGCCGTGAATAAGGACCAGGGAGGCGATTTCCTGCTTTATCCCGTCCTCAGATATTTCAAAATCTTCTTTTACTAGATCGGAAACAAACTGACCATCGCCGTCCCTAACGATGACGTCATTCGTTATCAAAGTTACATCAGCTCTGAAGGTTGGCGCTTGTCCTTGTGTAGACGGTGGAAATTGCGTCGGTTGTTGATGAGCGGTAGCCTGGCTTGCTAGTCCGCAGACAAACAAGATAACAAAAATCCTAAACACAACACGCAACATTAGGTTAGGCATCATGATTTCCTAGTATATCAGGAAGACGGTTCCGTCTTATCACCTGGAAGTTTAGCCCTTGTATCCTCAGAAATCTCTGACGACGAGGAGGATGTATTTACCGTATTTCCGTTAACTTCCGCATCGTTTGACCCTAACTTAGTATTCATTTTAGAATTTTTCGTATCTTCTTGAATGGTTTCTCTCTCGATTCTTTCGCTCGCAGCTACCCCATCTTGCCTGTTCGATCTCCGATTAAGACCATTCCATCTGTTCCGACCTCGACGTTTCTGAGTTGTTCTTTTCGAACTCGCGGGTTTCTGGTCCGACCCAGATGACACCGTTTGAGGAAGCGTTTCGGTCGAAACCTCTTCCCGGTTCTCTGTTTCTGAGGTTTTGATTTCTCCGACAGGCTCTTGATCGTTCAACTGAGCGTTCTCAAGCAACTCATTGTCTCTATCGGCCGAAACCTTTACCTTCTCGGCCGTCCTTTTCCGTCTACTTCTTTTAGGGTCCGTCCTTTGTTTTTGTCGCCTTGGCGGACGGGAGTCGTCGTCGGGTTTCGCATTCGATTGAGGTTGTTTTCTCTCTAAAATCTTCGGCCAATCAAATTTGACGTAGGGGAAATTCTCTTGAATCGCCTTCATTGTCCCATCGTCTAGGGCTTCTCTTCCATATTGAAGATGCGGTGGAGTTCGAAACCAATAGAGAACTTCAGGGTGTGTTTTACCAAATCGACGGAAGGTATGCACTAAGTAGGTGTTTTCGTTCCCGCGATGATCGCGAACATATCTGAGGAAAGGCATTTGTTTCAGAAACCCGGGCCTTATAGACCAGTAGCCAGGCCCCTCAGGCCTGGCAATTCAAGAACCCTAGTCTTGTCTCGCCTTTTTGGAGCCTTTTTTGGCTGCCTTATCTGCATCCGACAGAGCATTCCACACTGCTTTTCTTCCAAACTTCACTGACTTCCGCATGGACCTTGCACCATTCTTGGCTGCCTTCTCGTCGTCAGAGAGTGCATTCCATGCCGCCTTCCGAGCCTGCATAGTCGCCTTCTTTGCGGCCCTCTTCGCGGCCTTCTCGTCATCAGAGAGTGCATTCCATGCCGCCTTCCGAGCCTGCATAGTCGCCTTCTTTGCGGCCCTCTTCGCGGCCTTCTCGTCATCCGAAAGCGCATTCCATGCTGCCCTCTTCGCGGCCTCGGTTTGACCCGCCGCTGCAGCCGCTGTTTTTGAACCATCATGCATCTGAACACTACTCGGACCAACTACCGAATTGGCTCCTCCGCAAGCGCCCAAAAAAAGCACCGTTAACGCGATTCCGCAATGGCATGAAAGAGTTCTCATCTCTTGAATCCTCTACTCATATTTTAGCAAAAAGTGACTAATTCTTCATAATCAAGAGGTTAGACGATCAAATATCTTCATTGGTCTTCTATTTCTTAAGAGCACCGGTCGATCGTTTACCTTGGGAAGATTTCACCTTTTTCTTTGACTTCAGAGTCTTTTTAGACTCAGCAGGCTTCGCTTTCACTTTTGGTTTAGCTCGTTGTTTGGCTAAAGCCACTTTCCTTGCCTGCTCCATTCTGGCCAACTTTGCAGCATTTTCAGGAGCTCGATACGCAAGCGTAAAACGCATGTTGTCCCCAACCGCGTGATAGCTCCAAATCTCGTCGACCTGAATTTTCTTTTCCTTGCACAATTGCAGGGTTTTTTCTGAACATCCAGATGGCACATACAAATGAAAGGTCGCGCGCACTCTACCGTAAGGAAGCCACTCAGCCATCGCCTCCAAATGATTAATGGACTCGTTGGTTTCGACTTCCACAATCGTTTGAAGCACGTTTGCTCGGTCGTTCGTTATCAACATTAAATCTGGGTATAACCTTCTCGCTCCAAGAGTTAATGGATTTACCTCTTCGCCTAAATTCACCGTAATCTGAAATCGTCTGCGCAAACGGGTCCGGAGCAGGCGAATAACATGGTCGTGTTCTAGCTGCTCACGCACCGGACGCAAAAGTATAGGACTCACATTTCCTCCAGCAGCACCTCTGGTGGGACCTGCAGGTAAACGCCCAAACCTAGGAAGGCTAGCATGAATCGTCCTAGTCGCGCCAACGTTCCTTTCCCGATCGTAGTACGATAATGCAATGAGAAGCCGTTTTCTCAGCGCCTGCAGGCGTGAATCAGTTGATGCGACTCCGGTTTGGTTTATGCGTCAAGCTGGGCGCTATATGCCAGAATATCGAGCAATTCGAAAACGCTACACTTTGCTCGAAATCTGCCGGACCCCAGAACTTGCGGTTGAGGTAACCCTGCAGCCAGTCAATCAATTGAATATTGATGCAGCAATTTTGTTTTCAGATTTACTGTTACCGTTAGAGCCGTTGGGTCTTTCAGTCGAATTTGTAAAGGGCGAAGGCCCACGACTTAATCCTCCCGTCCGTTCGCTGAGCGACATCGACAAGCTTCAACTCTTTGAACCACGCCAAGAGTTGGCCTACACCTTGGAAGCCATCCGAATACTGAAAAGAGAATTAGAGGGCCGAGTGCCCTTAATTGGTTTCGCGGGTGCGCCTTTTACCTTAGCCTCCTATGCGATTGAAGGCGGCCCATCCCGCACCTATACACATACGAAGGCTCTCATGTACAACCAGCCTGACAAATGGCATTTATTGTGTGACAAGTTAGCGACAGTAGTCGCGGAATATCTGGTGGCCCAAGTTGAGGCGGGTGTGCACGCTGTCCAATTGTTCGATTCCTGGGTTGGCGCTTTAAGCTCCGATGACTATAGAGAATTTCTCTTGCCACATTCACAAAAGATTCTTAAAACAATTGAAGCTCTCGATGTTCCAACCCTTCATTTTGGAACTGGAACCGCAACCATTCTTGAAGCAATGCGTGAAGCTGGAGGCGATGTCATCGGTGTCGACTGGAGAATTCCGCTAGACACGGCATGGAAACGGATCGGTCATGACCATGCTGTTCAAGGCAACCTCGACCCGACTCTCTTGTTAGGTCCAACTGATCGACTACTCGAGCAGGCGACTCGGATACTGCGCCAAGCAAATGGCCGTCCCGGCCACATCTTCAACTTAGGACACGGCATTCTCCCCGAAACACCTGTCGAAAATGTTCAGCTACTTGCGGATTTCATACACAATCAATCTGCCCGTCACATGACGAGTAACTCCCCTCAATGAAAAAAGGCCCTGAGGTTGATGTCGTTATTGTTGGAGGAGGCATCAGCGGTCTGGCAGCAGCCTACGAACTCCAGCAACGCGGCCTCAGCTTCGAATTGGTGGAGTCATCAAACCGATTCGGCGGTGTGATAGTAACGGAAGAAATTGATGGGTTTGTCATTGATGCAGGACCGGATGCCCTATTAGCTCAAAAGCCCGCAGGTCTCCAACTTTGCACCGAACTGGGCCTCCAAAGCCGTCTCCAAGAGACTTTAGAACCCCGCACCGCATTTATTCTACGCAACGATATCCTACATGCGCTACCTGAAGCTTCAATTCTTGGTATCCCTACTCGAATAGCTCCTTTCCTTTCCACGCGGTTATTTTCATTTCTGGGAAAATTGAAATTTGGTCTCGATCTTATTCGACCTCGAGGAAGTTACGATGCAGAGAACGATGAATCAATCGCATCGTTTTTCAATCGACGCTTTGGAAAGGAATCAGTCGATTATCTCGCTGAACCGCTCCTCGGCGGTATTCATGCGGGCGACGTCGAGCGATTATCGATGCGGGCACTATTTCCAAGATTTCTGGAAGCGGAAGCGCGCTACAGAAGCCTAATTCTAGGGTTTCGTCAACAGACAAAAAAGGCAACGAGCGGAGGTGCGTTCCGATCACTGCCAGGCGGGCTAGAACAGTTAATCAAAGCGCTAACTAAGAGTTTGCCTCAAGAACATTTGCACAAACGAAATAGAGTGGTGCGGCTCGAAACTTCGGTTCCCTACGTCGTTCACTGTGATTCAGGCAAGTTGATCCGAGCTAGAACCGTCATTCTTGCCGTTCCGTCAGAACACGTTGCCACATTGGTTGCACAATTCAATACTAAACTCGCTAAACTCTGCCGCGACATCCCACACGTTTCAACCGCAACTATTGCTCTCGGTTACCGACGGCAAGCAATCGTCCATCCACTAAAAGGAACAGGATTTGTTGTGCCGCGAATGGAACGCAACACCCAAATTACTGCAGCGTCATGGGTTTCATCAAAATGGCCAGGTCGCGCACCAAACGACCAGGTTCTACTTCGCGCATTCTTAGGTGGAACTCGTAACGTCACGATCTTAGATCACTCCGATGCGGAACTCATCGGTATCGCTCACTCGGATTTGGCTAGACTTTTAGAGATTAATGAAGGGCCGAAATTCTCAAAGGTTTACCGCTGGCATAGATCGACACCACAACACGAACTAGGACATCTGGCTCGACTAAAACAAATTGACATTCAATTAGAAAAACATCGAGGTCTTTACCTCACCGGAAGCAGTTTCCGTGGTGCAGGTATACCGGACTGCATCTCAGATGCACGGTCAACTGCTAAACAAATCTCTGAAGAGGTAGAACAAGTTGGGGCAGAACCGATTTAGGCCAAGAAGGGTGGATTTACCCCGCGACGGCAGCTGCTTTAGACCGCTTCGCTTTAGTCGTTTTTGCCGCGGCAGTCTTCCGTTTGCGCCGAATCTTGCCGTTCTTTAATCGGTCAGGCAAAGGCGCTTTAGAGCTCTCAAGAGTCGCCAAGCTAGTCAAGAATTTTTTGACGCCGTGCTCATCGAACTGGATTCGCGTGTAGGCATCCTCAATCGCGACCACCAGTCCAACACCATACGTTGGTTCCGAAATCCGAGCCCCAATAGCAAACTGTTTCATAACTCACACCCAAGTCGAAAAATCAGATACTTTGTATATTGATTCCTTGCAAATGCAAGAATAACATAAACTTATATGATCGTCAAGGTTCTAAACCAATCGAACCTCAACCCAGAATCCTTAAGGAGTAGCTTTACTTCTGACCACTGAGGACAATACTGGTTGTAATGCCTAACATTCATATCCTCGGAGTTCCATTAGATCTAGGTTCCGGACATCGGGGTGTCGACATGGGGCCTTCTGCGATTCGAATAGCCGGCCTCGGTGAAGAAATCCAAAGCCTTGGGCACTCCATTATCGACAAGGGCGACATAGCTACACCCGTTGCTGAGACAAAACCCCCCGGCGACAGCACGAAGAAGTACATCCGAGAAATTGCCGAAAGTTGCAAAAAGGTTCATTGCTCCGTTCTAACTAGCCTGAACGCTCAAGCACTCCCTATCATTCTTGGTGGAGACCACAGCCTGGCTGTTGGGTCCGTAGCAGCAACTTCTGAATTCGCTAAAAGGAAAAGAAAACCCATTGGGCTCATCTGGATTGACGCACACGCCGACATGAATACCCCAGAGAGCTCACCGTCCGGAAATGTTCATGGAATGCCTCTGTCGGCAATTTTAGGCCGAGAGCCGTCCGAACTAACTCATATTGGACATTCGGCTGTAAAAACGAAACCGGCAAAAACAGTTCTTGTCGGAATTCGAAATATGGATTCACACGAACGGGAGATGGTTCGATCCTCCGGAGTTCATGTATTCACAATGAAAGACATCGACCGGGAAGGAATTACCACAATCACTGAAAAGGCGCTGCATATCGCCAGTGCCGGAACGGCTGGTTTTCACGCTTCTTTCGATCTCGACGTTTGTGATCCTTCTGTCGCACCTGGAGTCGGCACTCCAGTAAAAGGAGGACTGAATTACCGCGAAGCTCATGTCCTAATGGAAATGATGGCAGACTCCAACCGCCTGCTCGCTCTCGACATCGTCGAACTAAATCCAATCATTGACGTTCAAAACACAACCGCCATTTTCGCCACCGAGCTTATTCTTTCGGCAATTGGCAAGAAAATTCTATGATTACTGTTTCTTCGAGAGAATCATCCTTTAAGAACCAACTGTAAATGACCTAGCTGCCATCACGATGTTAGAATTCAAACATATTGCGGGCCGCTAGCTCAGTGGTAGAGCACCTGGCTTTTAACCAGGGTGTCGATGGTTCGATCCCATCGCGGCCCATAAATGCAAAATGTCAGCGGTAGAGATTCTATAATTGAGATCAACGAACGCCCAACTCACATTCTATTAAGAATTGTAGAAACTGAGCACCGACATTAAATAGCCTAAGGAGAAAAACATGAGCCCGATCGATCGACGGAATTTCATGAAAACAACCGCCGCCTTAGGATTAACCTCTCTACCCTCTGCACGTAAGAGCTTGGCGCTATCGACGGAACAGGACCCTCTAGGTATTCGAGATGACTTCCACGTAACTCGCAATTTTGCCTACCTGAATATATCGTTGGTCGGCCCAATGCCAACGGTCGTTCACGATACCGCCACTACGTACGCCGACAAGCAACGACTGGATCCCGCCGCCAGTTATTTTGAATCCCGGGAAATCAAGGAGCAGGTTCGCATTAAATTTGCCAATCTATTCGGCGCCAACACAAACGAGATTAGTCTTTTGTTTTCGACTAGCGATGCCGAAAACATTGTGACTGACTCCTTGGACTTAAAACCTGGCGACAATGTAGTCGTCGACGAGCTTCATTTCGCGACAACTTTTGTGCTCTATCGAAACCTGGAAGCCACGAAAGGTATCGAACTCCGTATCGTGCCCCACGTAAACGGTCAGGCCCGTATTGAGGACTTTGAAGCCAGAGCTGATGCCCGAACTCGAATGATCTCGGTCGCCTGGGTCTCAAATCGAAATGGTTATCGACATAATCTAAAAAGTCTGGCGGATCTCGCCCACCGTCATGGTGGCTACCTTTTCGCTGACGGCATTCAGTGCTTTGGAACCTTTCCAGTGAACTTGAATGACCTTGGTGTGGATTTCGCATGTGGCAACTCCTACAAATACCTCTTATCTAGTTGGGGTGCAGCGCCCTTTTACGTCCGTGAAGAGCACCTCGATCTCATCACCCCCGACCGATTCGGTCATAACCAAGTCGCGAAAAGCTTGCCGGATTTTCATTTTGAATTAGAACAAACAGCCGCCAAGTATGAGCATGCCGGCCTAATATACGGAACCGTCGCTCAACTCGGTGCCGCCCTAGGGTTTATAGGGGAGGTTGGACTGGATCGAATCGAGAAACACACAGTCGGCCTCGCCCAGAATCTTCGGAATGGAGTCGCCGATCTTGGTTACAAAATGTTTACCCCTCCTAACAACCCTTCACACATTATGAGCTTTTGGCATGGTCGAGATGCAGGCGAAGTTCAACGAGCGCTTGAGCAAGAACGGGTTAGCATCACATTCCAAGAGAGCGGAGCTTTAATTCGCGCAAGCGTTGGAATGTACAACAACCAAGATGACGTTGCTCGCCTATTGAAAGTTCTTGGGAAACTGGCGTAACGTCGAACACTAGAATAGAAGGAGGACTCATGCGCAAGTCGAAACAAAGTGCGTGCGGCTATTACATTCGAGTCTTCCTGCTTTTAACTCTCATCCTCGGAAGGTCCACCCCTTCCACTGCCCAAGCAGTCGACCCACTCATCGTTCAAACTAATGCGGCCGGCGACAATATTCACCTTATTGACCCAACTTCAAACACTATCGTTGGAAAAATCTCTGGCATCGAAGTAAATCATGGAATTGCAGCGGCACCCGATGGTCGCTTCTTTTACGTCACCAACGAAGTCGACCACACGCTAGATATCGTTGACGTGAAAAACCTTCAGATAACTCATAAAGTTCCACTAAGTGGGCGACCAAACAACGTGGCTATTCGTCACGATGGCGCTCGTGTTTATGTGGCCATTGTATCGCCCCCTGGGGCGGTTGATGTTATCGACGCCGCATCAGCGACTCTTGCGACAAGCATTAATACCGCGGGGGGTGTTCATAATACATTCACAACACCGGATGGAAAGTACGTCGTAGCAGGTTCAATCGCCGGTCGAAACCTCACGGTGATTGACTCAAAGACAGAAACCGCAGTCTGGTCACTATTTTTTAATGCAGGCGTACGACCAATGTCCTTTGAAACTAACCCAGATGGTTCAACAAGTCGTATCTTTGTCCAGCTATCTAATTTCCATGGTTTCGCAATCGTTGATTTTGAGGAACGTCGTGAAGTTGGTAAGCGTGTTGAATTGCCATCCGTTCCCGAAGACGAACGCCACAACGAATTTCTTCAAGGCTCACCATCGCACGGTCAAGGTGTGACGCCGGATGGCACGTCGCTTTGGCTCTGCAGTAAAGTAAACAGTTTCGTCTATGCGTACTCTCTCCCTGACCTCAGGTACCTCGGCGGGGTTCACGTCGGGAGTCATCCTGATTGGCTAACCTTTTCTCCAGACAGTCAATATGTTTATGTCGCAAACGCGGGATCCAATTCGACCTCTGTTGTGAATATTGAGACCATGACCGAAGTGACCCAGATTCCCGTAGGTCAGGTCCCCAAACGGGTAATCACAGCACAGATCCCACGAACTTCAATCGAAAACTGGACTACCAAGCAAGCTGGCACGCTTTCGCTGGCGTCGCGAGAACCCTTCGACTACGATTTTTATCGGAATGAGGTGGAACCTATTTTTGTGAGGAAACGAATAGGGATCGCACGTTGCGTTGTGTGTCACTCCACTCGAACACGCTTTCGACTCCAACCTCTACCATCCGACGGAGAAGGCTGGACTGCTGAACAATCCCAACATAATTTATCTGCGACCCGACGGATGATTCGCCCAAACGACCTTATGGCCAGTCCGTTGCTGACGTTGCCACTTTCAGAGCATAGCGGTGGAAACCCATTTCATCCTGGCGGAAAACATTGGGCTTCACAAAGTGACCCGGAATGGCAGACCATAGTGCGTTGGATTCAAGGAACGCAAGACTAATCCAGATTTACACTATAATTGATTGGTCGTAGCCAAGTCGTATCCTTGACTACGAGTATTTTTCGTAATTAGAAGGAGGAGAAATGCTACCCGTTTTCCGCTCATTGATGTTTACCGTGCCATTAACCGCATTTATTGTCGTCAGTTTTTCAGCATGCGCACCTGCAACTGACGTTGAAACCGTCGCTGAAGAGGCTGAAGCGGTTGAAGAGCCTGCGACTGACGTTGCTGCAGACCTAGTGGGTGACTGGAATAGCCTGAAAGATAGGATGGTAGCCCAGGCAGAAGCTATGCCGGCCGAGCTCTACGAATACAAACCGACAGAAGAGCTTCGCAACTTTGCTGAACAACTCATGCACATCACCGGCGCCCAAAATAATACTATGGGGACTCTCAATGCTGACATGGAAGCACCAGCAAGACCGGAAGAAACCGGCGACAAAGCTGCCGTAATCCAGGCGATGATTGACTCGTTTGATTATGGTGCGGCTGTACTTGCCAGCGAATCCAGCGAGTCCATCCAGGACGTCATAGAGTGTTCATATTTAGGCACGTCGACCAAGGCTCGTTGTGTCTATAGCACCATGGTTCACACGTGGTCAGAGTACGGAGTTATGACGGTTTATCATCGACTGAATGGCCTAGTGCCTCCAGCCAGTCAGTAAGCAACTCAAACTATCGACTAATTAGTTGAATACTTTGAGTGAACGTCACAACTAAGCGTATTTTTCTGAGGCCCGAAGACGGTTCAACGTTCTTCGGGCTTCAACTTTAATAAAGGCAAATCCATGATCAATTTTGCTGCCCTTGCCGTATTACTAGGACTCGCCTTGCCTCAAACTGAGACACTGGTGGCCACTCATGTTAGCGATCTCGACATTACTACCGTTGCCAGTGCTGCCCCGGAGGGCCGTGTCACAGACGACTCTATTCGATTAGTCGATGCGGGGGGATACAACGTAGGCATCGGAATAGTCCAACGGCCCGCAACCAAAAGAGCGAGCGCCATTCAACATCATGCCCTCACCGAAGTCTATCGGGTCATTACTGGTGCTGGCACACTGGTTACCGGAGGAACGCTTATCGACAGCCGAGAACTTGCACCCGATAGCGAGATCGTGAAAGTTTTAACTGGACCGAGCGATGTTGGCCCAGGTGTCAACGGCGGTACTGCTCGTCGTATTGCCACGGGGGACATGGTTATTATCCCAGCCGGTGTTCCACATGGATTTACGGAGATTGAAGAAGATATCGCCTATCTGGTTGTGCGAGTCGACCCTCAACAACTCTTACAGATTAAATAACCGTTTTGTTATCCGGAACCACCGCGGAGGCTTCTAGGGCCTGCCGCCGTGGCATCAATCGTCTGCTAAACCCTCGAATCAATCTGGCGTTCAAGCGTTCAAAACACCCTTGAACACCCTTGCCGCCACCTCCATTTCCTCCATGGTGCCAATTGACACTCGACAGTGCGTATTTTCCATTGGAGGAAAATCTCGACCAACCTGCACATTATGCTGCAAACATGCGGTGCGGAAAACACTCGCCGGATGATTGAGATTGATAAATAAGAAGTTTGTCTGTGAAGCGGGAGCATTCACGCCCAAGTCCTTAAAGGTCTTCAACGTAAAATCACGGACGCGTTTGTTCTCTGCTCGCTCACGAACCATATGCTCCGGATCGCCTAACGACGCGATCGCAGCTGCCGCGGTAAAGCTATTTACGCTACCCAATCCCCAGACATTGTTCATCGCTTGCAGGGTCCTCGGTTGCCCAATCGCATACCCCAACCGTAAGCCAGCCATTCCATACGCCTTTGAGAATGTACGAGTCACAAACACATGGGAGTCTCTCAAAGACAACGGAATAGCCGTCTCACCAAAGTGATCGGCATAATCGATATAAGCCTCATCAACATGAATCATTGTGTTTGGTGATGAAGACCGCACACGACTGATAAAATTCGCTACTTGATCGAGCGAATAAAAAGTTGAGGTTGGGTTATTCGGATTACAAAGAAACACTAATCCCGCTCCTTGAGCCGCCTCCACCATTCCATCCAGATCAAGCTCCAAGTTTGCCTTCACTGGCACCTCTTTGAGTGGCGTGCCGATTCGTCTGGCAGTGCTAACGGGAGAACCATACGATGGGGAACCGTTCACCAATGCTTGTGTTGGTGACGTAAACGCTCGGACCGCTGCGGCAAGCAGACCAGCTGAACCTGAACTAACAAGGACATGGTCTGAGTCGGTGCCATACATCTCACCAATCGTGTCCGCTAAATCTGGAGGATTGTCAGGATAACGTCCAATACCAGGCGTAACCCGACCGTCTAAAGCAGCTAATGCTGAGTGTCCGGGGCCCCGTGGATTCTCATTTCCACTAATGCGAATGAATCCTGGAGGCACCAGTGGAGGATTTTGCACAGTCTCAAGACCGGACGCCGCTAATTCCTCGCGACCGCGCGCGATGATAAAGGCCGTCGAAAGTGCACCAGCGCCACCGAGTCCAACAGACCGAACGAATGCTCTTCGTGATAAATCCATGAGGTCTCCTTTACTCTCAGTCTAAATATCGTACGGGACGAACTACTATAACTCCTCTGAATCAATACTTTGGATATATCCACCGCAAATCTCGCTTCAACCTCGAGGCTGTGCTATTCTGCCGCACGTCTCATTTGAAAGGATTTCTACATGGCTGACGCTATTGATCCTGTCACTAAACGCCGGCAATTCCTTAAGTTTTTGGCCGCCAGTCCTCTCATGGTGTCGGCTGGACTAACCGGAAGTCTAGTTGACGAACTAATCGCAAGTGGTCCAGGGGGCGCTCCTGACCTTGAGATCTTTATGAAGGAGGTCGGCAAACAGGACATCGCGATTGCTTCAGAAGCCGAAGCCCTCAACGTCTTTGATTTTCAGGTAGTTGCAAAACAAGTCTTACCGCCTGCCCACTACGGCTATATGGCAACCAGTATCGATGACGACAGCATGTTGCGGATTAACCGCGAAGGCTTTGACCGATTCGGACTTCGCATGCGACGCCTAGTCGACATTCGATCAATTGATCCATCGATCGAACTATTCGGCCAACAGTGGAGCACTCCCATTACCATTCAACCAACGAGTAGTAATGCCGCCTTTCATCCTGGTGCAGAAATTGCCGTTGCCAAAGCCGCACGTAACAAGGACCACATTCAAATGCTTTCAACGGTGGCCTCAAGTTCCATTGAAGACGTGACTGCGGCCCGAGGTGAACCGATTTGGTATCAACTCTATGCTGATAGCTATTGGAATCGCACGCTCGCGATGGTTAAACGAGCGGAAGCCACCGGCACTCCGGTACTCGTCTGGACGATCGACCTCCTTGGTGGACGTAATACTGAGACAGCCACCCGGTTGCAACGGATTGACGATCGAAACTGCTCTGTCTGTCACGAACCGACTGCGACGAGTCGCTACAGCCGGTCGGTCAAGCCGATGGGAGAGCATCTCCCAGACCCTGTTGGAGAAAGCATGAGCCGGGGACTTACCTGGGATTTCATCGCTCGCCTAAAGGATGCAACTCCCATGAAACTAATTTTAAAAGGAGTCGTTACGCGAGAAGATGCCCTCCTTGCAGTCAGTCACGGAGCTGATGGGATCATTGTTTCAAATCATGGAGCACGTGCTGCTGCCAGTGGTCGTTCCACGATTGAATGCTTGCCGGAGGTTGTTGAGGCCGTTGACGGCCAAATTCCCGTTTTAATTGATAGTGGTTTCAGACGCGGAACCGATATTTTTAAGGCCTTAGCACTCGGTGCGAGCGCCGTCGGAGTCGGCCGACCCTATCTCTGGGGATTAGCCTCTTTCGGCCAAGCCGGCGTTGAAGCCGTGCTCCAAATGCTTCGTCGTGAACTTGAACTCGTAATGCGTCAGGCAGGAACACCTACAATCAAGGATATTAGACCTGCCCATATCCTTCGCCGGACACTTTAATCCACGGCTATGCCGACGTTCGGGCTAGGACCTCTTGCTCTTCTGTTTATCGCCATCTTTCTCGCGCTAATCTGGCCTATCTATCCCCTATTCAGCCGGATCTCACCGTTTGTCTTTGGACTCCCTTTCTCCTTGTTCTACGTTCTGAGCCTCGTGTTGGTCTCCTTTGCGCTTTTGTGGCTCTACGATCACTATCTAAACCAGGGAGAAGACCGGTAAGATGCCTTCCTGGATTACGGTCTTTATTATTATTTTGCTGTATCTCGGCTTATCGCTGACGGTCGGCCTTTGTTCGGGTCGCTCGACATCCCGCGGAACCGAAGGGTATGTAGCTGGCGACCGGCAACTGGGGTTTATCTCCCTCTATTTCATTATGGGAGCATCAATCTTCAGCGCCTTCGCCTTCCTCGGTGGCCCTGGCTGGGCCTACTCGCGGGGAGCGGCGTCGTTCTACATCATTGGCTACACCAGTCTTGGTCTTGTCCCGCTGTATTTCTTTGGCCCTAAAGTGGCCCAGCTTGGAAGACAATTTAAATACGTCACACAAGCACAACTGTTTGCACATCGATATAAAAATCCTTACATTTCGGTCACGCTCGCAGTCATCAGCCTCATAGCCTTCGTGCCCTACTTAACACTACAGATGCAGGGAGCCGGTTACGTGTTTTCCGTAGTTACGGAAGGCCGCTTGCCACAGTGGGCCGGCGCCGGCGTAACCTACGGAGTCGTGCTCTTCTATGTCTGCCGGCGCGGTGTCATGGGGATTGCCTGGACTAACATGTTTCAAGGGCTCCTGATGATGACCTTAGCCTGGGGCCTCGGCCTCTACCTCCCGTATGTGCTCCATGGTGGCATCGAACCCATGTTTAAAGAACTCGCAAGTATCTCTCCAGACATGGTGCAAGCACCAGGTCTTGACGCAACCGGCGAAAGATGGAGTTGGGGTGGTTACTCAAGTGCGCTGGCTATATCGATGTTCGGGTTTAGTGTGTGGCCTCATTATTTTATGAAGATTTATACGGCTGAAAATATAGCCACGTTACGAAAAACAGTGATCTTTTATCCAACATTCGCATTTTTTTTACTTCCGATTCTTATCATCGGCTTCTCCGGAGTCCTCGCTTTTCCAGATGTCGCACCAGCGGACACAATCCTGCCGACGATTGTTACTTCATTAGGTTTACCGGCGGTCGTTGTTGGACTCTTCTGCGCGGGGGCCCTTGCAGCATCGATGTCCTCGGGCGATGCAATCGTCCATGCAGCGGGTTCAATTCTCGTCAAGGATTTTTACCGTGTGTTGTTTCGGACAACAATCAGCGATCAACAGGAAACGACATTAATTAAATACCTAGTTGTTGCAATCGGAGCCATCGCCTATTACTTCGCTATTAACTCTGAGATTTCCTTGGTCTATCTTTTACTTCTGTCGTATGGAGTGATCGCGCAAATTGCGCCAGCGTTACTCGCCGCGTTGTACTGGCGACGATCCACCCCGACGGGCGTACTCACGGGCTTAATCGTGGGTTCCTGCGTCACACTCCTTTGGAATCTGGTGCCCAGCCTCCAATGGCAGGACATTCATCCAGGAATTTGGGGGTTACTCGCGAACGGTCTGGTGCTTCTCGTCGTCTCCTTAAACACCACCCCTATGGACAAAAGCCACGTCGACATCTTCATAACACCGAATAAAGCCGAGGCATTATAATAAATTGATAGTCCTAGTCTTAGTTTTCATCGTAACTGTTCTGATTGGAGTCCTTAATGCCGCGCCCTCTGCCAGTCGTTTTGCTTCTAACCGTCTGCTTGCTTTTTAATGCAAATACTTACGGATTCACGGCAAGCCAAACTCACGGAACTCATGACGAAGAGGCCCTTGGAACGGTACACTTCCCCACTTCGTGCAGTGCCGAAGTGCAACCTCAATTCAATCGTGCCATCGCTTTACTGCATTCATTTTGGTTTCAGGCTGCAATCGACGCTTTTGAGGAAGTGCTCGAAGTTGATTCGTCCTGTGGAATCTCCTATTGGGGCATCGCGCTTGCCAACTGGGGTAACCCAGTCGGTTCGGGTGCAAATCAGAATGGGAGCCGTCCGACTGCGCAGTTGCAAGCGGGGCTGGATGCCATTCAACAGGCACGCGCTACCGGTGCAAACTCCGAACGCGAACGTGACTACATCGAAGCTCTAGCCAATCTGTACGACGACTATGCAGAGACGGTTGACTGGCCTCGAGTGCTTGACTACGAAAAAGCAATGGAAGCTCTTGCCACAAAATACCCTGACGACTCGGAAGCGGCCATCTTTTATGCACTCGCAATCATCAATGCAACGGACCCGAATGATAAATCGTATGCAAAGCCATATCGTGCAGCGGCTATTTTAGAGCCTGCCTTTATCGAAGAGCCTGACCATCCAGGAATCGCGCATTACATCATCCATGGTTTCGATGTCCCCTCCCTGGCGAATCGAGCCCTGGACGCTGCGGAGCGATACGCAGCCATTGCACCATTAGCCCCCCATGCGCTTCACATGCCGTCTCACACGTTTACGCGACTCGGCTACTGGCAAAATTCGATTGATACGAATATCAAATCGGCAGCCGCAGCTCTCGAAGATAGGTCCCCTGCTGAAGCGCTACATGCAATGGATTACATGATTTACGGCTATCTGCAAACTGGCCAGGATGAGGCAGCCGGACAAGTCGTTGAAGAAATGGAACGAATCTTAGGAACCATGGAATCCCCAAATAGCCGTGGCTTGGGTGGCTCCTATGCAATCGCCGCAATCGATGCCCGTCACGCGCTTGAACGCAAGGATTGGACCAGAGCCGCGGCGCTTAATGTGCGTCGAACCCCTGTCCCTTTCGTCGATGCCATCACCTACTTCGCCAGGGCGCTCGGTGCCGCTCGGAACAATGAGCCTGATGCGGCCCGAAACGATCTCGACCAGCTACGACGTGCAGCCGAATCTCTTGGCAACAGAAGTTTTTGGGGAACGAAAGTTGATATTCAACGACAGGTCGCTGAAGCATGGATTTTATTTGCTGAAGGGAACACCAACGACGCACTTGCTACGATGCGCCTCGCGGCGGACCGAGAAGATCTCACCGAAAAGTCGGGAGTTTCACCAGGACCTATTGCGCCAGCGAGAGAACTACTCGGCGAAATGCTGCTCGCCGCAGATCTCCCCAGTGCAGCTCTTGAAGAATTCAAGCCGGCCATGGTTGAAGAGCCTGGTCGATTCGGTGCGCTCTTTGGAGCGGCGCAAGCTGCCGAACGGATTGGCGACATAGGCCTCGCGAGTAGCTACTATCAGAGGCTCTTGGAGATTTGTGAACGCGCAGACGACCAAGCTCGAGATGCGCTTATGCACGCAAGGGAAAGTATCGCTGAAAACGAGTAGTCTTCGTATCGAACTACCCGAAGGACACTGAAGTAGCTCAGAATCGACCGTGCTACACTAGTGTGTTGTCGTCTTAAGTCCCCATCGTCTAGTGGCCCAGGACACCAGGTTTTCATCCTGGCAACAGGGGTTCGATTCCCCTTGGGGAC
>CAZMUA010000007.1:0-70687 GCA_964569695.1 uncultured Woeseiaceae bacterium
GAACCACTGACCCCCGCCGTGTGAAGGCGATGCTCTACCACTGAGCCAAGCGCCCACTCGTAAATGCTACGTACTATGTGGTATCAACGAAGTTTGCCGATAAGCAACCTGATTACATCGGCATAGTCTTGGTCAGCTTGCGCATACAAGTCGCTCACATCCAGTGCGACTTCCTGGCCACCACGATTGACACTATCGCGAGGACCCTCAGTAGCCGACCCAGCCTGCAGCCCATCTGCACCAAAATCGTTCACGAAAAAACGTGCCTCGGGATCCGAAGCGCTGCTTAAATCTATGTAGACATTTTGATAGTCGCCATTGTCCAGTTTCTCACTCATAATGAGTGGCGCTGAGTACGGAGCCGAAACAGCCAACACTTGACGACCAGAAAAATAAAGAGCTGCAACAAAATGGTTTTCCTTGCTCGGGTCTTGCGCAGCAATAGCACTCAACTCCTGATCGTCCATAAGTTGCTTTAACTGCTCTATTAAGGATCTAGAGGTTGCGGGCTGAGCCGGTAGGACGAAGGACCCAAACAAAACAATTACGCCGACAACGAAGAGGCTTCGTAATAACTTACGACATTTTGTCATGATTACGCACCTGTATCATCTTCACGATCAGCCAATGAACATTGAATCCTCGTCCTCTGTGTTACGCGCTGCAGGAGGTGGTGGTTGACTTTTTTGAAATGTCTTCTTCATAGACTCAAACGCGGTCCTAAGACCTTCAATTAAGCCAAGTTCCTCTCGAGCTTGGTTAATAACTACATCTTTCATCGTATTGAGTCGCCCAACTAGCGGTTTGAGTTCACGCTTAAATTCGCCAGCCAAATCATCCACCCGACGACCCAACCGCCGAACATAGAGTATGGCTCCAATCTGCAGTATGGCCATAAAGGTCGTTGCGATCGCGATTATCGCTAGCAGCACAAGAGCTAAAGAAGTCATAAATCCTCCTACCGCCTCGATCTTCACCACAAATTAAAACTTCATTCAGGGACTCAAGGCAGCTACCTAACCTGCCTTATTTTCTCACAAAAACAACATGCTCGCCCAATTTCAGTCAGAAAGCATCAGAATGAACCACTATTCCGGCACCTGGTAACTGGAGATTCTTGATGCGATCTCGGATCTGCGCTGCACGCTCAAACTCCAAATTGACCGCAGCAGCTTGCATTTCCGACTGTAATTCAGCAATCTTGCCATCGAGTTCAGCTTGGCTACGAAACGATTCTCGTTCATCCTGCACTCTCGAAATGGTCACGTAATCACCTTCGTAAACTTTTCCAATTACACCATCGATCTCCTTAATTATCGTGGTGGGTGTAATACCGTACTCCTCATTGTAGGCTTGCTGAATCTTACGACGGCGCTGAGTCTCATTTATGGCAGTTCGTATTGACTCAGTCTCAACATCCGCATACATGATGACTCTACCATTGATATTCCTAGCTGCACGCCCTGAGGTTTGAATCAGTGAACCACTAGAACGTAAAAACCCCTCTTTGTCAGCATCTAGAATTGCGACAAGGGACACTTCTGGAAGATCAAGACCTTCTCGTAACAAATTGATTCCAATCAATACGTCAAATACTCCTCTACGAAGATCCTTTAAAATTTCAACTCTTTCCAAGGTGTCAATATCAGAATGAAGATACCTGACTCGCACTCCGAGTTCTTGATAGTACTTTGTCAAATCCTCAGCCATGCGTTTCGTTAGTGTTGTAACGAGACTGCGTTCACTGCAAGTAGCGCGCTGTCGAACCTCAGTCAGCAGATCATCTATCTGTCCCTTGACCGGTCGGATTTCGATCATTGGATCAAGTAGCCCAGTAGGCCTAATAATCTGCTCCACAACAACCCCATCTGACATCGAAATCTCGTAAGGACCTGGAGTCGCAGAGACAAAAACAATTTGACCTACCTTGCTCTTCCATTCCTCAAAATTTAATGGACGGTTATCGAGAGCTGACGGAAGACGGAAGCCATAATCAACAAGAACCTCCTTGCGAGAACGATCAGACTGGTACATCCCACGCAACTGGGGCACCGTTTGGTGACTTTCGTCGACGATCGTTAATGCATCGTCAGGAAAATAGTCAAGCAATGTGGGTGGAGGTTCGCCGGGATCTCGACCAGATAGGTGTCGCGAATAGTTTTCGATGCCATGACAATATCCAATTTCCTTAATCATTTCGAGATCAAACATGGTTCTTTGATGCAACCGATGAGCCTCCGAAGTTTTGCCGACAGTCTCAAGCTTCGGTAGGCATTCGTCTAACTCTGCTTTAATCGTCTCCTGGGCTTGAACTGTTCGTTCTCTCGGAAGAACAAAATGCGACTTTGGATAGACTGCAATCTTCTGATGCTGTCTTTTTGAATGACCCGTAATCGGATCAATACTCGAAATTCCTTCTATCGCATCACCGAATAATTCAATGCGTAACGCCTCCTCATCATAGGCAGGATAAACTTCAATAACATCGCCACGAACCCTAAACGTCCCTCTTGTGAACTCATGATCATTACGCTCGTAATGAATCTCGACGAGTTTACGAAGAAGCCATTCACGCTCAACCTGTTGGCCACAGTGAAGCGGAAGCAACATATCGAAATAGGCTTCTGGAGAACCTAGACCATAAATACAAGAGACGCTTGACACAATGATTACGTCACGACGCTCGAAGAGAGAACGCGTCGCAGATAATCGCATCCGGTCGATTTGATCATTGATCGTAGCTTCCTTCTCAATGTAAGAATCAGTAGAAGGAATGTAGGCTTCGGGCTGATAGTAATCATAGTAGCTCACGAAGTACTCAACTGCATTGTAAGGAAAGAAACGTTTAAACTCTTGGTATAACTGGGCAGCAAGCGTCTTGTTGTGAACCATAACCAAGGTAGGCCGCTTCACGCGCGCGATGCACTGTGCCATCGTGAACGTCTTACCAGAACCCGTCACACCGAGAAGCACCTGATGTGTATCACCTCTCTCAAGACCAGAGGTTAGCTCCTCAATTGCTCGTTCTTGATCTACCCCTAATTGAAAATCTGTTACTAACTGAAACTGACCATCGTTGGAATTCATTTTGTTGAAGGACACTAATAGGAGCAGAGGTCCAGCGCCTGAGATGTACCTGCACCATCTTAGTTTCGGAAAGGCTCAAAAATTCTTTTTGAAATAAGGTCCGTAGTACCCCTTGCGGGTGCGAATCTTTGCACCTTCAAGATCTGACCGTGAAGTATTCAATTTCACTTCAATCTCACGCCATCCACCATCAGTCAGGTCGTTAGTTGAGGAATAACCAAAGGAATAACGTGAATTAAGCTCTTCTACAATACGAGCATATATCTCATCGAACGGTTCGGCCGTTAACGGCATGAATACCTCTCCTCCAGTCTGCTCAGCAAATATTCGCATCTGACGCATAAGACTAGCATTGCGAGGTCGATTCTTCAGAAAACCAATAGCGTACAATGTTACGTCTGAAGCCTTAACTAAATCGTTGACTTCGCTGAAAGACAAGTTACTTCTGGTATCTCCACCATCAGAAAACAAAACCAGTACTTTTTGACCATCTTGCCAAGAGGCACCATCCAAATACACACCAAGGGCGTCATACAATGCCGTCCATCCTTTTGGTTTCTGTAATCTGATCCGTTCAATAAGTCTTGGAAAATTATTTTGACTATAACGTCCAACACGAACTTCTGTGTCAAAATCAACCAAAGTTATATCCTCAGCCTTCGTAACAGTATTCAAAAACTTGATTGCAGCGGACTGTGACATCCGCAAGTCCTGTTCCATGCTGCTACTTGTGTCGAATAACAAGCCGAGGTGTAAGGGTGGTTGTGATGAATCGGGCATGTTGGCGCTACTGAAATACCGCAGTTCTTGAAATACTCCTCCTTCATAAACCTCAAAATCATCCATCGTTAAATCGGTTACAAAGTTGTCGTTTCGGTCAATTACCGTGACGCCTAAGCGCACCAGATCCACACCACTCGTGAAAGTTGGCTGAGCCACTAACCCTTTAGCCATTCCTAAAGTGGCCACAACCACCAGCAGTAGATGCAGAATAATAAAACGGCGTTCGAATTCTAATCGCTTAAAGGTCAATTTATATCCATGCTAAAGATATAACTACATCTCTGAAAGAACATTGTCTTCCACGGGTAATCCAGCTCCCTTAGACTTGAACATCAAGTCCTTCACCACTAGCACCAATGACTGGATCAATGAATTGCCGATAAGCATCTTGGTAGCCCTGATCAACCAACTCATCTAAAGTCTGCCGTCGATCGGAGCGCTTGTCATAAGCTCCTGACATATCAAATGGCCCTAGGGGATTATGCTCCGGACGAATGAGAAACATTTCCTGAAATTGGCTTGCCTGAACTGCCACAGCATCCTGGACCGAAGCGGCCTCAATAGATGCCAAGTACTCACCAGTAAAACCTCGTAAATCTGAACGTCCTCCAGTCAGCGCATGTGGACCGGTTAATTCGGCTGCAGGCGACACCACGATAGCTTGCTCAACACCAGCATTGAGAACCTCCTCCAACACACGACCAACAGCGTCTGGTCGATCACAGGCGCGGTGTGTTTCACCACGCCACTGACTGTCAGATGCAAACGTGATCAAGTGAGGTTCAGTTAGCACTGGAAGGCTGACGGCCGAAAATAAGGCGTCGATTGCATGATCATGGTCAGCGCCAGAAAGATCCCACGTCTCAAATATGCGACGAGCACCCTGCCTCATTGATGGATTAAAAAAGTGAGGACCGTACGCCTCGCTCAAAAGTGCGAACACTATATCGCGTCGTGCATCAATATCATGCGAAGCTACGATCAATTCTCGAAAACCTGGCTGCCCGAGATTGTCACTTAGCAATTGAACATAGCCGCGGCTCAATCCTTCTGTGAACGGATGACTGATTGGAGCTGCACCGCGAATTAATTTCCACAGTTCCTTAGCAAAACAGTCTCGAATCTCAGCAACGCTAAGCAATTCACCAAACATCTTCCTCCACAGCGCACCACGGGTTCTTCGCCTCGCTCGCACCACTATGGACAACAAATAATTAATGCCTAGCGTGACCATTAGCGCCAGAAGAATAAACACTACTACTCTCGGTAGCACTAGGGGTAGAGCCTCTGGTAAGAACACTGAGTTTACCCAGTGACTGAAGTCGTTAATTAACCTTATTCCAGAATCAAATCCAGTATTCTTAAACACCAACGAAATTGGGTAAACGAAAGCGGTGAGGCCTAAGAGAATTAACGGCGACATAAGCACTGCCACGGCTGCCAGCAACATCCAACCAGTCACTCTGAAGATCTTTCGCCACCGATAAAATTGTCTAGCAACACCACTCATCCAAATTCCATCTTTATCCCACAGCCGTGAACCTCCATCAATAGCTGAAAACATCGCGCTAACTGCGCCCATCCCTTGACCCGCCACAACATCGATCTTGACACCGGCTTCTTGCAGTGCTCGCAGTACACCCGCGTGATATGCACCTGCCGTTCCGCTCCCAGTCAACACAAGAGCGGTACGAAGACTGGGTGAGTATTGTTGATTCCGAACGTCTGAGGCGAGATTGGCTATAGCCAATGTAAGAAAACCTATTGAATCAAGAAACTAGCAAAACGATTATTCTTCATGAATCGTCGTAAGTTTAAGAATCTCAAATGTTCTGGTGCCACCTGGAGTCGGAACTAACACCTCATCGCCCTCTTCTTTTCCAACTAAGGCCCGTCCAATTGGCGATGATGTTGAAATCCAACCCTTACCCGGTTCGGCATCTTCAGCCATTACCAGCTGGTAAACAACTAACTCGCCATCCGCTTCCTTTAATTCCAGCGTAGACCCGAAAGCGGCTTTATCGCGAGGCAGTTTATCCAAATTCATCAATGAAATATCAGCAATTCTCTGCTTCAACATGCTGATCCGAGCATTAACGATACCCTGTCGTTCCTTCGCGGCATGATATTCAGCGTTCTCACGAAGATCGCCCAACTCCCTAGCAAACTTAATTTCCTTTGGAAGCTCGTGCTTCAACTCCCTTTCAAGAACTTGAAGCTCTTCTTGAAATCTTTTTAATAGACGTGCTTTTATCATGCAGAACCTATAGGAAATGACGCTAAGCACAACCGCGATAACGACTCGTCCACTGACTCCTAGACTAGCATATCAATAACCTCATGGGGAGCCACGCGTACATGTATGGATATGATCAGCAAAGTTCCCTTCTGCGGTTGAGTTTTCTTGGTGAAGAATTGAACCTCTCACATCTGCTATCCTGTGGGCGATGAGGCTCATCTCAAGCCGTCAAAACGCTCTCGTTGCTTCGTACCGATCTGTGACCCGCAGGCAACGATCTAATACTGATAATCGTATTTTTCTTGAAGGTGTCCATCTAATTGTTGAAGCAAAAACAGCTGGTCTTGCAATCCAAGAAGCAGCCTTTGACGCCGATCGCCTCAATTCAGGAGACAAAGAACTTCTCAACTTGGCAACGTTTTTGACTCAGGAGAATACACGGATCGTGAAGGTCACTAAATCCGTGATGTCAACCATCAGCCCTGTCCGCAAGCCGTCAGGTGTGGTCGCGATTGCCGAACGACCATCCGCCAACCTCGACGATCTCTTGACCAATAATCGTGCGATGTTTCTGGTTCTCATAGATATTCAAGATCCAGGTAATGTCGGCGCTATAATCAGAGCCGCCGACGGTGGTGGCGCAACAGCCGTGGTAACAGTAGGAGCAACGGCCGAGCCGTATTCCTGGAAAGCTCTACGTGCCAGCATGGGCAGCGCCTTTCGAATTCCAGTTGCTAGCCATAACAACATCAAAGATCTTGTGTTGCGCGCACGCAAGGCACAGTTAGACATACTTGCAACCACTCCACGAGACGGAACTTCTCTATTTTCTTATACCTTTCCTTCAAATCCCTTGATACTGCTCGGAAATGAAGGTGCCGGACTTCCTCGGGAGATTGTAGAATTGGTGGACGACACAGTGTCAGTTCCTATGCAAGCCGGAGTCGAGTCCCTGAACGTGGCAGTCACTGCAGGGCTAGTCGTTTACGAAGCTTATCGTCAACGTCGAATGAATCAATGAAAACCCAACACCTTTTTCAAATAGATGATGATAAACGTAAGGGAGCTTATGCGCCGCTAGCCGAACGGATGCGTCCACGCACATTCGAAGAGTTTGTTGGTCAAACTGAAATTTTAGATACGGGACAACCATTACGGGAAGCAATTGAACGAGATGCCCTTCAATCCATCATCCTTTGGGGTCCCCCGGGGAGCGGCAAGACAACAATTGCAAGATTGATTGCTGCTGCCAGTAAGGCACACTTTGTTGCATTCAGCGCTGTTTTGGTGGGCATCAAGGAAGTTAAGGCCGTCATGACAGCGGCAGAGGATAGGCATCGGCGATTGAATCACCGAACGATCGTCTTCATCGACGAAATTCATCGGTTCAATAAGGCGCAACAGGATGCTTTTCTACCACGAGTGGAGTCAGGAGACATTACTCTGGTAGGTGCAACAACGGAAAATCCATCATTCGAAGTCAATTCAGCGTTGCTCTCACGATCGCGCGTCTTTGTTCTCAAACCGCTAACACAGCAACACCTCGAAACGGTCATTGCCCGAGCCATATCCGATCCCACTGATGGATTGGGTAACTGTGGTCTTGTGTTCGCTCCCGACGCACGTACTGCAATCGCACAACATGCTAACGGTGATGCTCGTGTTGCCTTAAATATACTGGACATGGCCGCAAGTGTAGCCACGTCAACTCCAAAAAGCGGTGTCCCAACACAAATCGATCGGGCATTCATCTCGACTCTCATTCAAAAGCGTGCATTACGGTACGACAAGGGTGGCGATGAACACTTCAATATAATTTCAGCACTCCATAAATCAATGCGGAATAGCGATCCTGACGCGTCGGTCTACTGGCTCGCCAGAATGCTGGAGGCGGGAGAAGACCCTTTATATATTGCGCGCCGGCTCGTGCGTTTTGCTTCTGAAGATATCGGGAACGCGGACCCCCAAGCATTGACCATCGCGATAGCAGCGAAAGATGCGGTGCATTTCATTGGCCTACCAGAGGGCAACACCGCACTCGCCCAAGCGGTAATTTATCTAGCCACAACAACAAAAAGTAATGCGGTGTATCGCGCTTACACGCAGGCAGCACAAGATGCTCATGAACGGGTCGCTGAACCAGTGCCACTACATTTGCGTAACGCGCCAACCCAACTAATGAAGGAACTCGATTTTGGGAAAGACTACCAGTACGCCCACCACGAAGCTGACGGTATCAGTAACATGGACTGTCTCCCACCTGGATTGATCGACCGTGTTTATTATGAACCTGCTGTCCGGGGTTATGAGGCTGAGATCAAGAAGCGATTGACGGCCTGGAAATCTCTCAAACGCAAAAAAGGTTCGAAGTCTATCTAGCGACTAGTCCTGGGTTTCACAAACAACCAGCCAACAATAAACGCCACGACACCAGCACCAAACGTTCGCGGACTTGGCCCAAGTGGACCAGCCTGAACGATCGCCATCAGCAAGACCGACATTCCAATTAACTGAAGAAAACGACCAAAGTAGTAAGCGGCCTGAAGCATATCGTCGGTATCTCCTAAATCCGTTCGAATCGTTTCTCTATTTCGTCACGCGTCAACCTCAGCACAACAGGTCGTCCATGGGGACATACTGTCGAATAGGACGTCTTTCTCAATTCGTCCAGGATGTAACTCATCTTCTCTTGAGTTAACGAATCGTTAGCCTTCACGGCTGCATGGCATGCGGTCGTTGCAGCAATTTGCTTCAGAGCTCCCTCGACAAGTGATCCGTCTCCTAGCGCATCCAAATCGCTAGCCAAGTTTTGGATGGCTGTCTCACACGACCCAAAATCTAGCAAAGCTGGAAGCGAAGTAACTCTTAGGTTTTCACCTCCAAATTCGTCAACTTCAAAACCAAATCGCGCCAGATCGTTGGAATGAGAAATCAACGTCTGTAGTTGGTCTGGTAGTAACTTAATGAGGACAGGTTCGAGCAGACGTTGACTCTCAAGGCGACCGGAGGATAACTGTTCCATGACTTTCTCGAACAGTACACGTTCGTGAGCAACATGTTGGTCAACAATAACGACACCCTCGTCATCCACCGCAATAATAAAGGTATCTCGAAACTGTCCAAGCGGGATCATTGGCTTGATCTCGTTGGGTCCAGTGGTATTCAACGATTTTGACTGAAGATCTAAAGGACGACTCGAATCGACACTTTGTTCAAATGGTTCAAAACCGGGTTTTCCAGCCACCCATCGACTCGATACTGACATCCCACTAAAGACACCAGGAATCGATTGAGTGGTCTCGTGATGGGACAGAGCGCTTGAAACAGACTTAACCTCCAATTCAGGTGCTCCGGCTTGACCCAATGCCTCGCCAATGGTTCGGCGTAAGATTTCATGCATTAATGGCTGCTCAAGAAAGCGTACTTCCGCCTTCATAGGGTGAACATTGATATCCACTCGGTCTGGAGCTAATTCAATGAATAAATGTACTTCGGGACTTCGATGTTTAATAGTGGCTTGACTATAAGCATCAATAATGGCGTGTGAGATCGTCCGATCCTTGATAAGCCGTCGGTTTACAAAGATTGTCTGTAGCCCTTTGACTGGCCCTTTATCCGCGAGAGTGGTGATGAACCCGGTCACGACAATCCCAGCGACTTTTTTCTGCACCTCTACCAGATGTGGACGGTCGCCATAGATCTGAAATAAGCGATCAGATAGTGTGACGACAGGCGTACACTGCAGAAGGGTCCTGTGCGCGCTCGTAAGACTGAAACCAATTTCAGGATATCCTAATGCGATTTGCGTAATCGCCCTAGAAATGTGCCTAGACTCAGCAGAGTCAGATTTAAGGAATTTTCGTCTCGCCGGAAGATTGTAAAATAGATCAGTTACTTCAATAGCCGTACCTTCTGGTACGCCTACTTCGCGAACTGACGAAGTAACACCACCATCAACTTGAACCTCTGTCCCAACCTCACTGCCTCGACTTCGTGTTTTCAGTTTGAAATGACATGCCGACGCAATACTGGGTAAAGCTTCTCCACGAAAGCCAAGGGTTCGAATGACAGATAAATCTTCGATCCCCTTGAGTTTACTCGTCGCATGGCGCTCAAGAGCGAGGCAAGCATCCTCACGTGACATGCCTTCGCCGTCATCCTCCACTCGAATGAGCCGCTTACCACCCAATTCCGTTGTAATGTTGATTCGACGAGCTCCGGCATCAATCGCGTTTTCAACCAACTCCTTGACAATAGAAGCTGGTCTCTCAACCACCTCCCCTGCCGCAATCTGATTGGCAACTTCGACGCCGAGTTTAATAATCTTGGCCACTGGTCGGGACTAAAAATACCAACAATGATTTTCTAGCCTGCTTTAAGTGCTGCCTGTGCTGCAGCAAGTCTGGCTACGGGCACACGATAGGGCGAGGCACTGACATAGTCGAGACCAACCGCATCAAAAAAGAAGACGGATGCAGTATCACCACCATGTTCTCCACAAATACCCATTTTAAGATTCGGATTAGTTCGACGACCTCGCTCCACACCCAATCTAACGAGTTCCCCTACGCCAACTGTATCAATTGACTGAAATGGATCACGCTCAAGGATCTTTTTCTCTTGATAAATTTGCAGGAATCTCCCCGCATCATCCCGAGAAAAACCATAACCCATTTGCGTCAGGTCATTAGTGCCGAATGAAAAGAATTGCGATTCGCTAGCAATTTGATCTGCCGTCAAAGCGCCTCGAGGGACTTCAATCATGGTACCAAACAAGTATTTCACTCGAGTGCCATAAGATGCTTGGGTCTCAGACGCTACACGTTTGACAATGCTTTTCTGGTGTTGAAGTTCGCGTACATCACCAACAAGTGGAATCATTATCTCAGGTACGACCTTCAGGCCCTCACGTGATAATTGGCAAGCTGCTTCCATAATAGCTCGCACCTGCATCTCCGCGATTTCCGGATATGTAATAGCTAGACGTACTCCACGATGACCTAACATGGGATTAAATTCATGTAACTGCTCGACCCGCCTTAGCACTGTCCGAGATGTCTGAAGCTTTTCGGTATGCTGACCCGTGGCTTCCATACGCGCGATATCGACCATCAAGTCCTCACGCTTAGGCAGAAACTCATGAAGGGGCGGATCAATAAGTCGAATCGTGACCGGCTGACCTTCCATTTTCTTGAACACATGGTAGAAATCATCACGTTGAAATGGAAGCAACTCATCCAATGCTTTTCGCCGGTCTACTTCGTTCGTAGCCAAAATCATTCGCTGGACGATCGGAATTCGTCCTTCTCCGAAAAACATATGTTCGGTTCTGCAAAGTCCAATACCTTCGGCACCCAAAGCTTTAGCTACATGCGCCTGGTCTGGTAGATCAGCGTTCGCACGAACTCCCAGACGTCGATACCTATCTGCCCACTTGAGTAAACGTTCAAGACGCTGGTAAATATCCGATGAGGACGATGACAAAGCACCAGACAAAACCTGTAAAACCTCACTTGGTTGACTTTTTACCTGGCCGACCTTAACAACACCTGTCAGACCATCAAACGACATGAACTCTCCTTCTTCCAGCGTCTGATTTCCAACGGTTATTTGTCGTTTGTTCTCATCAATCTCAAGATCTCCAGCCCCGACGACAGACGGTTTTCCCATTTGGCGTCCGACAACTGCGGCGTGTGAAGTCATGCCCCCTGTTGCCGTGAGGACACCCTGGGCAACATGCATACCATGAATGTCATCAGGCACGGTCTCCTTACGTACGAGCAATACAGGCTTGCCCAATCGCGACCAAGTTACGGCATCCTCTGCGTTAAACACCACTTGGCCAGACGCCGCACCTGGTGATGCCGGAAGTCCCTTAGCAATCACTGGAAGTGAATTCCAAGATCGTTGCTCAAAAACTGGCGCAAGTAATTGAGTGAGGGATTCTGGATCCACGAGCTGAACAGCCTCTTTTTGCGAAATTCGCTTCTCAGCCACTAGGTCAGTTGCGATCACCACCGCAGCATGACCAGTACGTTTGCCACTGCGAGTTTGGAGCATATACAGGCGTTCGTCTTGAATCGTGAATTCAAAATCCTGTATGTCACGGTAATGCCGTTCGAGTCGCTGGGTAATTGCTTTCAATTGAGCGTAGGTCTTTGGCATCAAGCGCTCAAGTTCAGAAATGGGTTGCGGAGTCCGGATTCCAGCAACAACATCTTCCCCCTGAGCATTCACGAGAAATTCACCAAAGAATTCATTGGCGCCCGTCGCAGGATTCCGTGTAAAACCGACTCCAGTCGCAGACCGATTTCCAGTATTACCGAACACCATCATCTGCACATTAACTGCGGTACCAATTTCATCCGGGATGCTATAAATACGACGATACTCAATGGCTCGAGGATTCATCCACGAACTGAAGACCGCGTCACGTGCCATACGGAGTTGTCTGTGTGGATCTTGAGGAAATGCTTGATGCGTCTCCTTCAGAATAACTTGCTTGTAGCGTCGCACCACGTCACGTAGGGCCTTTGCGTTAAGCTCGTTGTCTGACCTCACCTTGCATTTCTTCTTGACTGCCGAGAGAATATCTTCAAATGCTTCTTTGTTAATACCGATCACGACATTCCCAAACATTTGAATAAACCGCCGGTAACTGTCCACTGCAAAACGTTCATTACCCGTCCGATCCTTCAATCCTTCAACTGAAGCATCGTTGAGGCCTAGATTCAAAATGGTGTCCATCATTCCTGGCATGGAGAACTTAGAACCAGACCGCACTGAAACCAGTAATGGGTTCTCAGAAGATCCAAACTTTGCTCCCGAGATCTTCTCAAGATGCTTCAAATGCTTGTCCATCTCAGGATCAATGGCCACCAGACTCTTACTGCCATCTTTGTAGTAGCGTGTGCACACTTTGGTTGAAATAGTGAAACCTGGAGGGACTGGTAGTCCCGCTTTGGTCATCTCTGCCAAGCCGGCTCCCTTACCACCCAATAAATCCACCAACGTGCGGTCACCCTCAGCCCTACCGGCACCAAAAAAATAAATTGTTTTGCCAAGACGGGAAGCCTGCTTACGAATCGACGGTTTTAAGGAAGTCCTCTTTGCGGCACGCTTTTGAGAAGCGTGCCGATTCTTTGTACGTGGCTTCGCAACACGCGATCGACTTATCTGCTTTTTTGCTCGCTTAGTCATGTTGGTACGATTTTGTTATTAAAACACTAGCGACTAAAACCTTTAAAAGCTAGCAACCTTTAGTGAATTAGGTGTCGTCTCCAGGTACCACTTCAGAAATATCAGCTAGGTTCAAAATTAACCGCTCGAGACGTTTCACAAGGCGTAGACGTGCACGTCGTAGTGCTACATCTTCTACCATTACGAAGACTTCTGAAAAAAACTGGTCGACAACAGGACCAAACCGCGCAGCTTCCGCAAATCCTGTGCGGTAATCTTCACCAGCCATGATCACATTGTTGATAATAGGTCCACGCTGTTCTAGTTCTTGAAGCAAACGGCGCTCAGCATCCTCGTTCAGAAACTTGCGTAGATCGGGATCGTCACGTTCCGCAAGTTCGAATTCCGCGTCTGGTAATTCACACGCGATGTTTCGGACTCGCTTAAATGCAATTGCCAGCTGCTGAAACTCAGTTGACTCGGTAAACTCCGGCAAGACCTCAAGCTTTCGTAATGCATCAAGAGGCTTAACATTTGACCTCAAGGACTTCGTGACAGCCCTAACGTTTCTTATGTCATATCCGCGCTGCTGGAGCACGTGCTGTAAACGTTCGATCAGGAAGTCATGCATCTCCTCGGGTAATTCCTTCGAATGTCCTGCCGCAGTAAAAAGCTCATGAGCTGCAAACGTCAACTCAGAAATGGAAGGCCTAACAGTCACACCAGCCAGATCAGGCAAATCGATTAGAATCTTAAACAGTCCATGAGCCTGCCTGCGCAAACCAAATGGATCGCGTGACCCAGTTGGACGCTCCCCTGCACTAAACATTCCAACTATTGTGTCTAACTTGTCAGCTAGAGCTACGGCCACCCAAACAAGTCCGGCTGACCCAAGCTCAGCACGTGTAGGCCGTGCTCCTTTCTCAGGTCCGACCGGTAAATAGTGATGATAAATCGTTCGCCAAGTTTGTTCAGACTGACCTTCTTCCCTGGCGTAAATCCCTCCCATAACACCTTGTAGTTCGGGAAACTCACCAACCATTTCAGTCGTTAAATCTGTTTTAGATAATCTAGCTGCTGTGGCAACGTCCTTTGCTATGTCCGGTTTCTGTAGAACCTCTTCCGCTATCCAAACCGACAATCGCTCCATGCGAACGGTTTTATCTTTGTAACTACCAAGGTTCTTATGAAACAGCAAAGTGTCCAGACGATTAAGGCGTGTCTCTAATTTGGTCTGGCGATCTGCATCCCAAAAAAATCTTGCGTCACGCAGTCGCGCCTCAAGCACCCTGGAAGCGTTATTTGCCACCCGATCAGCATTGGCACTGGACGTGTTTGTCACCGCCAAGAAGGTCGATTTGAGCTCATGATTCTTACCTACGACTGGTACGAAATGTTGGTGATGAATCATGGTTGTCTTGAGAACCTCAGGAGGCAATGTTAGAAATTCCTCAGAAAATGAGCCTGAAATCACATTCGGGCATTCAACAAGATCAGGAACTTCTTCGAGTAAGGCAGATTGCGAAGCTGCTTCCGAGTCAATAGTGCCACCATGTGCTGAGGCCCGTTCAACGAGACCTTTCTGAATGATGTCGGTTCGTTCCAATCGACTCAGCACCACCCCACGCTGAGCCAACTGTCCGCTATACTCCGTGAATGATCCAACAGTTATTCCTGGTCCAGGTTGCATCTGACCAATAAACCGATGGCCATAGGTGATATTGGAAGCGGTAATCTCTTTCACATCCGCACACTCTGCAGCTCCGGCCCTCTTAATAATGAACGGTACGACCTCTCCACCAAGAAGAAAGACCAGCCAGCGAATCGGTCGGCCAAACAAAAACTCGCCTCGGCCATCGTCGAGCCAAGCATCCCAACGCATCTGCTTTGGAAAGATCAAATCCCGGAGAGTAGCGGCCAATACAGAGGGCAGAACGTCGAAGGCAGAACGTGGAATATGACGCTTCTGGAAGGCTAAATAACGGCCCTTCGAGGTTTCCACTTCGGACAAATCGGACACATCCACACCATGTTTCCGTGCAAAACCAATCGCAGCACTGGTTGGTGTTCCATCGGAGTCGTAGCCAGCTGACACGGGAGGACCGGTCAAGCTTTCTTCAAAATCATGCTGGCTAGTTTCCAGATCAGGGATTGTTGCTACTAAACGCCGTGGTGTACTGAAAACCAGAGGAGGTTGCCTCGGCTCAAGACGCATCTCTTGCAGTCGATCTCTTAGTCTGGTGGACAGTTGCGAGGTCAGCGAAGGCAACCAGCTTGCCGGTAATTCTTCGCAGCCAATTTCGAGTAACAACTCTTTAGTCATCTTTAGATTCGAGAGACTCGTCAACTCCCACGTATGCCTTCGCAATTGCAACCGCTAAACGCCTCACACGCAGAACGTAAGCTGTCCGTTCAGTCACACCTATACCACCACTCGCATCAAGTAAGTTGAAAACGTGCGAACATTTGAGGCAATAATCAAGGGCAGGAAAAACAAGTCTTGATTCAAGCAAAGTCTGAGCAAACTCATAATAACGGTCGAATAAGTCACGATGGAAACTAGAAAATTTACCAGGTGGCATTTCGACTTGGCCAAAAGCATAGCGTGATTGCTCGACTTCTTCCTGCTGTCTGACAGCACCGTATTTCACTCCTGGAGCCCATTCAAGATCGAATACATTGTCAACATGTTGTAGATGCATGGCAATACGTTCAATCCCATAAGTCAGTTCAGCTGTTATTGGAGATAACTCTTGCCCACCCGCCTGCTGAAAATAAGTGAACTGGGTAATCTCAAGTCCGTCGAGCATGACCTGCCAACCAACTCCCCAGGCACCTAGAGTCGGCGCCTCCCAATTATCTTCTTCAAAACGTATATCGTGTGCTCCAGGCTCAATGCCACACGCCTCTAAACTTTCCAAATACAGTTCTTGCGCCTCATCAGGAGCAGGCTTCAGGACCACTTGGAATTGATGATGTTTGAACAATCGATTCGGATTCTCACCAAAACGTCCATCAGCCGGTCGACGCGACGGCTGCACATACGCTACCCTCCAAGGCACCGGTCCAAGCACTCTTAAAAATGTTTCCGGATGCATGGTTCCCGCCCCAATTTCCAAATCGAGTGGTTGGTGAATTAGGCAACCACGTGTCGCCCAATATTGAGAAAGCGTTGCAATGAGATCTTGAAGTGTCACAAGAGCACTGTCGTTATCTATTAAAGGTTTAGTTCCTGAAGGACACGATTTGACCGCAATTCCTTCTCAAGATGGGTGGTAATCAACATCCGATGAGCCACCTCAAGTTCCTTATTCGCACCTAACGTCAACGACACCTTCGCCAAATCTTGTGGCCGAACTTTCGTGAGCGCGCGAAGGAAAATAACCGCGCCGGATGACAAAATGGCTCCCCGACCAACCGGGCCGCAATCTTGACAAACAAAGACACCATCGCTTTCCAAAACGCGTGCACCAGATATAGCAAGATCAGTCGAACAGGTCTGGCAAATCATTATTGAAGGATAAACTCCTTGCAATCGCAACAACCAATACTCAAAGTAGCGTGCCAGTTGATTGATCGGCGCGCCAATGACCATCGCCTCAACAACTGACGCGCCAAGTCGATACAATCGTTGGTCTGGATTCGCTTCAAGTGCCCATGCATCTATCAACTCAGCAAAATAACTAACATAGGGTAACGAATCTGGCTGCCGAGTAGCCAGTGGCGACCACACAGTCTCAATATCATTCAATCTAACCAGGTCTCGATTCTCACGCTCATAGTACACAACTTCCACCTGCGTCAACGGCTCAAGGGTCCCGAGGAACCGAGATTTAGTTCGGCGAGCTCCCTTCGCCACCCCACGCTTCTTTCCTCGATTACTGGTGAGAAACACGACAATTCGATCGGCTTCTCCCAGTCGATAGGTACGCAGAATAAGCGCTTCAGAGCTATACAACGCCATTGCTGTGTTTGTCGTAATTAGTGCTCGATTTCGGGTGCTGAGCCCAACATCAAGTTCTAGCTATTCTAGCAGGCAAGGCCATATCTTTGCGGTGATCTTAGTCGAAGTTATTTCCCAAATTACCCGGAAATCAAACAGCTCCACGTAAGTAGCTAAGGAAGGCAGCACCAAGCCCCAAGAATGTGAGAAACCCGAAAACATCAGTCAGAGTAGTGATGAACACAGAGGATGCGAGTGCTGGATCCACCTTTAACGCGCGCAACACAATCGGAATTAAGGTACCGGCAGTTGCCGCCACGACCATATTCAAGACCATTGCCAAACCCAAGATGAGACCCAAAACCGGGTCTCCCTCCATAACCCATGCCACACCGGCTGCAACAAAACCAAGAATTAGACCGTTGCCCAAACCCACCAAGACTTCCTTGATAAGGGCCTTCCTCGAATTACCCCAAGTCAATTCACCTAGGGCAATACCTCGCACGGTTACTGTAAGAGTTTGGGTTGCTGCATTACCACCCATACCTGCCACGACGGGCATAAATACTGCCAATGCAACCACCTCTTTGATCGTATCCTGAAACAAAGATACAACGCCCGCAGCTAACACCGCTGTCCCTAAATTGATAGCTAACCATGGCAATCGCTTTCGTAACGCTTCTCGGGGCGGGGTAAATACATGTTCATCGCCAGCAACTCCAGCTAGACGATAAATGTCCTCAGTAGCCTCGTCCTTAATAACATCAATGACGTCGTCAACCGTAATGACACCCACGAGTTTGTGTTCTTCATCAACGACTGGGATAGCGAGCAAGTTGTATGACGCTACAACCTGAGCCACTTCTTCTTGGTCTGCATCAACACGCATACTCAGCATGTCGGTCGTCATGATCCTCTTAAGCGGCGTCTCAGGTGAGACAAGCAGAAGTCGTCGCAGGGACACAACTCCTACAAGATGACGACGTGCGTCGACGGCATAAAGATAAAACACCATCTCTACATCTTTGTTTTTTTGCAATTCGGCAATGGCTTCGCCAGCCGTGAGATCCTCAGACAGCGCAAACACATTCGGGTTCATGATACGCCCGGCGGTTTGTTCGGCGTACTCAAGCAACTCCTGTACGCCACCCACGTCTTTACGTTGCAGATAATCGAGGACTTCAGCAGATAGAGTGTCAGGGAGATGCTCAATCAGTGCGGCTGCATCATCCGATGGCAATTCTTCGAGCAGTCGTACGGCATCTTCCACCGAACGATCAGCAATTAGTGTCGCACCTTCTTCTGGCCCTAATTCACTCAGAGCTTCCATCGCAAGGCGACTGTAGCGGTCAACAAGCAAGGTAAACGCATCACTACGGTCTTTTTCAGAGATCTCACTAAAGATTTGCGCGAGATCGGCAGGACGTTGCTTTTGAAGAAGATTCAGGAGGTTAGCAGTCGCACCAATACGCTGCAGTCGCTTGACTGACTCGAGGACCAGGTCGATTCGTCGCTGGGCCGGCATGTTCTAATCTCACAACGTCGGTCTGTTGTAAAGGAGGAATGTCGTCTTTCATGATCCAATTACGATCATTAACGATACCACATCTAGTAGTCTTCAAACCAGTTGAACCCATTCGGTACACGGTATTACCTGACACCGCTTCAAGATTTCAGGCCAAGGTCATCAAGCACCCGGTTGTTCTCCCTCCAGTTTGCCTGAACCTTCACATGTAGATCTAGATACACTCTTGCGTCAAAAAAACCCTCGAGTTCAACTCTCGCCTCTTCACCTATCCGCTTAATCATCGTTCCGCCTCGGCCTATAACGATAGGCTTCTGAGATGAATGCTCGACCAAAATTGAACAATACAAACGCATCACTCCCTTTTCATCCATCTCTTCGAAGCGATCCATCACCACCGCACTCGAGAATGGAATCTCTGCTCGCGTGTGCAGTAATAGTTTCTCGCGTACAATTTCAGTCACGAAAAATCGTTCAGGTTGATCGAGTACAGAGTCGTCAGGGTACAAGACATCGCCCTCCGGTAATTGGGACAGAATTAGGCTTTCAAGGTTATCCACACCTTCACCATCAAGAGCGGATATGGGAACAAGGGCTGTGAAGTTATGCTGCTTCCGATACCAGTCCATCTTCGGCAGTAACGTGCTCTTTGCCACCCGATCAATCTTATTTAGAACCAGTACCACAGGTATACGCACTTGTTCCAATAAGCGAACCAAAAATCGATCACCAGCTCCTATCGATTCCGTTGCGTCTATTACAACACCGAGCGCATCCACTTGAGACATCGAGTCGAGTGCCATTTCAACCATTCGAACGTTCATTCGATGCAGGGGACGATGAATTCCTGGAGTGTCCATGAATACCACTTGACCTTGAGGATAGGTCTTGACAGCCAAAATTCGATTTCGCGTTGTTTGAGGCTTATCCGAAACGATGGCGATCTTACGCCCCACGATACGATTCAGCAGCGTGGACTTTCCTGCATTCGGTCGGCCGACCAAAGAGACAACCCCTGATCTCATTGCGATCGTTGTCCTGCTCGCTCAATTAAGCTCACCGGTAGTCCGCCACGTAGTCGACACTGCTTCTCTATTCTCGCCATACGTCCAGCATCCTGTTCATGGTTATAACCAAGGAGATGCAACAAACCGTGCAAAACAAGTAGTCGTAACTCAATGCGTTTCGAATGACCAACCTCACGAGCCTGACGACTAGCTCGACCAGTTGCAATCGCTATGTCGCCGAGATGAGAGGAGCCGTTCTCTAAAGTCTGTGAAGTTGCTCGTTTAGGATCCTGCTCGTTCCAAGGAAACGATAAAACATCAGTCACACGATCAACTCCCAGAAATCGTCGATTAAGAGCTCGCATACGAGCGTCACTAATGAGAGCCACCGTAATAGAACCTGACGCAGACAGTGGTGCGGCCAGTTGTAGCCACCGCTCTAGACCCGAGCGCTGCACTCGACGACCCGAGTGATCAGTAACCTCGACACAAATGCGAGCTGCTGGACGTTTCACATCACACCCATGAATAAACTGTAAGTGTCCTCATTTTAAAACCTTCATTAAACTCAGTGTTCAATGCGGTTCTTCCACCTTAGGAGAAGTGGGTTGGACAGGGGTCGTGGTTTCTGATGACAGGGAACGCTGTTCATAGGCTCGGACGATTTGCTGAACAAGAGTATGTCGCACTACATCTCGCTCATTAAAATAAACAAAGCTGATTCCACTGATCTCGCCTACAACATTCATAACTTCAATTAAACCTGAAACCCGCCCAGCGGGTAAATCGACCTGAGTAATATCTCCAGTAATAACAGCTTTGGAACCCAGCCCTAAGCGAGTGAGAAACATCTTCATCTGCTCTGACGTGGTATTTTGCGCCTCGTCGAGAATTACGAACGAATCATTCAACGTCCGCCCTCGCATAAAAGCAAGAGGCGCAATTTCAATGACCCCACGGTCCAAAAGTCGTTCGATCCGGTCAACATCGAGCATGTCATAAAGTGCGTCGTATAGTGGACGTAAATAAGGATTAACTTTCTCTTGCAAGTCGCCAGGTAAAAACCCGAGCTTTTCGCCAGCTTCGACCGCCGGGCGGGCCAGAATTATTCGATTAACTTTTTTTTCCATCAGAAACGAGACGGCTTCGGCCATAGCAAGGTACGTCTTTCCTGTGCCAGCTGGTCCAATCCCAAAAACGATATCGAACTGCTCGATGGCCTTCAGATAGCGACGTTGCGTCACACTTTTTGGAACAATTTGACGTTTCCCAGACAGGCGAACCGATCCTTTTAAGAAGTACTCTGTTAGATCAATAGCACCATCTTGGACAATGAGCTGCGCAGATTGTTTCACATCATCCTTTGCAAACTTGTGGCCTTTGGTCTGCAGCAGGTGGATCTGGGAAATAAGCCAGTCGACCAGAGAAGCATTAGTCGGATCTCCCTCCACTACCAATGTCTGACCATCGGTCGAGATCCGAACATTAAACAGCGCCTCAATGAACTTCAGGTTTTCGTCTAAAGTACCGAACAGAATTTCGTTCACTTCCGAGGGAACTTGAATCCGTTTCATGAAATAAAAATACCGCTATCTCCTTTTCTATCAATACATTATGAAAAGATTCTAGATCGCCCTAATAGATGGGTCAACCTTCAGATCGCAAGGAGAGTTCTTTTAGCTGGCGCGCATCAACATCGGATGGGGCATCACTCATCAAATCGACTGCAGTCGTCGTCTTGGGAAAAGCAATTACGTCACGAATTGAATTCTCTTGCGCCAACAAAGCAACCAACCGGTCCAAACCCAGGGCGATACCACTATGCGGCGGAGTACCAAACTTCAATGCATCAAGAAAAAATCCGAATCGTAAACTCGCCTCTTCTTCACTAATATTCAATAACGAAAAAATTTTCCGTTGTAACGTCTGATCGTGAATTCGAGTGCTTCCGCCACCAATTTCGTTTCCATTCAAGACAAGGTCGTACGACTTCGCACGAACTGCTTCTGGCTGTGCTTCTAGCTTTTTAATATCTTCATCAACTGGAGCCGTAAACGGATGATGCATTGACACATAGCGTCGATCTGTATCATCCCATTCCAAAAGCGGAAAATTCACCACCCACGCAAATTCGTATCGACTCGGGTCCAGTAGTTTAGCTTTCGCCGCAAGTTCAAGACGCAACTGTCCAAGAAGTTTTGAAGCTTGGATCGACTCGCCACTCACCATTAGTAGTAAGTCAGCTTCTCCAGCCTTGCCCATCGTTATCGCCCGACGGAGCGTCTCTTCACCAGCAGCCTTCAAAATTGAACTCTGCACCTCCCCACCAGATCCCAATCGGGCCCAAACAAGCCCAGTCGCACCCAGTGCAACAGCGCGGGCTACCAAATCATCAAGTTCTCGTCTCGAAGCGCCTCCAGCGCCAATTACCGTCAGAGCTCGAACGACACCACCTGATCGAATCGCATCGCGAAACACTTCGAACGAAGAATCAGCAAAAACTTCAGAAATGTCCTCGATGGGCATTTCACAGCGTAAATCAGGCTTGTCTGTTCCGTATCGCGTCATCGCTTCCGTATAAGAAATTCGTCGAAACGGTGTTTCGAGATGTTTGTGACCTGCAGCCTTAAACACCGCTTGCATCAACGATTCAATGATGCCAAAGACCATGTCTGGCGTAGCGAATGACATTTCTACATCAATCTGAGTAAATTCCGGTTGCCTATCTGCACGAAGGTCCTCGTCTCGAAAACACCTAGCAATCTGGTAGTACCGATCCATGCCTGCGATCATTAATATTTGTTTAAAAATCTGAGGAGACTGGGGTAATGCATAAAATTCACCGGTATGCACACGACTGGGAACAAGATAATCCCGTGCACCTTCAGGCGTTGACTTCGTCAGTAAAGGGGTCTCAATTTCCAGAAACTCATGCTGATCGAAGAATTGCCTAACACTCATGGTCACGCGATGTCGCAACACAATATTCTGTTGCATTCGTCGACCACGTAAATCGAGGTACCGATACTTGAGACGCAAATCCTCAGAAACTGCAACATCCTCGGTTACCTGAAATGGGGGGCGATCAGACTCGTTTAATACAAGAATCTCCCGCGCAGCGATCTCAACCGTACCGGTATCGATCTTGTTATTAACGGTGTCCTGGGACCTCACTTCCACAGGTCCCATTACAGCAACGACAAATTCTGGTCGCAGTCGTTTTGCTACTGGACGTAGTGCCTCATCTTCTCTCACTACTACCTGCGTAGTTCCAAACCTGTCTCTGACATCAATAAAGATCAATGAGCCAAGATCGCGCACCCGATCCACCCAACCCAGCAACACTGCGTCATGACCAACGTCGGACTCACGAAGAGCTCCACAGGTATGGGTTCGAGCAAGTTCACCAAGATAATCAGTCATTAACTATTGTCAATCCTCACATACGCTACGACACATCATTGACTAGGCTCGGTAGTTTTTAACAGCTTAGGAAGTGATTCTCGAGTCACAGCCTTTTGTTCACCTGTTGTCATATCTTTAAGAGTAACCTCACCTCGAGCTAGCTCGTCTCCTCCAACGATGACCACGTACCGTGCACCAGCACGGTCGGCCCGCTTCATTTGCGACTTCGCACTGCGTCGGTCATAGTCAATTAGAGTACGGAGACCAGCTTCGCGAAGTGTTTTCGCGACGATGAACGCTTCCTCCCGCACATCTTCACCGAAACTTGCCACAAACGCATCGGGAGCTGGCACCATCACCCGGTCTTCCGGTAAAGCAAGTACGATCCTTTCAAGTCCAGCAGCAAAACCAATTCCAGCCCGATCTGGACCACCCAGCTGCTTAACCAACCCATCATACCGTCCACCACCAAGTAAAGCATTTTGGGCACCTAACGACGCTTGGACCAATTCGAACGTTGTACGAGTGTAGTAGTCGAGTCCACGCACTAGTCGATGTGAGATGGCAAAAGCCTGCCCGAAACGATTTAAGTGACCCTGCACTTCGTCAAAATGTTTTTCACACTCAACACAGAGATAATCAAGAGAGTGTGGTAACGCATCGATAGTTGCCTGGTCAGTAGAAATCTTACAATCAAAAATCCTGAGAGGGTTCGTTTTGGCACGACGTTGACAGTCACCACACAGTCGCTCCACATCATCGCCGAGCGCCTTCACCAAAGCAGCACTGAAGTTCGGTCGGCACTTCGGGCAGCCCACAGAATTAATCACAAGTTCACTTCCTGTAATCCCCAGAGCATGGATCAAGGATGCCGCCATCTCCATAAGTTCAGCATCAATCGAAGGATCAGTCACGCCGAAGACTTCTACATTAAGCTGGTGAAATTGACGGTAGCGACCTTTCTGTGGTCGCTCGTATCGGAACATCGGTCCGAGACTGTATAGCTTAGCCTGGGTCAGCGCTTGTTCAAGAGCATGCTCTACAAATGCACGGACAACCCCTGGCGTCGCTTCAGGTCGTAACGTGACGCGCTCATCACCCTTATCGGTAAACGAGTACATCTCCTTTTGAACAATATCGGTTGTCTGACCCGTCCCCTTGGTAAACAATTCCTCTCGCTCAATGATTGGCGTTCGAATTTCAGTGTATCCATATAGTTCACAGACCCGTCGCGCTGTCATCTCAACATACTGCCAACGCTCCACCTGGCCAGGAACAATGTCTCGAGTTCCACGGACGCTTGATATCATCCAATATCCTTAAAATAAACGTTCGCGCACATAGGAAACCATACGAGTCACAATTTAATAATCATGGCATAATTATCTGAGCCATGCGAGTTACTGACACACTCAACCGCCCGATGACCAGTTTGCGGATTTCGGTCACCGAGCGGTGTAATCTCCGCTGCAATTACTGCATGCCTGAAGATGACTACACCTGGCTTCCCCGTGAGAGCATACTCAGCTACGAAGAGATCGTCAGACTTGTTGATGTGTTTATGTCTCTGGGTGTAGATCGGTTACGGATAACGGGTGGCGAACCACTGTTGCGTGAGAACTTGCCGTCACTAATTGAACAACTAGCGGCACGCAACAACTTACGCGATTTAGCCCTCACAACTAATGCCGTTAAATTGGGGAGTCAGGCCTCCGTGCTTCGAGCAGCGGGATTGCATCGTGTCACCATAAGCTTGGACACTCTTCAACCCAAAAGGTTCTTTGAACTCACAAAATTTGACGTACACAAATCAGTCCTAACGGGTATCGATGCGGCGATCGATGCGGGCTTTCAAAACATCAAGCTGGACACCGTTGTTATTCGAGGTGTGAATGATGACGAACTTGTTCCACTCCTAGAATATGCCAAACGCTTGGGTGTGGAAATTCGTTTTATAGAGTACATGGATGTCGGCGGTGCGACTCAGTGGTCAAGTGCTTCAGTGGTGTCTCGTAAGGAAATATTAAAGTCTATTAGCGACCATTTTGATTCACCCGCACCCATCCAGGCACAAACCGCGGCGCCTGCTGATCGCTTTAAACTGCCTGATGGAACAATATTCGGAATTATCTCATCAACCACCCAGCCATTCTGTCGATCGTGCGATCGAAGTCGACTTACGGCTGATGGTCTCTGGTACCTCTGTCTTTATGCACAAGAAGGAGTCGACCTACGTCAGTATCTGAGAGACGGCACGCCGCCAGATGAAATCGCATCGATCATTCAGGAGAAATGGTCCATTCGGAACGACCGTGGAGCCGAAGCTCGCGTGGTCACACCCGGACGTACCACCTTCATACCACTTGGACGGCTACGAGAAGAACCACACCTTGAAATGCACACGAGAGGCGGCTAAAGATCCTCTCAAACAAGCCTATTTTTTTCTGTTTTTACACCATCCGTATTACAGAGGTGAGTCTAATCACAAATTGTATTAGCACTCGTTAAGCAAGAAGTCTTTTGCCAGAGATATTACAGACAGTGCTCCTTCAGGTTTCGACATCGATCGCTATATGGATACTTAGTCTCACAATTGGGGCCAGCACCGCCACCGGAACGAGTGAGTCATTCGATCATAGTTACCAAGCTTACGCGAAACTACTATCGGCTCATGTCATTGATCAACGAATAGATTACGCTAAACTTGTGGACGCTCGAACGTCACTCACTACCATTATCGACTCGATAGCAGCCGTATCAGCCGAAGACTTCCAACAGTGGTCTGAACATCAACAACTTGCCTATTGGATCAACGCTTACAATCTTTTTACTCTTAAAGCGATCGTTGATCATTATCCTATCAAAGGTAGTTGGCTGAGTTGGTACCCTCGCAATAGCATCAGACAGATCAAAGGAGTCTTTGATGTCATACCTTGGGATGCGGCAGGACGCGTTCTGACGCTCGACCAAATCGAGCACGAAATTATGCGACCTACTTTCAAGCAACCGCTTATACATTTTGCAATCAACTGTGCCGCTCTGAGTTGCCCACCTCTAAAACCACAACCGTATCGATCGGAAACACTAATAGAACAACTTACAACTTCGACCCGACAAGCACTGGCCCAGTCCACATGGTTGAAAATTGAAGAAAAGACACTTCGTGTCACAGCAATCTTGAATTGGTTTGGCGAAGATTTCATAAATGAATACGCCCACGTCGTTACAGCTAACGGCTCATACCGAGATCGAGCCATTCTAGGACTAATTGCGAGATACGGTCCGCCAGCAGCTCAAGCAATTGCCCGAGCGCCGAATACACGTATAAGATTTCTTGCTTACGATTGGTCTCTAAACGACGTCACCGACACAGGACGCCAATAGTTAAAAACTAGCCTAGCCATTAATAACACTGCTAGCACGATCGCATAGACAAGAGGCCGTCTTATATCAATTTTCGCTTGCCACAAAAAGTGAACGACCCCCGCGGTTGCACAGAAGTAGATTAAACGGTGCAACACCTTCCAGCGATGTCCACCAAGACGGCGAATCATCGCTTGCGATGAAGTCACCGCAAGAGGGATCAGCAACACAAATCCAAGAAAACCGACCGTGATATAAGGTCGCTCGACGATATCCTCAATGATGTAGTCAAACGCAAAGAATTGATCCAGAACGATGTAGGTCAGGAAATGAAGACTTGCGTAGAAGAATGCGAACAATCCCAACATCCGTCTAAAACGTGAAAGGACATTCCAACCTGTAAACCGTCGAATTGGAGTCAACGCCAACGTAACTAGGAGGATACGTAGACTCCAGATGCCGGTGTCGTGCGTAATGACTTCAATGGGATTCGCACCTAAATTTCCAAGGAAAGTTCGAAGGAGCAATACACTCGCTGGCGTAAGGCCAAGAAAAAACACGAGCGACTCGATGTGCCCAACCCTCACGTTACCCTTCAGTTCTCTTTTCTCAGCCTTTCAGATCTAATAGTTTCTTCTGAGGTCCATTCCCGAATAGAGCGACCCAACCTCATCACCATATCCATTAAACATTTCGGTCGCCTGCCTGAAAAACTTGCCTATGCGGCGCTCGCTTGCTTGACTCCAACGCGGATGGTCAACGGTAGGATTCACGTTAGCGTAAAACCCGTATTCATTTGGTGCCGCAATATTCCATGCGGTTCTCGGTTGCTCATTCGTAAAACGCATTCTCACGATTGATTTAACACTCTTGAAACCGTATTTCCAAGGCACCATCAGTCGCAGGGGCGCACCGTTTTGGTTGAGCAGCGTCTTTCCGTAAAGACCCACTACCAAGATGGTCAAGGGATGCATCGCCTCGTCCATTCGGAGTCCTTCATTATAAGGCCAGTTCAGAATCGCTCGACGCTGACCTGGCATTTCTTCTGGACGATAGACCGTTGTGAGCTCGATAAATTTTGCGTTTGAAGTAGGCTCAAATCGATTAATGAGTGTCGATAAAGGAAACCCAACCCACGGAACTACCATCGACCATGCCTCAACACAGCGCAGTCGATAGACCCGCTCTTCAAACGTTATCCCTTTAAGCAGATCCTCAAGATCATACTCAGCAGCTTTGTTCACATGGCCTTCAACCTTGACAGACCATGGCTAAACCGTCAGTTCATGCGCATGCCGAGCTGGATCACCTTTGTCGAGACCAAATTCATAGAAATTGTTGTAACTAGTAATGTCGCTAAAAGAGTTCGGCTCCTCGTTCGTACTGAACGCACTAGTCTGAATGTCAGGAATGGTCTCTTGGGCACCCGCTCGCAAGTTAGTAGCGGAACTAAGCGCGAATGACCCTGTCGCCAATCCAAGCGCCGCACCCGAAGTGCCTTGAATAAATTGCCGGCGATTGAGATACGTGCGTTCGTCGGTAATTTCCGATGAAAGAATATTGTTCCGTCGTTGTACTAGCATGGAGCCTCTTTTCTTTCAGTTACCCTATCACTCCATCCAGACATCTCATCTAATTGTATGATGTCATCCTCTATTGAAGATATACAAGCACCCCAATCTTTTACACACTTCTCGAATATTGACCATCCCACATTTCACATTTCTAGCGCCAAACTCGTCATTACCAACACCGACTCCACACGAAATAACGACGTAACCACCGCTTTAACCTCGGGGTAATCAAACTTCGCCGATAAGCATCGCCTGCTTTCCGTAGAGCTTCAATCTGCGTCGGATATGGATGGATGGTATTTGAGATATCTGACAACGTACCGTGTTGACTGATCGCATACGTAGCTTCGCCAATCATCTCATTCGCGTGTGTTGCTACAATCGTACAACCCAATAATCGACCGCGTTCGTGATGTACACGCACAAAACCATCCGTCATTTCGTCCAGAACTGCTCGATCCACTTCGGCAAGAGGCACCGTTAGAGATTCTACACGGTAGCCACGCGCACTTGCCTCTTCACTATTAAGACCCACATGGGCGATTTCGGGATCGGTATAAGTGCACCATGGAATTACCAGCGTACTGACTTTCTTTCGACCATAAAACAGAGCGTTTTGAATTGCTACGCGAGCCATGGCATCAGCAACATGTGTAAATCGAGATGTCGAGCAAACATCTCCAGCTGCGTAAATGCGTCGATTCGTTGTTCGCAACTGATCGTTAACTACAACTCCTGACTCGCCATGAACAACGCCTGCAGCCTTGAGATTGAGATTTTCAATATTCGGTTCCCTGCCACCCGCAATTAAGAATTGATCGCCACACGCTTCTTTGGATATTCCAGATTGCTGAAAGTGAACCCGTATCTCGCCGCCGTGATGCACGACCTTCTGTATTGCCGCGTTAAGTTTAAATTGCACGCCATCCGTACTAAGCTGGCGCTGAATAAGGGCAGCCGCATCACGATCCTCACGAGGCAGTACTTGTTCCGCCATATCTAGAACCGTGACCTGACTTCCAAATCGCGCAAAAGCTTGAGCCATCTCGCAACCCACTGGTCCGGCTCCGAGGACAAGGAGACGGTCCGGAAGATCGGTCAACCAGAATAGATTCTTATTTGTTAAGAATCGGGTCTCGGTGAGGCCTGGAATTTCAGGAATCCGTGGCCGACTGCCTGTGGCTATGATGGCACGCCTGAAGTGCAAACTTTGATTTTGAACCTGGACGGTCGAACGACCCGTAAATTCGGCATCTCCCAGAAACACGTCCACTCCGAGAGTAGCCAATCGACTCACAGAATCATGTTGACTTAGGTCAGAACGACGGAGCCGCATACGTTCCATAATGCGACCAAAGTTGACGGTCGACCCATCCGTATCAACGCCCAATGCCTTGGCACTTCGCAATTCCCCGAGGAGTTTCGCAGATCGCAAAAGAGCCTTAGAGGGCACACATCCTGCATTTAAGCAATCCCCACCAAACAAACTTTTTTCGATCAGTGCCACCCGTGCCCCAAGACTCGCTGCAGCGACTGCACTTACTAAACCGGCCGTTCCAGCTCCGAGAACACATAGATCGTATCGGCCATTCCCGACAGGGTTTGACCAGTCTGGCGGGCGCACGTGAGACAGAAGGTTTTGATTCGCTTGGTCGAGTGGCTGAATCAAGGATTCTGGTAACACCGATTTAGCTGGAAAGGGCGTGCTCATACCATTCACAAAGTATCAGATTGCTCCAATTAGCTGGGCGAGCCTGAGGCGGATTTGTAATATACACGCGCTAGCCACTCAGCATCTACTCCCAAGAAAAATGCAAACAACAACAGTACGTTCTGAGCACTACGCCGACACCATCCATCTTTCTGCCAACGTCTAGATGACACCTGAATAGGTAGCTGTGATTTAAATAACCGACCTCGACGCCTTAGCTGAATGACTAGGTCTACATCCTCCATAAGCGGAAGAATCCGATAACCATGAATCGCGTTAAATACATCCCGACGCGCAAAAAGACCCTGATCACCATATGGAAGATTTAACCATGCCACACGCCTAGCTACTCCCCACTCAACCAGGCGAGCACGCCAATCAATCGTCTGGAGTTTAAACCGGTAGCAGCCGCCAACATACTGTCTGTTCGCATTGGCTTTTAGAATTTCGGTATCCCAACCGACGCTTAATCGGCAATCCGCATGCAGAAACAGTAACCAGTCACCAGATGCCAACCGTGCACCATGGTTCATTTGACGGGCCCGTCCTGGACGTGTCCTAGTCCAGCAGACCCAAGGATAGGCACCTTTCAAAGCCTCAATCGAGGAATCGGCATCTGCACCATCGACAACAATAATCTCTATGGAGCCTTGATTGATCATCTCCAGTGAAATTGTAGAAAGAAGTCCCTCAAGTTGTTCTGTATCGTGTAAAACCGGCACGACGACACTGATAGTCGAAAGCAATATTAAGACTCTATGCTCAAAAAGGTAGTCAACTCAGACCAAATAAACTCCAAGCTATTTAGAAGCTGGTGTCCATCATCCAACCAATGCACTTGTGCATTCGATCGCTCAGTCGCAAAACGTGCGACAACTTTCGGATCGACGACATCATCGTGTTTTCCTTGAAAAATCATGATCGGCTTATTAACCTGGACCGCAAATGAATCATACCGGCTCGCATCACTATAAAGTTCGTAATGCACGGGTCTCATTTCACCGAAGGCATGATGAAACACTTGAAGATGACCACTCTGTTGCCAACGTTCAAATTCCCCCGCATCAAGACCAGGCATTTGATTCTTGCCAAAATCGAATGCCGGCGCCAACAACACCAAGCGTTCAATTCGAGAACTGTCAAGGTCTTGACGGGCCGACTTTAAACCACCTTGAGAGGCTGTTCCGGCCAAGTGTAACGCTACAAAAGCACCCAGACTAGACCCAATAAGACTCACAGGACCAGCCGGCAGAGCCTGTATAGAACGAGCAACTCTGTCAATCATTCTAGAGACGGTAAGCGTTGAAAAATCAGGGGCGTTTAAATCTGGACAGTGCAACGTCACATCGTGTGGCTGCAACCGATCGGCAAGCCACCTCGCCTTCGCCGACTTTTCGGACGACGCGAAACCGTGGAGATAGACACAGTGCTTCACAGTTTTGTCGTGCATCCTGGCTTACAGCGACACGGCATCGTTTTGTCACCATCCGTAGAATAGTCGTACGATAATTCCTCTCCACGCTTAATATTACGGGCTGCTCGAATCCAAATTGTGTGTCCGACGATTTGAACGTAGCAATTCGGCTTACAACTATGATTTATAAACCTCGCGGTGTTACCTCCGACTGCAGCATCACGAACCCAGAAATTATTAATCTTGAAGCACCAAATGTGACCCCGGCTAAGGTAGCGATCCTCTCGAACAGCGCTTTGTTTGTGTGTGATTTTCTCACCGTCATAGTCAATGATTCGTTTATTCTTGTTAATGGGAGCAGTGGCGAACACTCCCCAACCGTGAATCTTTGACCGTCGTCTTTCAAATATTGGTTTTATCTTTGTTTTTGCCATAGCACCTTTGATTTTTGCATTAATTCTTCAACTTGAAAATCTTTTCAACACAAAAAGACAGCCGTGCGTTCATGAAATAAACGATCGCTCCCATGTGACGCATCTTACAGTCATTCTGTCTTGCGTAACCTTACATCACAGCTACTTGGATATTACGATAATCGTTGCTTCTTTACGATACGCGTTAATGAAAATCATGGGAAGCGATCTCTGGCCAGTCACCTGCAAGCCTCTGTATTCGCTCTGCCTTGATCGACACAACCCTTTCTTGAATCTGTAGTGTTCCTTCCACCATCAAAAACGATTCCTTTGTAATCACAACACATTCTGATGCAAACAAATCTGGTCGAATGATGACGTTGGCAAGACCTGTTTCATCCTCTAAAGTCAAAAAGACAAATCCCTTGGCTGTGCTAGGGCGCTGTCGTGTGACAACTGCGCCAGTTACACACACACAGCAACCATGACCAGCCTTTGGCAGATCGCGCGCAAACGTCACACCACGCCTTACTAATTCGTCACGCCGAAATGCCATCGGATGTGGACCTAATGTTAGCCCTGTACCGATGTAATCGGCCACAACACATTCCATCGGCGTCATGGACGAAAGCGGACTTGTACTGTCTATTTCTTGATTTACACTTTCTGATTTTTGAAAGAGTTTTCCTGCTGGTCGAATCGCCTGCTCAACTTGCCACAATGCAGCCCGTCGATCGTGCCCGAATTCACTAAGTGCCCCGATCTGAGCCAGAGCTACCAGCTCATTTCGCCAAATCTTGGTTCGCGCAACCAAATCATCAATTGAATTGAAACGCGCATTACAGACAGGCAACCTCTTCTGGCTATGACGCGCGGACTGTATTAATTGGCCAACAGATTCACGTAGCCCTAACACATACCTTAAACCAAGACGGATCACTCCTTCTTTTTCAACCGTGCACAACCAGTCAGAACGTTGGACATTGATCTCCTGAAATTTGATACCTCGCCGCTGTGCATCTCTAATTAAGGTCGCCGGATGATAAAAACCCATCGGTTGATTGTTTAACAAAGCAACGTAAAAGACTGTTGAAAAATGCACTTTCAAATACGCACTGGCGTAGACCAATAACGCAAAGCTGGCCGCGTGAGATTCTGGAAACCCGTACATCGCGAACGAAGTAATCGACCTTACAATTTCATCGGCCGCCTTATCAGTAATTCCCTGCCGCGCCATGCCCACACGTAAACGGTTTTCAATTTGTTCCATTTTCTGATTCGAACGCTTGAATCCAAATGCTCGACGTAACTCTTCAGCTTCCCCTCCTGAAAATCCGGCGGCTACCATAGCTATTCGCAGTAACTGCTCCTGAAACAACGGGACCCCCAACGTACGCCTCAGAATCGGCTCAAGAGCTGGATGTGCATAAACTACCGGTGCTTGACCCGAACGACGTTTCAAGTATGGATGCACCATCTTTCCTACGATCGGACCAGGACGAATCAATGCCACTTCGACCACCAAATCGTAGAAACATACTGGCCGCAGACGAGGCAATGTAGCCATCTGCGCCCTTGATTCAACCTGAAACACGCCAATGGTGTCTGCCTTCTGTAACATTTGATAAACATCCGGATCATCCTGAGGAAGATGTCCAAGATCTAACACTGGCCGCTTGCGGGGTATCACTTCCTGTTCCTCATCTTTCAGCGCTGACTTATTAACCATTCCAATCGCATCCTGCAACACGGCCATCATGCCGAGACCAAGTAAATCCACTTTAATGATGCCCATGTCAGCACAGTCATCCTTATCCCACTGAATTACGACACGCCCTGGCATACTCGCTGGCTCAAGTGGAACAACTTCGTCTAGACGTCCTCGGCAGAGCACCATACCACCGGAATGCTGTCCAAGATGTCGAGGCAGATGCTGGATTTGTTGCCATAACTCGACACATTTCCGAACACGTAAATCCTTATTGACGGATTTTGCATCATTTAAATAGCTAGCAAGTGCACCTGGGGAATCAGTCCATGCAAACTTTCCCATCGTCTTCGACAATCGATTGATCCGATTCGCATCAATACCCAACACCTTTCCAACCTCCCGCATAGCGCTCCGTCCTCGGTACGTAATGACATTCGCTGTCATGGCAGCGCCTGCTTGTCCGTACCGTTCATAGACGTACTGAATGACTTGCTCACGCCGTTCTCCACTTGGCAAATCAAGATCAATGTCAGGCCATTCCCCTCGCTCCTCTGACAGAAATCGCTCAAACAGCAAATCCATACCAACTGGATCCACTGCCGTTATGCCTAGGCTGTAACAAACGGCACTGTTCGCTGCAGATCCTCGTCCCTGCACCAAAATATCGTGTCGGCGACAAAAATTAACGAGATCCCAAACGATGAGGAAATAGCCGGCTAAATCGAGCTTCTCGATTAATGCTAGTTCACGCGCAATCTGTTGACGTGCGCGCTCGTGGTACGGTTGATATCGTTCGCGTGCACCAATTTCCGTCACTTTTCTTAGGAACGACCCCATGCAGTCGCCATTCGGTACTGGATACACAGGAAATCGATATTCGAGATCGTTCATCGAGTACTGTAGACGACCTGCTAATTCCTCGGTTGAACGAAGCGCGCCGGGTAGATCACGGAATAATCGTTCCATGGCATCCGGCGATTTGAGGTATCGCTCAGAATTTCGCGTAAGTCGACGTCCAGCACGATCAAGTGTTGTTTTGTACCGTACACAAGTCAGCACATCATGGAGCAGACGATCGCCTACTGTCGCAAATCGTACGCCATTTGTGGCTATTACCGGTGCACGGTACGCTGAGGCCAGGTCTATCAATAATCGGTTCTGAGATTCTTCGTCTCGCAACAAATGACGCTGTACTTCAACATAAACGTTACTCCTTCCAAAGATCCCCAAGAGCCGGTTAAAAATTTCATCTACATCAGTTTGATAGCCGGTAAATATTGACTGACCTGCTAGTGCTACGAGCCCCTCCGTTGAACCCTCAAAATCGTCAAGTGTTAGCGCACCCTTTCCCTTCGGTGATCGCAACTTCATTCGAGTCACGAGTTGACAAAGATGGCGATATCCCTTTTTGGACTCAACCAGTACCGGAAGTCGCCGCATCAGTGGCGTTGAACGTTTCTTGTTCGCCTGTGAACCTTTTACCCCATCCGTCCTAATCGTAAGTTCGCACCCAATGATCGGCCGAATACCGGCTGTCATGGCTGCCTTATGAAACCTCGGTACCCCATAAACACCATCCCTGTCGAGTAATGCCAAAGCTGAATATCCTAGTGCAGCAGCTCGTTCGACGAGAGCCTCTGGCGTCGACGCACCGTCAAGAAACGAAAAGGCGGAAGCAGCATGTAACTCCAAGTACATCAGTCCATCATTCCTGACACAAACCAAGCCTTGAGCGCGCGGTCTCGATAAATCCGATAGACTCCACCACTACTTAAAGCAACGTCCCATTCGTCATAACTCCAAAAGCCATCTACTGATTGGTGTTTCGAAGCAGATTCTCTCGACATCCACCAATGACCAGACGAACGCCATGGACCCGCACACCCAACAATTGATCGATTGCCAATACCATCACCTGCTGAAATTTGAACCGGGCGTCCACAATCGGTCATCACACGAGCTGCTACGGGACAACGAAACCTTCTGAGACCAACAAGTGGTAACTTCATTACTACAGACGATTGGATACGGGCATTATTCGGATTAAAAGTCTGCATATCGAAAGCACCAGGACGATGTGAATCAACCAAGATGGGTGCACCGCATTTCCCTTTACCCATCAACGTTGTCAGGCGTGCTAATAGTGTCGACAACTGCTCAGGTGACGGAAAGGCTCGTCTGAGTAACGAAAACTGAACCACACGTGCAGGACCTGGAGTTACGCTTACGATGATTCGATCAATACCTGCGGAAGGTGGATGAGTTTCCAGATCAAGCAATAAGAGCGTTTGCAGCACCTGTGGATCGCGAATTGGGGTAGGCAACTGCAACGTCCGTGTGTGATAAACGCGTGTGACCAGCCAGCACTGTACGGTCAGCGCAGCCGCAGCAACGTTGCACTGCGCAAGTTTTTTCATTAATCGCTCAAGCACTTGGCCAATTACGAAGGCCAGCGGCGCAAATTCTTCAATGGGCCATTCGAAGTCATGGATTTCTTCGAACTGCAAATCATCTGGTACCGACATAAGTGGCCATACATCTTCGCCACGAGCGCACCGCTGCCAAGCCTCACCGTCAACTCCTAATCGCGCAAATAACTCGTCGCATGGTAGCGCTGTCAGATCTCCGAGCGTCGAGAGTCCCCAGCGGCGAAAAGCACGAAATGCTTCGCTTCCAGCATGCTGAAACACCTCACGTTTACGCGATGAGTAGAACGAGGGCTCAGTCAATTCTGAGGTGTTGGTTTCAGAAAAGACACTCTCTAAAACCGTTAATGGCAATAAAGCGAGTGCCTCCTTTTCGTGTCCAGGATTGGTTACGGTAAGAGCTTTAGAACCACCATAGGCCAACAACACGGAAGCAGTTCGCGTTGTTGCAAGCGCAACTCGGCAATCAATGCCTCGTTGGATCGCCATGCGACGTACGGTACTTCCAACTGCACGAAAATCGCCCCACAGACCACGTAACCCATTCGCATCCAGGACAACCGTCGTTTGATTAAAAATTGTAAAGTGTGGAGAGCATGCACGAGCTAGTTCAACGAGATCGTTGCATTGCTTGGTACTAGGTAGTCGCTGTTTGCCATTGGACAGCAGTATGTGCACACCCACGAACATGATTCATGCAAATCAGAAATTAGAAATATGCGAATAGACAGGCATGGACGCGAACATCTGACAATGCCGGCCCTCTTGAGGGAAACGTGTACCAATCACGCGAACAACAATATCGAAACCATGCAACAACGCACTGTGGGTTGATTTACACGACCATCGAGTAGCCTTTTTTCTGGATTCCAAGCGCAGCGTCACTCCAGCAACACTTCTGGCAATTGATCGATCGCCTATTAATAAGTACGCTGTCGGTTGATCTTTTACCGCGTGCGTTAATCGTTTCCATGTTGTGAACGGAATCCGGCGGAATACACGTTCTGGTAAATCAACAAGGTCGAAAGCAACTACTCCGAACCCACCGGCGTGCACAAGACATTCCAATGCCTTAAGCGAGCGACTCACGATGTGCGACATTGGTTCATTGCTATCTGCACCCCCTCGAATCCAGAGAAAGCGTGAAAAGTCGATGCCAGCCTCCGCACCGGATTCCGGATCAAAAGTGTCGAACGTGTCAATAAGTGCAACAAGCTCACCACGGTTCGTAGCTGCGGCAAATACCGCATGCATTACACTCATCCGACCAGTCGAATGAGCCCCAACAATCTCCGAGAGATGCCCCCTCGGGAGACCTCCACCAAGTTCCGTATCGAGCCTTGCAATTTCCGTTGAAGCTAGGGAAACATCGAATGGATCTTTATCGTAAGTATCTGAAAAAAAAGTGTTTCCAAGATTTTTTTCCTGAAGAAGGCTTTCAAGGTCTGTTTTGGTTAAGATAGACATTCGTTTTTTATTCGCCTATCGGAATAATACTATACCGAGGTGAATAAGTGCAAGAGAGGTTGCTTTAAAACAAGTCAGGTGACTTTTATCGACAAACGACAAACAAACATCAACGCTCTGTTGGCATTAAGATGTAGGTTGATACGAAAGCATTTCGTGAAATTAACGCTACAAAGAATTCGCATTCCTCGGTGAAGGACTCGCGCACGCGTGGCCGAACCACTACACTCAGACGCTCCGACTGACCCCGATAGCACTTCAACATCTTTCGGGTACCGTGTGTTGCGACGTTTAGGCGCTGCATTCACTTTTCGTGATTTTCGGGTCCTGTGGCTAGGCGCCTTTACCTCCACCACTGGTAGTTGGATGCAACAAGTTGCACAGCGTTGGCTCGTCCTTACACTGACGGGTTCAGCATTCTTCCTTGGTCTCGAATCTTTTTTAGCGCAATTACCAATCCTACTCTTCACATTAATCGGCGGTGTAATTGCCGACCGCAAAGACCGACGTTATCTGCTTATAGGTTCCCAGTACGTCCAGATGACTTCAGCATTTATATTGGCGGCCCTCGTCTATTTCGACATCGTTCAAATTTGGCACATTCTTTTATTATCATTCGTATCAGGCTGCGGTCAGGCATTCGGCGGTCCCGCTTACCAGTCTCTTCTCCCTGCACTGGTCCCAAAACAGACATTGCCGAACGCGATCGCCTTGAACTCCATTCAGTTTAATCTCGCTCGTGTCTTTGGTCCGTTGATTGCAGGTATCACTTTAGCCGCTTTAGGTACTGCGGCGTGTTTTGGACTGAATGGCTTATCATTTTTTGTCGTCATCCTCGCACTCATGTCACTACGGGTGAAACACGTACCACCCACCAACCAGCGATCAATGATGGAAGAGTTACGTGGAGGCCTGTCCTACGTCAAACACGAAGGTGCCTTACTGACACTCACTATCCTTGCATTTATGACGACCTTTCTAGGCCTTCCATTGCTAACGCTACTACCAGTTGTCACCCAGAGTGTTTTCCAGGAAGGAGTCGGGCAGTACAGTCAGATGTTAGCCTTTTCAGGTACGGGTGCTGTGATCGGAGCGTTGATCGTTGCCTGGCTCGGGAAGTTCAAGCGCATGGGGCTAACCTTGTTGTGCATGCAAGTTGCCTTCGGCGCCCTCATCATCGCATTCTCATTCTCACGCATCATGTTACTAAGCGAACTGCTGCTGTTGCTAAGTGGAGCTACCCTCATTATGGTGTTCTCACTGGTAACATCACTTGTCCAGCTTGCAGTACCAAATGAGTTGCGAGGCCGGGTTATGAGCATCTTCATGCTCGCATTTCGAGGCGGAATGCCGCTCGGGGACCTCATGGGTGGATTCCTTGCTAGCCAGATCTCAGCCACATTCGTGCTAACCCTCAACGGCACACTCTTAGTGTTCGTGGCCTGCTACTTTCTCGTCCGTAGCCATGGAATCAGAGAGCTCTAATTGAGGATTCAGAACAGACCATCAGGTTCGACGCCAGAACAGCAAGCTTCACACACCAAGTAATCGCTCAACGTTCAACGCGAGTGTTTCCAATTCTGCTGGTCGAACTGCGCCAACTATGTACCGGTCTGGGCGAAGCAATATTACTTCTCCGTGATGCAATCTCATGATCTCGTCGAATCGATTATCTAGTGGAACGAGGTAAGAATCGGACAAGGGTGGTTGCATGTCAGCACTTACAACATGTATTCCCTGTACAGACAAAGCCTGCCAGAGTCGATGGCACAGCTCGGCCTTAAAATCGAACGTTGGACAGTTGATTGCGAGTAGTGCAAATCCTTTACCCAACTGAACATCGAGTAAGGTTGTTGTTCCATTCGCTGTCGATACTTCAGGTTGCGGAAGCATTCGCCCAACCCAAGTTTCTGTAGGACGAGCTTCATCTCGCAGAACGAAACCCTCTCGAATCACAGCACGCGGAATGTAGCGCATTTCGGTAATGTAACCAGCAAATGGTGGAACGCGGGAGAGAAACCAAAACACCAGATCTCGAAAAAACGTTAATACCACTGAACGGCTATTAACTATGCGTCCGAGTAGGACTGAAATATCAATCGTAGCCTCCGTATGCTTCCGGCGCTCTAATTCGTAAGATGAAAGAAGACGCAACGAAGCCAGTCCCCTTAGCACGGCAACCAACTTCCAGCATAAATTCGAGGCATCGCGATGCCCTGAATTCATGCCGGATGCACCAAACGGAGGCATCAAATGGGCAGCGTCGCCAAGAAGAAACACGCGATCGACTTGCATCTTCTTCACAAATAGTGAGTGAAATGTGTAGACCGCCCGTCGACAAATCTCTACTTGATCGAAATCTCGAAACGGCGCAAATAATCTCCGTAACGACCTGTCTTCCAGCATCTCGTCAGGATCTTCACCGGGTAGCAGCATGAACTCAAATCTTCGCCCATGAAAGGGTGCTGGGATACTGTCCGTCGGCCGACTTGGATTGACGAAGTATTTTGAGAAGGGACTGTGATCGCTGTCATGAAGTAAATCTACAACAACCCAAGGTTGCTCATATGACCGACCTTCCATCTCAATCCCAAGTTCTTTGCGAACAGCGCTTTTCCCCCCATCGCAACCAAGCACAAAGTCTGCACGGATCTTCTGCCGCACACCGTGAACATCTATAACCTCGGCAACAACGGTTGATCCGTCCTGGTCGAAACCGATTAGTGTCTGTTCGAAAGACACAGAAGCAGAGGCAAACCGTTTAACACCACGCAACATGATTTTTTCAAGTTCAGGTTGCCAGATCGCGGAACGGTTACCGTAACCATTCGGTGTAATCAATCCTTTAATGCGGGCCACACAAAAACCAAAACGTGAGAAATAACTGACACCTGCCGCTGATACACAATGTTCAGCAACTTCATCGGCCAAACCAACCATGTCAAGCGTCCGAAAAAACTCATCATCAATGTAAATACCTTTTGGAATGTCAGAAGTTCCTTCGTTCTTTTCAAGCACGACAGTGTTAACGTTCGCCAAGCCCAAGAGATTAGCCGCAGCCAATCCGGTAGGCCCAGCACCGACGATTAACACCTGAGTCTTCTTATCTACAACCACTGCAAATCAACGATTTGTTGTTAGGAATCTATTGACTGAAGCAGACAGCTTTCACCCACGGGCAGCCTCTGCATTTAAGAATGTGCTAAGTGCATCGATAAACTTTTCGTTCTCACGATCCAACCCCACGGTCACGCGAAGATAGTTATCAAGACCATATGGCTCCAGCGGTCGCACGAGGATGTTACGACTTGCCAGAAACTCCAGCGCTGCCAGAGCCAAAGACGATCCAGACTCCCCCACTTTACAGGTGTTGAAATTAGTCACACTGGGAAGTGGTGGCACACCAAGCTTTCTAGCACGATCGGCTACCCAGTGCAGTGCTCGGGTATTATGTTTGATCACTTCTTGAAGATACTCCTCGTCATGCAGAGCAGCAACGCCGGCAGCCTGAGCAGCACCACTAACAGGAAACGGCAACCGCGCACGATTAAACACCTCAATAATCTTTGTTGGTCCGTACGCCCAACCTAACCTGAGACCAGCGAGGCCGTAAGCCTTGGAGAAAGTGCGTGTCATAACGACATTGCCAGCGTCCTCGACGAACTCAATCCCAGCAGAATAATTCTCAGCAAAAACGAACTCCGCGTAGGCGGAGTCGAGCACTAGGAGAACTTCAGAGGGAAGAGCAGCACATAAGCGAGTTAGTTCCGTCTTTGAAATGTAGGTTCCAGTAGGATTGTTTGGATTCGCTAGCAGCACCACCTTCGTCCGTTCAGTGACTGCAGCAATCAAGGCATCGACCGATGCCGTGCAATTTACCTCAGGTGCTACTACAGGTGTTGCCCCGCAGGCGATGACACCCAGCTTAAAACGAAGGAAGCCGTACTCACAAAACACGACCTCGTCACCATCTCCAGCAAAAAGCCTTGTCAAGCTGTCTACGATTTGATCGGAACCGTTACCACAGAGAATCCGTGAAGGATGCAATTTATGATGTTCAGCTAATGCATCCCGAAGAAAATTACAGCTAGTATCAGGATAACGCTGTAAGGAATTACCGTACTCCTGGTACGCCGTGATCGCATTGGGACTCGGTCCAAGAGCAGATTCGTTGGATGACAACTTGATAACTGGACCCTCTCCCGCTCCTCTCGTCGCTCCAGGCACGTATAGAGGTAATGATGAAAGATAGGCCTTTGGCTCTGGACTTGTCATCTAAGCTTTTCTTCCAGGAGGCAGGTCATCAATTACGTTCGCGGCCGTCACTGTTCGCCCATCCGCGTAATGCTTTAATGCTGCATAGGCAGTTTCGTGAAACGGAACGTCTACATTCAGTTGATGTCCCAAACGAACAACGGTCCCACTCAGATGTTCAATCTCCAATCGCCTACCGCTACGCAAATCCACTAGCATCGAGGGAATTGATTCTGCCGCCATTTCGTCCACAATCATGAGCGAACGCTCGACAATATCAGACTCTAAATACACATCAGAGGCATTCGCGACAGCAACGGTCTCGCGCATACCCCGCTCAAGCATCGCCCGACCAGCAGGATCGTCACGCAATGAACCAGTCGGGAGATTTGAAAGACAACAGGCAGCACTCATGACAGAAAACAGGACAAACTTACTCCAAAGTTCCACGTCTATCTGTGTCGTAGTCTCCGCATCAATACTGCATGCTTTGCAAGCGGTTACTAGCTGCGAGGCTATTGCTTGAGCCCGTTCCGTTCGACCACCCACTCTTAACCGTGCCAAGGTGCCAAGATGCCGAACATGTCCAGGGGTCACAAGTAACGTGTTACCGTAGACGACTGCGCCGAGGGCACACCCTCGTTCCAAACGTGAAGTTAATCTATCGATCGCATCGACACCATTTTGCGTGCAGACTACTCCCGTGTTCTCGTCCATGAGAGGACCCAATAAAGAACGTATCTCCTCTAAATCATAGGCCTTAACACATAAGACGACTACGTCGACCGGACCAATATCTTGAGGATGACTCGTCACTCGGAGATCGTGTAAATGAGCATTACCAAGTGCACTTTCGATTAACAAACCTTGAGTCCGAAGAGCTTCGACTGTTTTCTCGCGCGCAATGAAGGAAACATCCAGGCCGGCCGCACTGAGACGACCACCGTAATAACTACCAACTCCTCCCACACCAAGAATAGCAATCTTCATGCTAGGCAGTTACGTCACTTGGGCCCATTTTTCGCTTAAGTTCGGCCTCGAATTCTTCTCGGGGCATAAAACCAGGATCGTCTTTAATGGTATCGAGAGTCTTCCTTAAAACTTCTTCGTCAGACATGTCTAAATCTAGATCGTCACCATGTGGTTGTGGCACATGCCAAGGAGAGTCAAGATAAACCTCGATCCTGTTACCTTCAGGATCGCGAAAATAGATCGACCAGGCATTGCCATGATTAATCCCAATGAAATCGGTGACACCTGCCTCCTGAACACGCCGACTCATCTCTCGTAGTTCGTCGAGAGATGCAACCTCAAACGACATCTGATTAATAACACTGTAGTCTGCATCCTTCGGTCGGCCAGTGGCGAGCACAAGCTGATGATGAGCATCAGGTCGACTACTCAAAAAGACAAGATCGATCGGAAATTTAAATGCTTTTCCCCGATCAGTTACCACCAGTCCCATCACTTTGGTATAGAAATCTTCCATCCGTGGTAAATCTTGAACATGGATACCCATGTGACTCAGGAGGGGCCGCACCGTTAGTCTCGGCGACGAACTCATAACTCACGCTCGATTCGATGAGTTAAAGTTCCAATCTTTTCAACGTCGATTTCAACGACATCACCGACTTGCATAAACACGGGAGGGTTACGCTTAAATCCAACACCGCCAGGCGTTCCGGTAACAATAACATCGCCCGGTTCGAGCGTAGTCCAAGTCGAACAATAGGCAATAAGTTCCGCAACCGAAAAGACCATGTCCTTGGTATTTCCGTGCTGCATCACTCGACCATTCAAACGGGTTGATAAATCTAACACCTGAGGATCTGGAATTGAATCAGTCGTCACCATCCAAGGGCCGAAACCACCAGTCGAATTAAAATTCTTCCCTGCTGTGATTTGTCGCGTATGGCGCTGCCAGTCTCGAACACTACCATCGAGATAGCACGAATACCCGGCCACGTGTTCCAGGGCTTCCTCCACAGGAATCGCATGGCCGCCCTTTCCAATGATTGCGGCGAGTTCACATTCGAAATCCAAATTGTCTGATACTTTTGGCATGATCACCGGTTGTTGATGGCCCACCTGAGACGCAGCCACTCGGATAAACCACGCTGGATTCGCAGTTTTATCTCGACCAGTCTCAGCAATATGGTCGTCGTAGTTAAGTGCCACAGCGAGAATCTTGTCAGGATTAGGAATAACCGGTAAGAAGGTAATTTCATCGAGCACGTAATCTTTACGCTCCCTACCCACATTTCGAACTTCATCAAGCGCATTCAAGGCCAATACATCTCTTAGTGTTCGATGCGTTGGAGGCAACACTTTACGCAGGTCACTCACTGAATCATCATTCAATTTAACAACACCATATGTTTCACGATCTCCTACTCGATACGAAGCGATCTTCATTATCACAATCTCCTCGAATAATGCATCTTGCGTTCTGACTGCTAATAAATACGTTTGTTAGCCTAAACATTTTACACTGTCTTACCTTGCTCCTTTTTTTACTCCTATCGCAGCCCATCTTCACCAACAATGTCAGTAGCGGCCAAACCACCGATTCGAGCATGGACCCGCGCGCCTGTCGCCATCGCGAGGGCGTAAAGAATTTCATTAGCACGAGGGCTGTCGTGCACACCCACCTCAATCGAACTCATATGGCTACGAACATAGGCCGCTCGAACGTGCCCTAGTGGTATCATCAGCCGAGCACCGATAGCACCAACCATTTTCGACGACGGAACAATAGCTTTCGTACCACCGAGAACTTCTCGCATCCCCCATCCACCAGCCTCGTGCCAGAGTGCGCCATGTTCCAATTCACCCTCAGATCCAACTATCGCACCTTTACCATAGGATTCGACTGCGCTAGCCTCTACCCCAAGGGCAGTAATAAGTTTTTTCGCGAGTTCTTTGCCGAGAGGCTTCAATTCAGCCATCATTGGCATAAGATCTGGCTCGAAGCGCCCAGCGTAGGGATTTTTGACGACAGCAAAGATGGTGCCTGCATGCAGCGGAGACTCGACGGGCGGTCCACCATCATGCCGCACAGATTCGACAGTTACTACTATCTTACGAATGTCCACAAGTGCCATGACGATACCTCGAACGCAGATTCAGGACTCAATTGATGAACACTAGACTCAGGTCTAGTATACCCGCCGTATACCGACCACGGTGCGAGTCTAGGACAACTATTCTGGCCGCTATAACCCTCGCTTTGTCCTTATCCGTTACACTGCCAGCAACAGAATTGCTGGTTAACAGCTTTTGGACCCCATCACACCTTATGCGTCAGGAGGTGTTCGACCGATGGGCTGCAGATGTAGAACGAGTGACTGAGGGACGGGTAACTGGTAGATTTCCGACAAGCACATTAGCTCCACCGTCACGGCAGTGGCACATGGTCACCTCAGGCATTGCTGACGTTGCCATCGTTTTCAATGGCTTTGAACGCAACAGATTGCATTTACCGACCATCGCAGATCTGCCATTTGGAACACCGAGTGCCGAATCAGCTTCGGTAGCCCTTTGGCGGACCTACAAACGTTACTTTGAGGCCGCGAATGAGTACTCTGGAGTCAAATTATTAGGTTTAATGACTCACTCGGGTGGTGATCTTTATAGCCTGACAACTCCAATTAGAAACGTGGCCAATCTGGCTGGCATGAAAATCCGTACAACCGACGGAAGCTCGTCGGATGCAATGCAGGCGTTGGGTGCTGTAGCGGTACCGTCGTCTGGTATTGGTGCATATCAGCTTGTTTCTCGAGGAATTGTCGATGGTCTCATTATGCCAACTGGAGACATGCGCACATTTAATATGCTGCAACATACCAACTTCGCTGTCACGATTCCCGGCAAGATTTACAATGGAAGTTTCTCTCTCTTTATGAATATCGATACGTGGAACACCATTTCAAAAACAGATCAAAAAGCAATTCTTGAAGTTTCTGGAGAAACCTTTGCTCGTCGTGCACGTGCGTGGGACGAGTCAGATGAAAAAGCCATTGAAGAAATGACGCAACGAAACATTAACCGCGCACAGGCAACCGAGAATTTCGTTGAGGAGTTACAAGATAATCTCACCTTCGTCTCTGATGCATGGATCATTGAAGCGAATCGACGAGGCGTTGATGGCCAAGCAGCACTTGCATTCTTTCGAGCTGAAGCCAAGCGGATCGCAGCCGGTCCAAGCACAGAGCCATGAAAATGCTAACTCCTCTCTCAAACGCCAAACTTGAAGCCTTACTGGACCAAACACTCCTTAGTATTTCAGCGTTTGTGATGTTCGTCATGATGGCACTGACCTTCATCGACGTGCTCGGTCGATACATTTTCGCGGCGCCACTACCGGGCGCATTCGAAATGATTCAATTCCTGATGCCTTTTCTAATTTTTGCTGTTCTACCAATCCTGACAAAAGAGGACAGTCATATTACGGTCACTGTTCTCGATAGCATCCTGTCACCCCGTGTTCGGTGGATGCAGAAGCTTGTCGTCCAGACTGCAAGCGGAGTAGCCATCGGATTCATCTGTTGGTGCCTTTGGGAACAAGGACAAAAGCTGAATGAGGGACTCTACGTCAGCGGTTACCTAGGATGGCCAATCGGACCTGTCGCCTACGCTATGGCCGCATTGTGCTTCATTACATTAGTGGTACAGATTGTTAAACTCTGGCACCATCTGAAGTCGTATGACTGAAGCACTTATTGCTTTGACAGCGGTACTTGTGCTTGCGGTTGCTCGCATTCCACTTGGTTTTGCTATGGCAATCGTAGGCACTGTCGGTTTCGCTGCCCTTCGAGGTCCCATCGCTGCAATAGAGACGGTCGGACAGCTCATCTTAAACTTTTCAATGAGTTACACGTTTTCATTACTCCCAATGTTTGTCTTGATGGGTGCCTTCGTTCACCGCTCAGCACTCTCGCAAGATCTCTATGAAGCTTCATATGCTTGGCTGGGACACTTCCGTGGAGGTTTATCAATGGCCACTGTTGCAGCCTCAGCTGGCTTTGGGGCGGCCTGTGGCAGTTCAGTGGCAACGGCCGCCACGATGGGACGAGTCGCTTTACCGTCCATGCGACGATTTGGTTACGACCCGGGGTTAGCGGCAGGCACAATTGCAGCGGGAGGCACACTTGGCATCTTAATTCCACCGAGCATGAGTCTGGTTGTTTATGGCTTCTTAACCCAACAAGACATTGGCCGCCTATTCATTGCTGGTATCGTCCCAGGTCTAATCACTGTAATTTTGTATTTCTGCGTCGTAGCAATTGTAACGCGACTAAAACCGCAAGCAGGACCACCAGGACCACGAACCTCTTGGGCTACCCGTTTTCGAAATCTTGGAAAAGTCTACGGTGTCTTGCTTCTGTTCGTCCTGGTTCTGGGCGGTATCTATTTTGGAGTGTTTACACCCAACGAAGCGGGTGGTGTCGGCGCGGTTGGAGCATGCCTCATAGCTATTTCAAGACGGCGTCTGAACTGGCAAGCGTTCGTGGACTCATTAATTGAGGCCGCACGAACAACGAGCATGGTCTTTAGTGTGGCATTTGGCGCCGTTATTCTTTCAAATTTTGTTACCGTTGCAGGACTTCCGGAAACGGTAGCAAACGGCATTAACGCCCTGAACCTTCCAGGACTCGCCATTATCATTGCTATCTGCTTGGTGTACATTCTATTAGGATGCGTCTTTGACGGGCTGGCCTTACTATTTCTCACCGTCCCAGTCTTTGCGCCAATGGTAGTCACACTGGGATACGACTTAATCTGGTTTGGAATCGTCGTGATTATTGTTTCTGAAATTGCACTGATCACACCACCTATCGGCATGAACGTGTTCGTGTTGAAGTCGATGAATCCCGAGTTGTCACTCCGAACGATTTTTGGAGGAATCGCACCCTTTCTTGTTGCAGATCTCGTACGATTAACTATTGTGCTGCTTGTTCCTAGCGTTGTTCTTTATCTACCACAACTCATGCGATGAATTACCCTTTAGAACTCCATAGCATCGGCAGCGACCATGGCTAAAAATATTTTGTTAATTATGTGTGATCAACTTCGTGCGGATTACCTTTCATGCGAGGGGCATCCCACACTCCAAACACCAAATATCGATCAACTAGCATCGCGTGGGGTCCGCTTCACACAAGCGTACGCTCAAGCTCCAATCTGTGGTCCATCCCGAAGCTGCTTCTACACCGGACGGTACATGTCGAGTCATGGATCTACTTGGAATTGGGTACCACTTCCAATCGGCGAACGAACACTCGGCGATTTTCTTCGACCACACGGTTATCGCGTTGCCGTCACCGGTAAAACACACATCGCAGCCGACTTAGATGGCATGCGCCGACTTGGAATCGATCCCGCATCAGAAAAGGGATTCTTAATTGGACAGGGCGGATTCGAGCCCTTTGCTCGTCACGACGGTGTTCACGCTACACTTAAATCGTCAGCTCATTTAGCCTACAACGACTTTCTCAGACAGCACGGTTACGAAAGTGAAAATCCCTGGCAGGATTACGCCAATTCAGTTACGTGTACAGACGGTACAATTGCTAGCGGTTGGTATCTACGAAATTCGAACAAGCCATCGAGAGTCGCTGATGAACATTCTGAAACTGCGTTCATTACTGACCGTGCGATGGACTTTATTCGTGAGCAACGCGACCAACCCTGGTGTTTGCACCTCTCCTACATCAAACCACATTGGCCATATGTTGCATCAGCACCGTACCATCAACTTTTTCACCCTGACGACTGTCTTCCAGTGCATCGACTTGAAGAGGAACGTATTAATCCGCACCCTGTCTATCAAGCATTCATGAACAATGAGGTCTCGAAGACGTTCAATCGAGACGAAGTCCGGCGTACGGTCGTGCCGACCTACATGGGACTAATAAAACAAATTGATGATCACCTTGGACGACTATTCAGTTTTCTCGAAGCAGAACATCGTATGACTGACACAATGATCGTATTCACCAGCGACCACGGTGATTATCTAGGCGACCATTTTCTTGATGAAAAAGAGCTCTTTCATGACTGTGCGGCGAGGCTCCCCCTCATCCTGTACGATCCAGATACGTCAGCTGACCCGACACGAGGTACGGTAAACGATACACTTGTTGAATCAATTGACCTCCTACCCACATTTCTCGAATCCTGTCACCTAGACCACGCCGATCACATCCTTGAAGGAGAATCGCTCATGCCACTGGTGCGTGGTGCCAAGGCACGTCACCACCACGATGACGTTTTTAGTGAACTCGACTATGCGTATTACGACACCCGCCGACAACTCAATCTCGAGCCAAGTGAAGCTCGTAGCTATATGATCAGGACAAAGGATTGGAAATATATCTATCATCGACACTTCCGGCCCCAACTTTTTGACCTCAAAAATGATCCAGGTGAGTTCGTTGATTTAGGTGGTGAAACGAGCCGTGTATCAGTACTTAAGGAATTAGCTGATCGGATGTTTCTCAGACTGCTACAGCTTAAATCTCGCGTAACGGAAAGCGACTCGACTGTCGATGCTCGCACTGATGTCGTCAAAGACCGAGGAATTTACATTGGACGGTGGTAATCAATTTCCAGTTCTCCACTATTGATTATTCAGTGAAAGGATTAACAAATGAGTAACCGATCTCCAACACTGGACACTCTCGCTGTCTGGGCTGGAGAAGATGGGACGACCGAATCAGAACACTTGGGCACTCAAGTCCCAATCGTCCAAAGCGTTGCGTTCGGGTATAAAGACATTCAACATTGGCAGGAAGTCGCACAAGGGAAAAAACCTGGGCATATCTATAGTCGAAACACGAATCCGACTGTAGCAGCCTTCGAAGATAAAATACGACAACTTGAAGGTGCCGAGACTGCCATTAGTTTTTCCACCGGTATGGCAGCCATAAGTAATAGCTTGTTTGCGCTCCTCTCGCCAGGCGATCGAGTCGTTTCAGTCGACGATACTTATGGTGGGACAAGAAAACTTTTTCTTGAGTTTCTACCTCGATTTCAGATTGATGTTCAATTAGTTGCTACAGACGACCCTACTGCCATTGAGACTGCAATTGCTGATGGCTGTAACCTGCTGTACCTTGAAACACCTACAAATCCAACACTGAAGATCTTAGACCTTCATAGACTACTTAAGGCTGGTCGTGATGCAGGAGCCGTCACTGTCGTCGACAACACGTTCGCAACACCTATTAATCAAAATCCCTTAAATGTCGGTGCTGATCTCGTTATCCACAGCGCGACCAAATTTCTGGGAGGTCATGCAGATGCGCTTGGTGGTGTAGTCTGTGGCACTACAAGCCTCACCGACAAAATCTATCATTATCGTGAGATAACTGGTGCCGCTCTGGACCCAATGGCTGCTTATCTCTTATTACGTGGAATGAAGACGCTTCACCTCAGAATCGAACGCCAGAACAGTTCAGCACTAGTAATTGCACGTTTCCTGAAAGGTCATCCCCACGTATCAGCCGTACATTATCCAGGCCTCGAGTCACACCCGGAACACGCGATTGCTAGAAAGCAGATGCGTGGATTTGGCGGAATCCTCAGCTTCGAACTAAGTGGTGGTGTCACGGCAATGCGCCGTATGCTACCTCGATTACGGTACGCACACCTCGCTGCCAACCTCGGCTCTGTTGAAACTGTAGCAGGTCCACCATCCACTACTAGTCATGTTGAACTGAGTGCTGAAGAACGAGCTGCCGCTGGCATCCCGGAGGGACTCGTTCGCTATTCAGTTGGAATCGAAAACCCAGAAGACCTTATCGCTGATCTTGAACAAGCCCTAGACTAAGAATCCGAATACTCTCCCTCTTACGGAGTCAGAGGTATTTGCGTGTTAGGCTCAAATTTGAAAAGAGCAACAGAGACTGCAGTTTCGATCGAGTCAACGAAATGCATAAAGACCGGTGCGACAAGACCGCCGAAAGCATCGATACCACTGTAATCGCCAAAAAAAATCTCTTCGTTAGACGAAAAAGCAGGTAAAGCTATAGCATGATTGACAAAGGTGCGGCCACCATCAACACTCCGTGCAAGTAACACCCTTGTCAGCGTGCCCTTAAGCCCGTCCCGATCATAAAAGATGACGTTCACCGACCCATCAACTGGATCGATCGCGAGCCACGTAAACATTTGCTCCACCTTATTGCCAACGGCGTCTGTGTTCACGCGCACTGCGCCTGTCCACGTTTCACCTGCGTCTCGAGACGCCATGATAAACACGTCAGGATCTCCATGCCGCTCATCGATCCAATTAACGTACACCGAACCATGATTAGGGCCTCCACTGTAATCAACACGAGTAACCGGCATTCCGTTATGACGACTGAATCCTGCTATGTCAATATCCCAACCTCCTGGTGTTGCCATGATTACTTTGTCGTCACCGAAGGTCCAACCCCCATCACGCGAACGGTCAAAAACTAAACCCGACGGTCCGGCCCACACCACATAGACGTCACCATTGACACCAACCGCCGGCATCGCACCCTCAACCGTGCCATCGCTATCAACAGCATCGCCAGGAACATCTGAAATTCGCACAGGGGCTCTAAACGTCTTTCCAGCATCTGAAGAATGGCTGAAGAAAATATGGGACTGATCGCCTGGGTCGTGACTTCCATACACATCGAAGCGAGTCCACGCAATATAAACATTACCTTTGTGCCGCGAATTCTTTATTCGGTCAACAACAACGTATGGCTTATCCTCGAACGGCATAACGGTATTCCGGTGATCAACCACAGCGACAGAATCCGTCCAACTCGCCCCGCGATCCGATGACGAGGTTACAAAAATCCCATTCGCTGGTGCTTCAGGTCGTACGTCTCGAAGTCCACGAAAAGCGATAAAGGCATGATGCGCTACGCCATCGGCAGAAAAAGCGACTGAGTCGTCTCCCTGTGTGCGTCGAACAGGATTGATAACACGACGAGTTCGCCAAGTGATGCCTTCATCTTCGCTAACATAATCGAAACTTGTGGAACGTCCTCCATTGGCACTACTACGTGCACGAGAAACCACGATCAGATTACGAGGATCAGTAGGATTAATCGCAATTGACACTTCATTTGCGTTACTGACCGTAGGATCTGTAACTCTCACTACTCGGTGCGACTGAGTAAAGACTGTCGCACTTATCGACACAAGAACCGTCACAAATAGATACCGATAGAAAGCCATAATCCGATCCTACTCGACCTGCGAGTCAAGTCTCATTGATTAGCGCCAATTTCAGCCTGAAAGCTTGGTCGCTAGAGTTTAGATGGATGAAAAGGAGCTATAATCTGATACTTTGGTCGACATTATTGCTGTTTCTAGGGAGGTCATTCCATGGCTAGCGTATTATGTCGGGCACTTCGTCTCATCAGCATCTTTGGCCTTTTTGCCATGGTCACTGATGTGCCAATTGCTGCCCAAACATCCGATGTTCCCCCAACCTACGCCCTGGTCAACGCACGCATCGTACCAGTGAGCGCGCGTCCGATCCAATCGGGAACACTTCTCCTACGCCATGGCAAGATAGCCGCACTCGGCCAGGATGTTGACCCGCCACAAGATGCGATTGTAATGGACGCCAAGGGCTGGACACTGTATCCAGGGTTCATTGACCCTCACACAACAATCGGCATGGCGGAACTACCAAGTCTTGAACAGGACAACGCCGCACGTGCACGTAATATTCAAGCCCGGCAACGGAACGGTGAACCAACACCAGGACTCACACCCCAACTCACTTCAATCAGTACCTATGAATCTGATGGTCATGCTCTGCAAGCCGCGAGAAATGCTGGCATCACGGCCGCCGCCATCGCACCAGCATTTGGCGTTTTCAAAGGACAAAGTGCCATCGTAACTCTAGGTGACGGCCTCTTAAACAATAAAGTTCTTCGGAGCCACTGGGCGCAGCATCTAGGCTTTGAACGATTTCGCGGTGAATACCCAAGCACTCTTATGGGTGTGATGGCAACAATACGGCAACATTATCTCAATGCACAGTGGTACGGCGAGGCGTGGAATCGCTATAGAAACCAACCCACCACCATCGACCGGCCTAACTATGATGAAGCCCTTGAGTCACTTCAGACTTCCGCTGCTGGCGAACAGCCAGTTGTCTTCACAGCATGGACTGAAAACGAGATTCGGCGTGCCTTGAAGCTAGCCGACGAACTCGGGCTCAACATGATCGTCAACGGCGCAGTTGAAGGCTGGCGTGTCGCCAGCGCGCTCAGAGCTAGCAATCGACCTGTCCTAGTCTCACTTGACCTGAGACCCCGTCAAGGCCCAGTAGGCTTCGGCAGCGCTGGTGGAACTAACCCAACTGACGACCCGACGCTAGAAGATGTCAATGAAGCCAAGTCAAACGCGGGCCGGCTCTACTCTGCAGGCGTCACAATCGCCTTTACCGGACATGGGCTAGATAATCCTTCAAACTTTCTAAACAACTTCCGTACCGCCGTCGACGCAGGAATGTCTCGTGATGGGGCTCTTCGGGCATTGACGATTACCCCCGCAGAAATTCTTGGCGTAGACGATGTGCTGGGATCACTCGACGTCGGCAAAACGGCCAACGTTGTCGCTATCAAAGGGGATATTTTTGACGCGGACGCTGAAGTCGAAGCTGTCTGGATTGACGGAACCTACTATGACCTTGGACCAAATGCCAACAAAGATCCAGAACGCCAAGTCGCGAACAACGAAGAGGAAAATGCTGATACGAACCAATTGAAAAGTCGCGAAGAGGTCGAAAGACGTGCACCAGTCGGTCCGCTAGATGGCGAATTCCCTGTTACGGCAGTACGTCATGGCACGGTCATGACTGTTGTCGGAAACATAATCTCTGGAGGCACCGTTCTCATTGAAAATGGCAAGATCGCTGCTGTCGGTCCTGATAGTCAAGTTACTGTGCCAGCTGGTGCAAGAGAAATCGACGCTACCGGCATGTGGGTTACCCCTGGACTACTTGATGCGCACTCGCACATGTCGATTGAAGGAGGCGGCAACGAAGGCGCCGACTCCGTCACGCCTGAAGTCCGTATTATCGATGTAATCAACCATCGCGACGAGTCACTCTTTCGTGCGCTCGCTGGTGGTGTCACCACTATCAACGTCTTACACGGTTCGGCCAACACCATCGGTGGACAGAACGCTATTTTGAAGCTGCGTTGGGGTAAGTCGGCAGACGAACTGCTGTTTGATAACGTAACTCGAGGCGTAAAGTTTGCGCTCGGTGAAAACCCGAAGCGGGCGAGAGCTGTGGAACGGTATCCGAGTACCAGAATGGGTGTCGAATTCACATTGCGAAAGAGTTTTGCTGAGGCCCGTGATTACCAGGCGAAGTGGGATGAGTACGAAGCAACCCGGTCACGGGGCGTGGATGCTCTAGCACCGAGGCGCGACCTGAGACTTGAAGCTCTTTCGGAAATTATGAAGGGCAACATTCTTGTCCATGCCCACTCCTACCGTGCCGATGAAATCTTAATGCTCTTACGAGTTGCGGAGGACTTCGGATTTAGAATTGCCTCACTCCAACACGTGCTTGAGGGTTACAAGGTGGCTGATGAAATTGCAGCCCACGGTGCCGGCGCGTCAACGTTCACGGATTTTTGGGGATACAAAATGGAAGCATGGGACGCCATCCCATACAACATGTCAATTATGTACGAACGTGGAGTTACTGTCTCCGTAAACTCAGATTCCAATGAACGGGTCCGTCGAATGTATGTAGAAGCAGCAAAAGCCGTCAAGTACGGTGGCGTGCCAGAACAAGAAGCTCTAAAAATGATCACGTTAAACGCTGCGAAACACTTCGGAATTGAAGACCGGGTCGGCTCGATCGAAGTGGGTAAAGATGGCGATCTTGCTATCTTCACGGCACACCCCTTCTCAGGTAACACGCGCGTTCAATACACGATCATCGATGGTCAGCTCTACTTCGATCGTAATCTCGTAGAAACCACCGAGGATGTGTTGGCAAGTGAGGAACCCCTTGTCTCAACGGAGGGTATTATCGAAGACACCAATCGAATCATCGACTGGACACCACCCATACTATCGCCTATGGTGCGTGCTCAGGTAATGCCTTCTGGTTATGGCGATGTCACTGAACCAGTAGTGACCGCCGACACCACCCCAATCGCTATCGTTGGCGGACGAATTCTAACAATGACCGGTACGCCAATTGAGCGCGGTACGATTGTCGTTCAGGGCGGTCGTATCACTGCGGTCGGTGCAGACGTTCAGACCCCAGCGGATGCTCATGTCATTAACGCCACCGGTATGACGGTCACCCCAGGCATGATTAATGCTGGAACGGTGATTGGACTTTCCGAAATCGGGTCGATCGCAGCAACAAACGATACGTCTGAACTTGAAGAAATCAACAGTCATATCAAAGCATCAGTGGCGATTCACCCCGATTCAGAAATGATCCCAGTCGCCCGAGCCAACGGAGTGACAACAGCCATTGCAGCACCACAAGGTGGACTCATCCAAGGTCAAAGTGCACTCATTGACATGGCAGGCTGGACCCCAACCGAGGTTGTCGCGCGCAGTCCGCTTGCTATGCATATCGATTTTCCAGAGCGTGAAGGGGGTGGTGGCTTTGGCGGTGGAGGCCAAAGTCAAGAACAGGTCGATGCGCAATTGGAAACGCTTCGACAGTGGATGCACCGAGCCCGTGCCCACGCAGGAGCCCTGGCAGCTGAAATGACCACTGCAACAGACCAGACTTATACACTCGACGCACTCGTTCCTGTTGTTTTAGGGGAACTACCAGTAGTACTCGACGCGTCGAGCGAAGAAGGCATTAAGTCGGCACTGGCGTTCATTGAAGAGTTCCAGCTCAGAGGTATCTTGGCTGGAACTCGAGATGTATGGAAGGTCGTGGACGAGATTGCAAAGGCTGGTGTCCCAGTCATTCTTGGTCCTATCCAGTCGCAACCGGCCACTGGCGATCCCTACGACACCATCTTCGTAGCAGCCAAACTGCTTCACGAAGCTGGAATTCCATTCGCATTCCGAACGGGTGGCGCCACGGCTGCACGTAACCTGCCAGACCACGCAGCGCTCGGTGTTGCCTTCGGCCTCCCAAGAGAAGCAGCGTGGCACGCACTGACCCGAGGTGCAGCAGAAATACTTGGTGTGGGTCATCTGTATGGTTCAGTCGAAGAAGGGATGATTGCAAATCTCGTCATTTCTGATGGTGACCTCCTCGATATTCCGTCACAAGTGAAACATGTTTTGATTCGGGGCCAAGAAGCACCTTTGGGTACACACCACACACGTCTCTGGGAGCAATACAGCACACGACCCCAACCAAAACAATGAGTGATCACTTATGGCTTGCACCACTTATGCTCTATCGCTGAAGGCTTCTATTCATACATTGTCGCAAAAGCAGGTTGCCCTTCTTCATTAGGAGTGACATGAAAGCATCTCAACACTTCACCATATGTTTGCTCTTCTTATTGGCATTATCTGAAGTCCCAATGGCGGGTCAGGAAGCTAGAGAACGTTGGGAACGAATGAACCAGATACGGCGTGAGAAGTTTGACCAGATTTTGCCTGAAGTCATGCGTGAAAACGGAATCGACATGTGGATCACGATGATCCGTGAATCAAACTACGGCACTCTCTATCTTGACTTCGGTCAGGGTTACACAGGTAACACTGGTTACTATATTTTTACTGACCGAGGTGGTGAACGGATTGAACGAGCTGCCTTAGGTATCAATGGCTATCGAATTCGACAATCGGGCGCCTATGACCTCTTCGAATCAGCCAACCGCCTGGCCGACTTCGTTCAAGAACGGCAACCACAACGCATCGGCATCAATACTTCTCGAGCAATCGGGCCGATCGATAACCTAACATATGCCGGTTATCAGCAATTAGTCGAAACACTTAACGAGCCATACGCCTCCCGCTTAGTTTCAGCTGAGAAATTAGTTTCGGATTTTCGGTCGCGGCGAACAACAGCCGAGATTGCAGCGTTCGCTGAGGCTGGTGAAATCTCCAGACAGATCGCTGAGCGCGCCCTCTCGAATGAAGTAATCACACCAGACGTCACGATGTTAGAAGACGTCGCTTGGTGGATGATGGATCAACTGCTCGACCGTGGCCTCGACACCTCATTTGGCTTACCGTCGGTCTACATTACCGGTCCCAACGGCATCGAAGCAACCTCGAGTAACCGAATCATCCGTCGAGGTGACTTGCTAATGATTGACTGGGGCGTTGGCTACTTGAACATGTACACGGACATGAAGCGGATCGCATACGTACTCGTGAATGGCGAATCTACGGCCCCAGCCAGCTTCCAGAAAGCCTTCGATCAAGGCCGAAAGGCACGAGCCATCATTACCGAAACCATCCGCCCAGGAATCGCTGCTGCACAGGCCGAACAGGAGATCTACGATGCACTAGCGGAAGCCGGATTCCAAAGAATAGATTTCAATGAACCAACAGACAATCCTGATGTCACCGATGTTGTTATTGGGTCCCATTCGGTTGGAAATTCTGGGCATGGGATTGGTCCCTCCATCGCATTTTTTAACCCAGTGCGTATTGAATATACGCTCCATCCCACTAATCTTCTGTCAATTGAGCTTTTCGCTTACACAGCCGTAGCAGAATGGAACAACAAGAAAGTGAGAATCCCGCTTGAAGATGATGCAGTCCTGACCGCTCGCGGCATTGAGTGGCTATATCCAGTTAACGAAAAAATCCTTCTAATTCGGTAAAATCACACACTTTTTGATAAATACCTTGCAATTTTCTCAATTTTATTTACTATACCGTATAGTAATTAAAATGAAGCCATAAACGGAGACCCTGACCAGTGATTACATCCACCCAAACAACTAGTTTTACAGGCCCTGGCCGTCCCCGGGATCCCAATGTGAATCAGGCAATTCTTGCCGCGACATTACGACAGCTTTCTAAAGATGGTTATGGGCGGATGTCAATGGATAGCGTCGCTGCAGAAGCCGGTGTTACAAAGCCGACTGTGTATCGACGGTGGGCTAGTAAGGCTGACTTAGCGACTGCTGCTCTTGCCGAGTTGCAAGTTGAAGAAGCACAACCCTCCTCTGGCGACGCCCCGACTGATCTACGAGCCGTCCTCACAACCTTGAAACGTTCGCTATGCCGTCCGAATGGTATAGCTATCATTGGCGCGGTAATGGTCGAAGAACATCACACTCCAGAACTGATTACGTTATTCAGACAACGTGTCGTTCGGCCACGTCGAGCAATGTTGCGTCACGTTTTGGAAAAAGCTGAAAAGCGTGGTGACCTCCGTAACGATGCCGACATCGACACGGCAGTCAGTATGCTCATTGGGTCATTCTATGCACACTACCTGACAGGCGAAAAGATTCCTCGTGACTGGCCTCGGCGAATAGTACAAACGGTCTGGGAGGGCATCGTCAAAAGTCATCAGGCCCAAAAAGGAAAATAGAAAAGAACCAAAAATATTAGCCTGACCGTCTCTCTATATGCATCCCACTTTTTGACAACCACTAGAGATAGAGCTACTGGTGCTCACCAAGAAACCCACAACGTCATTGGCTTTCCGGTTTCCTGAAGCCCCCATACCGACTTCGCATCTAAAGGGGTCCTAGGAATTAGGCGCTGGGAACCTAGAGCCTTCTGAGCTATGATTAGCCGCACGAAGTCCACTTTTCTACTAATCTGAAGGAGCACGACATGACCGCGCATGCATCACGAGACCGCAACGGTATCAGCCGACGGAATTTCGTAAGTTTATTGGCCGCCAGCGGGTCAGCCACCTTATTGGGACAGAAAGGCTTGGCGTTCGAAAGCCCCATGCCACTGCCTCAAACACCAACGGCTCCTGATGAAGCGTTTTGGCGATCTGTTCGTGAACAATTCGTGATGCCACCAGATGTGAGCGTCATAAACGCTGCAAACCTCTGCCCATCTTCTATTCCTGCTCTGAACGCGATGTACGAAAATACGAAGGACATGGACGCTGACCCATCATTCCAAAACCGTGGCAAGATGGGACAGGGCAAAGTAAATACCCGAAAGATTCTGGCCGACTATCTGCACGTCACACCAGAGGAAATTGTCATCACACGCAACACAAGCGAAGGCAATAACCTAGTGTCGAGTGGTGTCGAACTCTCAGCCAATGATGAGGTCATTATCTTCGGCGAAAATCATCCGAGTAATAATGTTGCTTGGAAGGAAAAATCGAAGCGTTTTGGGTTTACCGTTACAGAACTCGAAGTCGTTAGACCACACCCAGGCTTTGACTATTACCTTGAGGTGGTTGACAAGGCGATCACGAGTCGGACGAAGCTTCTCTCATTCACGCAACAGACCAATACTTTTGGAGACGTATTCCCCGCCAAAGAACTGTGTCAGCTTGCGCACAGCCGAGGTGTCCTAAGTTTGGTAGATGGCGCACAGTCATTTGGAGTCATGAACGTTGATCTGAGTGACATGCAGCCAGATTTCTACACTGGTAGCGCACACAAATGGCCATCCGGTCCCAAAGAAACCGGTGTGCTGTACATCAATGCCCGAGCCCATGAACAAATCTGGCCCAGTATCTATAGTGCTGGCAGAGGTGACGTCGGAATTTCGACAACATTTGAAAGTTTCGGACAACGGGACGAACCAGCCATTATCGGATTTGGCGAAGCCTTGAAGTTTCAGCAAAAGATAGGTATGCAGGTAATACAAGATCGAGCCCAAGAGCTTGCCCAGTCACTTATGGAACAGATTCAGGGCATCAACGGCTTCAAACTGATGACCAGTCGAGACGCGGCAGAATCTCTATCGGTAGTTGTTTTCGAAACTGGTAGCGTTGACGCAAGGAAGCTCTATAGCGCACTCTATGAAAATGAACGTATTGGTGTTGCGGGACGCCCAAGAGGCTTACGCATCTCACCACACTTTTACAATCTACACTCTGAGATCGATCGTACTGTCGCCGCGCTGAAGCACTATGCGGCAGTGGGCGTGTAAGTAATTTATGAGTTTGCAGGGATTTCGACTGGGCTAATACACCATAAATATGGTGCGCAGTCTTTGTTCTTGCGCGAAAATGTAATATCTCACACTTGGTTGCCAATGAAGACCAAGTTTCCAGCACCTACTCGTCTTGCACTATAGAACCATCTAGAGGTGAACTCGAATTCGATGCGTGAAACTGTGACAAGATATTGGTGACTCGACCAGCCATTGCAGGTCGACCTACAATAGAGGAAGTCGATGTGACGCCATCTCGGCGTCCTCACAATTAATACCATCATGCCTGACACTCTAACGATTACTGACAACCGCACCAACAAAACCTACGAAATTCCAATCCGGGATGGCGCTATTAGTGCCATAGAGTTTCGTCGCATTAAGGAAAATCCTGAAGATTTTGGCCTGATGACCTATGACCCGGCGCTAACTAACACGGCTGCTTGCCGAAGCAAAATCACGTGGATCGATGGTGAGCGTGGAATCTTGATGTACCGAGGCTACCCAATTGAACAATTGGCAGAAAACAGTGACTTTCTCGAGACCGCTTACCTGCTCCTCTCTGGCGAACTGCCAACCGCCGCCAGGATGAACAAATGGAAACACAATGTCACCGTGCATTCGATGTTACATGAAAATATAAAGAAATTTATGGAGGGATTTCAGTACACAGCTCATCCAATGGGGATCTTCTTAAGTACCGTTGGAGCAATGTCGACCTTCTATCCTGATGCAAAAGACATCTTCAGTGAAGAGTCACGAAAAATGCAGACACTGAGGTTAATTGCTAAAGTGCCTAGTATCGCGGCTTACGCATACCGGCACAGCATGGGACTCCCCTACGTCTACCCGGATAACGACCTGAGCTTTACTGGAAACTTTCTCAACATGCTCTTCAAGATGACAGAGTTAAAGTACCAACCGAACCCGGTACTTGAACGAGCGCTAGATGTTTTATTTATCCTACACGCTGACCATGAACAAAATTGCAGTACGAGTGCCATGCGAGGTATCGGCAGCTCACATGCAGATCCGTATTCCGCTCTGACGGGCGCAGCCGCAGCCTTATATGGTCCCCTGCACGGCGGTGCGAACGAAGCTGTACTCAGAATGCTGGCTGAAATTGGAACGGTCAAGCAAGTTCCAGCAATCATCAAGAGTGTCAAAAACGGTGAACGACGCTTAATGGGCTTCGGACATCGCGTCTACAAATCCTATGACCCACGGGCTAAGATTATTAAGGAGGTGGCAGACCTCGTGTTTGCGGTCACAGGAAAAAATCCAATGCTAGACATTGCCTTAGAATTAGAACGCATCGCCCTAGAAGACGACTACTTTGTCGAGCGAAAACTCTATCCGAATGTCGACTTTTACTCTGGCCTAATTTATCAGGCCATGGGATTTCAACCTGATATGTTTCCTGTGCTGTTCGCCATACCACGTACGGCAGGATGGATCGCACAGTGGGAAGAGATGCTGTTAGATAAAGATCAAAGAATCACACGACCCCGGCAAATTTATGACGGCCCAGAAAAGAGAGCTTTCGTTCCTCGAGAGAAACGTCGATAACCCACCACAGGGTTGTCTTAGTTAGGCAGTCGAAAACTAATACCGCCGCCGACAAAAGTATCTTCAGCACCGGCGCTTAATCCACGTCCAGCGTACAGATCGAGCTGAACATTGTCAGCCAATAGATATGTCACACCAGCGTCTATAGAATTCGCTGGATTCCTACTGCTATTGAACGCTCTGTTGCCAAAAGCTTCAATGAATCCACCAAACTTATCAGTTATTTCCACACCAAAAACAAACGAATACTGAAGTAGTTGTTGACGAGCAGAGATTTTCTTCAGCGACTCCCAAGAGTGACCAATGTTGTAACCTAGTGACACGCGAGATGACAGCGTATGAGAGAACGCTACAAGTACCGACGGGTCAATCCGACCACTCGATAGACTTGCCTGACCAGTCGGTAGTGAGAAACCGGTAAGCACCGCGACTTCAGGACGCCAACCTGATTCTCCAACTAAGTTGACCTTAGCTCCAATCTGACTATCCCCAGCACCAGAGCTACTGCCTTCCGAAATGAAGCCAGCATGACCGAAACGCAATTCAACGCGTCTAGCAACACCAATACGAATAAGTGTTCCAGGTACTTCCCGACTCGAACTACCGGAATCCCGTGTATAGAGGTATCCCGTTTCAATCTGAGCAAATCCTAGTGGCACAACCGCACTTGATTCCGTCTGGTCTGGACGATCAGTAACCAAATCAGGCGCCTGCGCCAAAAGAATCTCGGTTGAGACTCCAAACATCGCAAACACACTAAGTGAACATACAAGAATGTGCCTACAAGGCATACTTAACCAATGAAACGCTTTCCAATAATGCTTCCCCAAAAGGTCAGCTGACAACATTAAATAACGATTTCCTATTGAGTCTTTTTTCTAATAATGCTTGAAACTTTAGCAAGATCGATTAAAAGACGCTCCAATTCACGTCGATAATCCTCTGGCGTCAAATCCGAACGCCGCGTCTTAATATTGTCAACTTGCTGTTCAAGTTGATCGCGTCGTTCAAACAACTCTACAAATTCTGGATATACCCTCACTTGCGACTCAATAGGTTGATCAAGAAACACCCGACGAGCGATGAGGCCATCCATGCCCTCTCCACCAGCTTCGGTGCCTATGCCATCACCGGAATCTTCAAGGACAGGTCTTTCTGTGGCAAGTTGTCCCTGCCGCTCGTACCAACGACCTACCGCTTCACTGCAAAACAAAAAAGCTTCCAAGATCGAAACACGACCGTCCTTATTGATATCACTGGAATCAACTTCGAAAACAGACGAAAAAAATTCTGCAAAGCGCGTTTCATAGCGTTGAGCCGAGGAATCAGTTGCTACAATCACAACTCTACCTGGCGCAGCGAGCCGCTCCAGAAATGGAAAACTTGCTGCAGTCGTATTAACGATCACCAACTGCCCAGGCAAAGTATCCATTAGCCTGTCCCATTCACGCGCCTCCAAATCAGGCCCAACCAGGTTGAATTTAGCATCAGTTCCATCAAACGTTCCATGTCCAATTAATACAACTAGCAACAATGAATCAACAGTCATTCTCGCCTGTAAATTATCAATCACCTGTCGAACACCTTCTCGTGATGCACGACCGACATCTGGCCCTGGCGTTTCTGCGAGCACAAACAGCTGATCGTCTTGAAATCTGAAACCGCTCCGTAGAGAAGACACTAGTGTTGCACGCCAATGTTCATATCGCTCAGCGTATGGAGGTCCCCCGGACGCACCAGATATGATAAGCGCGTATCGTTCTTGTGCATCCACATGAACACTGCAAACTGTTACAACTAACGTTAGAGAAAGCACGAAAGTGCTCAGTCTTCTGGTAAACGAGCAGCGCTCAGGAATCCCAAGGTTCATCGTAATCCCCAATGCCGACGAAGTGCCCATTCAACTGACAGCAACACAACCAGTAATAAAAAAATCCAAAGGCTGTCCCAAAGATCACGTGGCACCAATGGCCGTTGATCCAGAAGGCGATTTTGCAACATTGTGGATACATCACCCACACTGTCTAACTCCATCATTGCGCCGCCACTCACCATTGCCATTCTTGAGAGCACTTCGCGATGCAGACGAGGCCCTGCGAACTCCAAATCTGAGCCGCCGATCAATATCCAATCGCGCACCGAACGAAAATCAGGTGTCCTTTCGCCACTGTCCACATCGATACGATAGACACCACGGTCAATCGGTGTAAATTTACCTTCAAACTGACCGGTCTCACCATCCATTAAAGCCAGGGGAACCTGAACGATTTCTCCATCAGGATTAGTCACTTGGGCAACGATCGAGTCATTGAGTACAGGATCAAATCGCACATCACGATTGAATAGATCGATCGTAACTTCGTCACCCAGACTAACACCACCACGAGCTGCTACCGTGACTGGTGCTGAACTAGCTGTCGACAGCCATCGGGCTGTTTGCCTCCAAAAAGTTTCGTAGGTCGTATCGACTGAAGGTAAAAGCATCTTCCAACGCCATGATGCCTCCCCCGTAAAGATCATCGTGCGACCTCGCCCGTACCGCTGCACTGCGATCAGGGGATATACACCGCCAGTTGAACCCAACGTGAAAGCAAGTAGTGACGCGCCAGGTTTCGGGCCACCAAGCGCAGAGACCGCTGCAACAGGTGGCGCATTCAACCATCGATCTCGCGTCGACTGAATTGAATCCCCTAAATGCATAATACGGTGTCGTTCGCCATCAAAGGTTAGATTGACACGGTGTGGTTCTTGGTTGACCGGCAATGATAAATTAGGCAAATTGCCACTGATGTTAAGAGGAAGAATAGTGGCAAGAGTCGTATTCGCCAATCCTCGACCTGCAAATGAACGAGCACCGAAAACCATTACTCCGCCACCTCGACGTGAAACAAATTCCTCTATCATCGACAACTGCTCTGACGAATACGACTGGAAGTCAACATTCCCAAAAACGACCGCATCATAACGGAACAGTTCATGACGTTCCTCCGGAAAGCCAGTTGAGAGCGCTCTGGTCCATTCATCATGACCTTGAATATAGAAGGTGTCTTGCCCTCGGTCGTTCTGTCCCTTTCTCAAGACCGAATCCAGCTTGAAACCAGGATCGACACCCCATGCACGTTTCAGAAAGCTATGCTCATGCCCAGGTGCCCCCTCAACCATGAGAATACGGCGCGTACGTTCCGCCGGCTTCACTAGCACCTGCTGAGTGTTGTTGTTCGTCGTTAATTCCATAGGGTCATTCACAACCTCAACTGTATACAGGGTCGCAACATCCGGTTTTGGGGAAACACGAAAAATCTTTCTCACTGCCGAGCCTGGCGTCGTAGGAATTACTCGACTCACCTGTATGACTCGACCATCTTCAAGTAAGCGGATTTCGATTGGGTCAATACCAAATCCATAACTCACTACCGATGCAGCTAATTCAACAATTGATTCAGGAAGTGGTGCCTCTCCAACGGTAACGCTGAGCACCTCGCGATCACTAAAGGAGTCCGGTCCTCCCACTCCAATCGAGAAAATGGGCGGATCCCCTTCCTTTACGACCGCGGCTGGCTCACGATCACTAGTATCACCACCGTCAGATATAACTATGATGCCACCCACACTACGACTACGGTAACGCTCCCGGACTTCGTCAAGAGCACCAGCTAAATCACTGCGGCTAGCATTAGCGGTGAGTTGTAACAAGTCATCGACCTGCAACGTCTCACCAAACCCTAAAACCTCAATATCGTACTGCTCACGAATTGATGGCAACAAAACGTTGTGTGCAACTTCAATTGCGCGAGAAATTCTTGATTGTCCACCAGCATCCTGAAGCCGCATACTCTGTGAGACATCCACAAGTACCGGAACTACTATGTCTGGATTTGCTAGTCTTCGCTCAACCACCATTGGACGTTGAAGGATCACTAAAAGAAGAATCAGCGTTATGAACCGTAAGGTGGCAAGTACTAATCGTTTTTCTTTCGACAACGGTTGCATCGCCGAACGCGCATAGGTCCAAGCCGTCACGAAAATTAGTGCGGCAACGAGGCCAAGATTCACCCATAAGGGAAAAAGATTACCAAAGCGCATGAAAGTCGTCTGAATGATTTCAACGTGGTTTCTGTGACACTAACGACCTGAAGTAAGTGTCAACCAGATCACGATATTCTTCAGGCATTCGGTCGTCAGCACCGGCGTTGACACTATCAGACATCTCCTCCTTAGCAAGGTAATCAGAGCGTCGCGCGTCGAATCTCTCAAGCGCAAGTTCCACATCACGTCTAAGCGCCTCCCATTGCGAATAATCCTGCTTAAACGCCTCTGTGCCTGGAGCCGACACACTCCTTCGATTTTCAACTTGATTCGCCAAACGTTGATCGAGGGCAGAATTGTCTCTGCGCAGTTCATCAAGAAGATCTTGAGTTGCATGAAGCGCTCGATCGTACTCACCAAACAAGTCGGTCAATGACGGCACTTCATTAGCACCAGGATTATTCGAAGTGAGTTCACTACCAGACAGTGCCTCTATCTGACGCTCAATAGGAGCGAGACGGTCACGAAGGTCGCTTGACTGGGCTAGTTGCTCAGAAAAGCGCTCTGCGTCGGCGTTACCAAGGTGACTTGCGGCCCCAATACCCTCTGTCACTCGGTTAAGTGCTTCTGTTATTTCATTTTCCCTGACAAAAAAGTCTCTCATTTGCTCTTCAGAAATCGCATCATTTTCTGAATCGAATATCGCGAGCATATCAGTAACCGATTCACGCATTTGTTCAGGCACGCGTGCTTCTCTAAATTCACGAACCGCCCTTTCAAGTACCGGGTCTGATTCCCCAACAGGCGAAGATGCTACTGATTGAACATCGCGTTCAAATGTCTCCGTTCGTTCCGCCAAACGTCGTTGCACCGAGGCTCTTTGATTTCTACTCTGAGGGTTTGCCTCACCTTGAGCTAGGTCATGCGATTCCATTTCGAGACGCTTTTGAGCGTTAGTCAACTGCTGCGCTTCCAAATGCAACTCTTTCAGAAGTTTCGGCCATTCTTCTGCGTCATATTTACGTAATTCATGTTCCAGGTTTCGTAACTGTCCAAGAGCGTCATCGCTACTTGAACCAACGCCAGGTAAGTCTTCACGTCTCAAATTACTTGTTACACTCCGCATCGCTTCAGATAAATTACGAATTTGCTCATCAAGATCGCTCGAATTTGTTGAGGTAGACCCCATTCGACGAGTGTCACCGGCCTGGCGCCTCAACTCTTCAACCTCTGACCGTATGTCGTTTTGCTCACGAGTCATTCGGTCAAGTTGTCGTCGCATTTCTTCAACATTCATTTGTGCTCTCTGACGCTCAAGCTGGCGCTGTTCCTGACTAATAGCATTTTGGCGACGAGCAAGTTCGCGTACGCGTTCCAGCGATTCACTTCGCCTCTTCTCTTCCACCTGCGACCCTTGCGATCTCAATTCGTAGTTTGTCTGCTGTTCTCTTTGTAGCTCGCGATCGAATAAAGCAGAAAGATCCACAGTCGATTGACCTGAACCTCCACCAGCTCGCATTCGTTGCTGCGACACTTGACGTCGACGGTTCTCTACCTGTGCTTTCAGCAACTGACTTAGAGCCTCCATTTCGAATGGCAGAGCTTTAGCACTGTTAGCCTTACCTAGCCAGTTTTCAGCACTAGCCATCGCTTGGTCGGCTAATACCAACGGATTATTCATGGGTCCAGTTTGGTTCCTTGCATCCGCTTGCCGAACACGCCGATCATTTAAGCCTCCGACCTCTCTGACAAGCGCTCTTAACTCACTCTGGGCCCGCGCCACCACCAGCATTTCTTCATCTAACAAGTTCTGCTGTTCAAATTTCCACGTCGCAATGATGATCTCTTTTTGTGCCGCAATAAGATCATCTATTCCGCTATTTGAACTACCTGTCTGTTGTTGACTCTGTGCTAACTCGAACTCTTGTTCAAAAGGCATCACGTCAAGAAAGAAAATATCGCTTCGTGACTCGACAGACGCCTTCGCCCGATTCACATCCCTAACACGTGCATAGTAGGTAACAAAATCACCTGGTTGCACTTTCATGTCTTCAAGATACAAAGTGTGTAACTCCACTAATTCCGTTGACGCCAGTGCATGTTTAAAGGGAATGATTTTTTCGTTACCGCCTCCAACAGAGTAGACTAGCTCGAATTTTTCGAATCCGTAATCATCATCAGCCAACACTTCGACCGTTACTTCTTCTAACTGAGTCACTGAACGGTCTGCCGCTGGTCGTAGAAATCTCACTTCTGGAGGACGATCGTCAATGGCACGGACAAAGTACTTCATCGCGTCTTTTAAATTCAGGCCGTCAACATCGGTAAAGTTCACTTGGTACGAGTCATTCCCTGAGATTTCAAATGTTCCCTCCAGGATCGAAGGTCCATCCATGTGGCCTACCAAGTCAAGTAGTCCGGCATTGTCCAGCAGAAGGTCTCCCTCATGCACCTCTTTATTAGCATGAATAAACAACGTCACCTTGGTTCCAGGTGGAGCATAAATGTCACCGCCATCCATCTCAACACGACTTTCTAATCCCGTAAATGATGGGTATTCGTATTCAACATCAATCCGCTCAATCCGTGGCGCTGTTAACACCGTGACTGAATACTCGTTTGATTTTGCGCTAGCGGCTCTTACACGATAGTTAAAGCTATCCGTGACAGAGGTTAATTCGAACTCGTATCCCTCATCGACAGACTGCATATCGATTTCACGAAAGCTTGCTGATTGATTCAATTCTAAAATTGGTCGTGTCCTTCCAGATGCAGCGCTCACACCAGCGAGCGTTACCCGTATACGTACAGACTGCCCTTCAACAACTGTAAGGTCACCGGGTTCAACTTTAATCAATACATTTTCTGGGAACGCGTAGAGCTGAACCGCGCCGGCAACTCGTTGACCTGGTTCGACCGCAAGACTTAAAACAAATATCAAGCTAGTCACTGTTACTGCGCCATAGCTAGCCATACGGAAAAGCTGTGTGCGACTGATCACTCGTTCCAGATCTACCTCGCGTAATCTCGCTATCGTATCGGCCAACACAAGATTTCCGATAGCACGGTTCTCTAAACTGTGAGCCACTTCCGCGGCACTAGCAAAACTGTCTCCAAGTTCAGGTATGGATTCCTCAACAAACCTAGCCAGCTTGCGATTGCTTGGAAGTAAGCATGTACGACAAAACAACCAGACTAAAAAAGTTGCAACCACGCTGCAGGTCACCAATGCAAGCACAATCAATGGTAGGTCAGTCGGTTGCCAAACAGTTTCGACGGCCACAGCCAGGACCACAATTAAACTAATAGCGAGTCCCACGTGCCCAACAAGTCGGAGCAAGTTATTTGTTATCCACCGCCGCCGTATATGCGTCAATACCGAATCGAATTCTTGAATATGATTCTTAACCATCAAGTTAGCTCGTTCGAACACTAAGCAGACTTTCCGTCATCAAGATTGCGAGCATCAGACCAAATATGTACTGCCAGTATTGGTGAACATCATGCCCTTCACTTAACGATTTACCCATCGTCGAATCGACAACCTCACGATGCCGATCAACAGCTGCCATAAACTCATCCATACTAAGTCGATTGAGATCAGATTCGGCACTATCGACATTAATGACAATGCGCTGACCAGAAGCAGCTAGGGTTGCAAACCCGGGTCGCTGCGCTACCTCTCGCGGAACGTTGCCAATAATAAAATCATGTGACATCTCTCGTTCAGCAGTTAGATATTGGACGATCTCGTGCACGAATGGTACGAACGTGGGATGACGAGGAAAATTATTCCATTCGTTGTTCAGATCAGAACCAAAGACGATTACGGTACCGTCACCGATTGTTGATTCAACCAGTGCTGGAAAACCATCATTAAAACTAGCTAAAACCTCTGCTTGCCCATCAAGTGTGATCGTCATGGTCGAAGAAAACCCCACTTGACTGAGATTGCCAAGACGATCACCAAAGGCTCTCCAAATTGTATGACGTCTATTAGTTGGAATTAAGTTCCGCTCTAGATTTGTCGGCCGGCTGGGTGACAAGGTTAGAGTTCCTTGAAGAAACGCGTTAACCGTAGCCGGTTCAACATCTTTCCCTGCAACAATTAACACTCCTCCGCCATTGGCGGCAAACTCGGCAAGCACTAGTTGACTCGCTTGATCTAAGCCTCTCGTCGTCAACAATAAAACGGCAGCTAGGTTATTTAAATCGGTCGACTCTATCAACGGTGCAATATTCGTACCCGGAATCAACACAACCTGAAAGCCAGTCTGTTCACGCCCAACACCTAGAGCCTGTTCAAGATAAAATCCGTCAGTATTCAAGTTTTCACCAGTCGTTACCACCAGTAACGACTTTGGTTCAGGACCCTTCAGCAACATATAGCGTGAGTTATCGATAGCCACACCTTGAGGATCATGCAAGACCACTTGTACTTCTCCAGACTTCGGTAGGACAACTGGAAATACCACTTCCACAGTCTGACCACCTGGCGCAACAATCTCAGACTGAGCAATTTCTTGCTCGTCAAGCAAAAGGCGTACAGACGTACTCTGTACACCAACTCCACTGTTTAAAATCATCGCCACTGTTCGAGTTGGCTCCGGTCGAATCTGAATAAGGGCCATATTGTCCAGCGGTACTCCAATATCGACGACCCTAATATCAACTTTCTCAGGCAATCTCGCACGATTTGATTCACGCCAACCAGTCAACTGAAGGTCACTTATGACCGTAATACGACCCGCCCGCTGGCCAATGAGTTTCGCCGCATGGTCTAAACCCGCGGAATAGCTTGTCGCCCCTGCACCTGGCATCAGTTGCCTGAGTTTCGCAACGGCAGACTGGCGGTCGAACGACGGTTCAGCAATGACTTGGGCGACGGTGTCGAAAGCAGTTACAGCCACCGCATAGTCATCCGGAGCACCAAGTAGTGCCTCTTCGGCGAACTGTAACGCTCGGTTAAATTGACGGTCAATCGTCATACTAAATGAAACATCGACTGCCACCACGAGAAGCGGCCTACTGTCTGCACCAACTGCATCAGTTGAGTAGGGACGAGCGTAACCGAGAACCAGCAGCACTAAGGCGACAACCCTCAATATCAATAGTAACCAGTCACTTAAACTGCGGCGAGAGGTCCGCTCTATTGGCGTTCGACGTAGTAGCCGAACGGCGCTGAATGAGACCGTTGGAGCTGTCTCACGCTTAATTAAATGCAATGCAATCGGCACTGCAATCGTTAACAAGCCGAATAAAAAGGCGGGGACAAGAAGGGAAAATCCTAGCATGATGTCAACTAATCCAAGAACTGCCCGATGCCTATCTCGAGACTTAACCTCGACGGCTACGAGTCGACAGATAGTGCATTAGTGAAAGATCCAGCGGCTTAGACGTATCCACAAGATGATAATCAACGTTGACAAGTTTAAGGTCTCGGTCGTACTTTGCAACTAATTCCTCAATGGCTTGAATATAGTCTGTTCTTACTTGTGATGGCATGACCATTAATTCATCCGCGGATTCTGGATCATGAAATTTCG
>CAZMUA010000007.1:70697-128377 GCA_964569695.1 uncultured Woeseiaceae bacterium
ACACAATGACATCATTGCCACCAAAGCGAAGATGCTTCAAACCGCGGACAACCTTGTCTGGATCATCTAATAAATCAGAAATAATTACGACTACACTACGTTTGACCAATGATTCCGCTAACAAATGGAAAGGCTTTGCAAGATTTGATTGTTGCCCTAAAAGCAACTGGTCCAAAGCCAGCAACACAGCGCGTAGCTGTCCAGGACGAGAGCTCGCTCGTACATGATTAACAACATGATCATCGAACGCCATAAAGCCCACCGAATCCCGCTGATGCGTCATGAGATAGCTCAGGGACGCCGCGAGATAGGAACCATAATCTAATTTAGTTAATCCACACGACCCATAACCCATGGATGCACTCACATCGAGCAACACGTGACACTCAACGTTGTTTTCCGCATCGAATTTCTTGACGTAATGGCGGTCGGTCCGTGCATATACCTTCCAATCGATCATGGACAAAGCATCGCCAGGTAAGTACTGCCGGTATTCTGCAAATTCAACGCTAAAGCCCTTCATTGGACTTCGGTGTAACCCAGCCAGAAAGCCTTCAACAATCGTTCGAGCTCTAAGTTCCATGGAGCCCATACCTGCAATAATCGCAGGGTCCAATAAACGTAATTCTTTGCCTGTAACAGGATTTGCCACTTTATAGACCACTCTTCGGCACTGGAACTGCTTCAAGTAAACGTTCTACGACAGCATCTGCATCAATACCTTCGGATTCAGCATAAAAATTAGTGATAATTCGATGCCGTAAAATAGGCGACGCCAGTGAGACGATATCGCTAACCGCCACATGATAGCGTCCTTGCATCAACGCACGCGCTTTGCCTCCAAGAATCAGTGACTGCGATGCTCGTAAGCCAGCACCCCATTTCACCCATTTGTTCACAAACTCAAGATTCGACGGGCGACCTGGCCGAGATGCATCAACTAACCGCACCGCATAGCGTGCAACTTCTTCAGAAACAAAAACATGACGCACGCATTTCTGAAATTCCAAAACGTCAGCACCACGCAACACACAATCAAGATCATTTTCCTCGAGCCCAGTCGTTTTAGTTACAACTCGGACTTCATCATTTTCTGACAGATAGGTCATCACGATGTTGAACATGAATCGATCGAGCTGCGCCTCCGGTAACGGATAAGTCCCCTCAAGCTCAATAGGATTCTGCGTTGCCAACACGAAAAATGGACGTTCTAGTTCGTACGTGCGACCTGCTGCCGTAACATGAAACTCCTGCATGGCTTCAAGTAACGCCGCCTGCGTCTTTGGTGGTGTTCGGTTAATCTCATCAGCTAAAACAATTTGGGCAAATACTGGACCTTTGACAAAACGTAGGGCACGATGACCGTCATCTTCATCTAGAATCTCGGTTCCAGTGATGTCAGCTGGCATTAAATCTGGAGTAAACTGAATCCGACGAAATGTTAGGTCAAGTATCTCAGCCAAGGTCTTGATTAGCAGAGTCTTGGCTAACCCCGGTACTCCTGTAATGAGACAGTGCCCCCCTGTAAATAGAGCCGTTAGAACTAGATCAATACATTCATCTTGCCCAACAATAATCTTCTGCAGTTGCTGAACAACTTGCTGGCGGCCGTGCACCACCCGCTCGGCTAACTCGTCGGCTATAACTTGGGACTTTGTATCCATCCTGATGTCGGTTCCCAATTCTCTCTCCCAGACACTTAGACTTTGTATCAGTGCGTTAGTGCATAAATAATTTCATTAATAATCATCCGATAGGCTTGTCTTGTGTACTGAATAAACCCAGGATATTCCTCTGCATTCGACCACTCCCAACCATCACCCATATCAGTATTCCAGTTAATCAACACCATAGCTCGCCCATTATCGTCAAGGATAGCTCGGAGACGTGGAACGAAGCCTCCCTTTTCCCATGTCCGACCGCTAAAAAAGGCGCCGAGCCCTGGGATCTGTGGATACCGTTCGACTGTGTAAAAACAACTAAAAATTGGATGATCGGGCTCGAGATTTACAATCTCGCGATCCGGTAACACCCGGCCAATCTCTTTAACAAAGTGTTCCCACTCAAGTGGACCGTGAAAATCATCAAACGTCAATGTTCCACCACGCAAAAGAAACTCTCTGAGGCGAGGCACCTCCTCTTCTCGTAGGTGCAAGTTGCCAGGCTCAACAATATAAATCCAGGGATACTCCCAGAGACGTTCGTCATTCAGAGTAATCACAACGGGATCATTGACTTGAATCGCAGTGACAGTCTTTAACCGCCGTGACAAATTCTGTTCAGCAGCCGGTGCATCGATAGCCCAGGGAGCATTCCAAGAACGTCGAAAGCGAGTTTCGTTAGCGCTTTCCGACTGATATCGAATCCGCACAAAAGTCCACTCTAGACCAGCAAACCGATCGGCGGAAATCACAGGCACTTGCGCATGAACAAACGGTAAAAAACGTGTTCCAGCAGTCCAAACCAACACAATTACAATCGCCACATAGCAGCAAACACTTGCGCCACACCAACACCTCCCATTGACTCGCTGCTGCAATCGACCACTCCCTTCGATGATCTTCTTTAAGTGCTACTGAATTGCCCGCAATAACAACTCTTGAGCTCTCTCGTAGGATGGCGCTAACTCTAACGCTAATAACGCTTCCCGTTTAGCATTTTCGGTTTGTCTATTCAGTAGATAAGCTTCCGCCAAGTCAGTATAGGCGACCACAGTGTCAATTGGACCGGTAGCCAACCCCACACGAAATTCCAGAATCGCATTGTCATAATCGCCACGCTCCACCGCTAGCCGTCCAAGCACACCGTGAGGTCCAGAGTCGAACGGATCAATCGTCGCAATACGGTTATACGCAAGCACCTTGTACTCTGCATTGTCGGTTTCTTCCGCTAGAGCCGCCAAACGTCGAGCTGGTTCAAGGCCCGTCTGTTCATGATCAAGTAACGTCGCAAACTCACTCATAGCTTGGTCTCGACGGCCTTGCTGTATTGCAATATCAGCCAATAAGGCGTGAGGGCTATTCGGCCCAGAAGCGATAGGAACCAGTTGCGCTGCACCTTGAAGCACATCAATTGCCTCATCTAATTGACCTGCTCCATACAAAGCTTGTCCTAAGTCCCGTTGCAATTCGTAATTTCCTGGGTGATTGAGAGCCAATGCGCGCAAAGTTTGGATATGATCTCCATCCTCCAATAACTCGTTTATCTCAAGGGCTCGCAAAGCTCTACTTAGGGCATCGAAACGCACTGCCAGAGCCTTAGTGAAATCTTCTTGAAGTTGGTCCAAATTAATATTGGCGGCGCGTACGAGCGCAGTATCCGTATCCAAACCATCACCATACGCACGCAGCAATTCGTGCAGCACGCTTTCACCATAACCTTCGACAAGGTACTCAACCACAAGAGAGGCTTCGTAGTACGCGAGCGCAATCGTCTGGGGTTGAGCAAATCCAGCATTAAGATCGCGTAATTTTATAATCGCTCCGTCGTTAAGGGCTCGTACGAATGCGATCTCCATTCCGCGACCCCAAGCTGAGTTTGCAAGCCTTTCTTCGTAAACAGAAATTCCTTCAGTCAACCATCGTGGAACTCGATTATTCGACATGTGCAGGGTAATGACATGCGCCATTTCATGCCACAGTGTCGCCTGCCAATTGAAGGTGCCGGGCGGCCAAGCCTGCGGAGAATCCAGAGTCACAACTCGACCAAAACATGCACCTAGGGCTCCAACCATGCCAGGTAATCCTACGTTCCGTACGGCAAAATCGTCATGACGAGGAAATATCTCGATCAAAATCGGGTCCTTCAGGACAACGCCGTAACGGTTAGACAGCGTTCTTAGTGCATTGCCAGCCAATGAAACCGCGTACTCACCAAGAACATTCGCCTCATCTGGATGCAACTTTACAATCAGATTGTCGCGATGGATTGTTACGAACTCTTCCACTGCATCCAGCATCTTGAGCAAATTAAAAGTGATTACATTAAAAGGATCCATTTCAAAAGATTGCTTTAGCACGACACGTGCGGCGTCTTCGTCACCAGTTCTCAATAGGTGCATCCCTAATTCTGATTGCGCTCGTGAGTTATCCGGGTCGAGCGCAAGAGCTCGATTAACAAGCGTGACTGCCTCGTCAAATCGATAGTGGCGGGCAACCTGTGCACCCACAATGCGGTAGACATCTCCATACTGTGGATTAATCGATAACACACGCCTGACCTCGGCTTGAAAATCGTCCTGACGATTTTCAATATACGCAATCGCTGCTCGCAATGATCGCATTCCTAGGTCCAATGGATTAATTTCAAAAGCCCGCTCAAGCGACGCTTGTGCCACTTTAATACGCCCATCGTCGTATGCGAGTTCGGCAATAAGTAGATGTGCGCCAATGAGAGTCTTGTCGATCTTCAGCGATTGCTTTGCGGCTTCGATCGCTGCAGAAGGATTTTCATCCCGCAAAGATTGTGCGACCCCGAGATGAGCTGGAGCCCAATCACTATCACTACTTAAGGCGATCTGAAACGACCGTCCAGCATCCTTATTATTGTGTTTCTCAAGAAGGAGTTGACCCCACGCTGTATTGATAGCCGGATCTCCGGGCTTAAGGGACGCCGCACGTCTAAAGTACTGGTTTGCAGCCCGATATTGTCCGAGAGCTTGAGCGGCTCTCCCCAAGCGTAATAATTCAATGTCTGTACGTTGATTTCTGGCAGCAGCAAGAATTGGGCTCAGACTAGCAACGGCATCTGAGTCACTCCCGACAAGTTTCATGAGAAGGCCGAGTTCAAGTGCTGCTTCACCAATTGGATCAACTTCAACCGCAGCGGTCAGTATCTGTTTGGCGTCTTCATAATCACCACGACGAATCAATATCCGCGCTTTCACAGCCGAACCGTCAACGTCATTGGAAGTCAAACCCTGAATCAGACGTTCAACTTCAACAAAATCACCGTGTCCCAAGGCACGTGTCGCTACCCGAAGAAAACTATCTCCCGTGGCTTGGTAAAAAGGAGAGGTCTCTTCTGAGAGAGATCCAGCGAAAAGAGACACCGTTAAGCAGATGAAACTAAGTGCTGAAAAAAACAAGGGGAGCCCACACCGAGTAGACTTCAAGCACAAATCTTTAGCCACATAATTTGACACGAGTGGCCTGATTATAACCTTGAGCAACACGGAATCTCTAACCGATCTCCTAAATAGGTAGACCAGTCAGAAAGCCATCAGAAAATCACCTGTCAACTAAAAAAATGCCACCGACTGCTGTGAAGGAATTTCAAACCTACGCCGGCAGCGATTACAGGTCAAGACGTCGTCGACTCGCACGAAATAATTACGGAGTTTACCAAATATTGCTCGATCGTGTTCATCTGCTCCACTCGGGAGCTTGTCCTTCCTAGTACGCTTAATCCAGCGAACTTGATAATCATCTCGATGCCCGCACTTAGAACATGTACAGGTAGCGACCTTTGATTCTGACTTTTCGAGAAAAAAATTACTCTCGTGAAGTGCCATCGTAAGTTCACTCGCCCTTAATACAACTAACCAGCGACCACATTCTTGGTACGTTTACTTTTTTTATTGATTCTGGATTAATGCCCGTCTGGGCAAAGAAGGCTTCCATGTCTAGATCTAACTTGAATCCGACATGCACCGTCATCGGTGACAACAGTTGTTCGATACGAGAAAGAACAGGATTTTCACTCTTAAAGTGATTTAGAAAGACTACCCGCCCTCCAGTCCGACAAACTCGTACCATCTCGCGTGCCACCTGAACCGGATCTGGCACGACACTCATTAAGTACGGTGCATACACCGTATCAAATGACTCATCTGGAAATTTCAAATCGGCTGCATCCATTTGAAGTAATCGCATATTGCTTACGTTGTGCCGTTGAATACGCCTCGCTGCCTTTTCAAGCATGGAAACAGATAAATCCACACCAGTAACCGAACAATCACGTGGATAGAGTGTCGCATTGATAGCTGTACCAACACCCACTTCTAGCACTTTGTCTCCGGGCCTGATCGATATGTTACGGATTGCTTCTAGACGACCTGCATGCAATGTTGGACCAAAAAATACATCGTAGACAGATGCTAAATTTCCATAGACTTTCTCAACAAAGTCAGTTTTAACTGCAGTAACAGACAATGCCCGACTAGCCACATCAGATGTGGCTAAGATTTCGGTATCAGGTGCAGATTCTTCCTTAAATAATGACAGCAACTATCCCTCCACTCACACGTGAAGTATCGACTCCACTCGCGCCTCAGTACCTTTAAATGAAGACCAGCAGACCAACCGGTACAGCACTCATGCGTTTACAATTTGACTATAACCTGTCCATGAACAACGAGCAAGGTTCGTTCCACTCCGGTCCAAGCTAAACGTTCTAATTTCAATATCTTCTCAGTTAGGAACGTTTGACACTACTAAATCGCACCAGTATAGTTTTTGTTGTTAAGCTAAGAAAGAAAACGCATAGTTTTTTTATAGCACCAGACATGCTGAACAAAAAGTTGAGGGTGTGTGAATTTCCAGTGAAGAAACTTCAGCGAACTGCCGCGAAGATTATCTAAGCCTATGACAGATCCTAAAGATCCTATCCAACCTAATCGGTGGCGAGCACCTGATTGGCCTACTTCATCGACAGACCATGATGCCCCCCAGGATCGGTCCGATAATAAAGATACTAACCAGCACCTTTCATCAAGTGTTGGCAAGAATACTGCTGACTCTCAAGCTACAAACATCAGCAAGACCCACCCAACACTCTTAACTCGAATTGGAGAAGAATTTGTAGCCTGGGTCAAAACGCTTGCCTCCGCTGCTGTCTATGCCACGCTTATCGTCACGTTTGGTTTTCAGGTAGCACGAGTCGAAGGACAAAGCATGGCACCTACGTTAATAGATCAGGATCGTCTTATCGTCAATAAACTAATCTATCGTCTCACTGAACCGCACCGCAGTGAAATCGTTATGCTGTATTACCCCATCGATCCCGACAAGTCGTTCGTGAAACGAGTGATCGCTGAAGAGGGAGATGCGGTGGAAATTGACAGAGGTCAAGTGTTCGTTAATAACGTTTCCCTACCTGATGAGTATGTACCGCAAGACTATCGAAGTTACGAAGACTATGGCCCCACAATTGTACCCAAGGGCTACTATTTCGTAATGGGCGATCATCGGAACAATAGCTCAGACAGCCGGCACTGGGGAATGGTACCAAAGAAATACATAATCGGACGTGTGCAATTACGTTGGTGGCCAATACCTACTGCTCGGCTTTTCTGATAACCAAGTCACCAGCTTAATCAACGTAAAGCTCTTCTATAGGAATTTTCCATCGATTTTCGATCACTCGACGACGCACCTTCATTGTTGGCGTCAGTTCACCGCTCGCTATCGTGAATTCTGTCGGTAGTAATGTGAATCGCTTGACCTGCTCGAACTGCGATAACTGTCCGTTGACATCGTCAACGACTGACTGAAAGAGCGCTCTTACGTCTTCACGGACAAGTAATTCCTCCAACGGTGAAGCCAAAGCTTCACCCTTCACCATACGTTGCTGAATAATCGGAAGGTTCGGAACAATTAATGCTGTGATAAAACGCCGCCTGTCACCGATGAGCACGGCCTCGCTAATAATTGGATCGCGTTTCAGTAGTGACTCAATTGGTCCAGGCGCAACGTTCTTTCCACTAGCGGTCACGAGTATGTCCTTTTTTCGATCCGTGATGGTTAGATAACCATCTTCGTCAAGTGTTCCAATATCACCCGTGTAAAACCAACCATTTCGTAAAACAGCCTCTGTCGCCTCTTGCATATTGAAATATCCAGCCATAATATTTGGCCCGCGTGCTAAGACTTCACCATCATCGGCAATGCGAAGAGTTACTCCAGGAATCGCAACCCCCACGGTGCCAATTTTCCAACGTCCCCTAGGATTAACCGTTAGGACTGGGGCTGTTTCGGTTAAACCATAGCCTTCAGTAATTGGTAGTCCAATTGCAAAAAAGAACTCGGCGGTTTCATCACCAAGCGGAGCACCGCCAGAAATAATCTCGCGTAACCTTCCTCCAGTAACACTTCGAATCTTCGAAAAGACCAACCGGTCAGCAAAGATATGTTGAAGTCGAACATGCAGGGGAATAGATTTTCCAGACAAACTAGCATTGCTTCGAAGACTGCCGACCCGTAACGCCCACCGAAATAAAAGCTGCCGTATCGATGAGGCCTGACTTACAGATTCAAGAACACGTGCATGCACCTTTTCGTATACTCGTGGTACACCACTCATTACGGTTGGACGCACAGCTAACAAATCACGCTTGATCGTCTCAAGCGACTCAGCAAAGGCAACGGTGACACCACTGTACAGATATTTATAAAGCACCATTCGCTCTAATGAATGGCTCAGAGGCAAAAACGAGAGTGCCGTATCATCAGACGAGATTGGTATAACTTGGCCAACAGCATGTAAATTTGAGAGAAGATTTTGGTGCGTCAACATCACACCTTTGGGTACTCCAGTCGTGCCAGACGTGTAGATGATCGTCGCGATTGCTTCTGGGGAAATTGATTGCGCAGTATCACGGAAGCGCTCTTCGAGACCATCTTCCGAGACCAAACGGTCGCGTCCTCTTTTCGCAACACTGGCTAACAAGTGTTCGTTTTGATTTTCAAAACATTTGGCTTCTTGCTCAATAACCACAATCGCTTCAAGATTTGGTAACTCTGACCGAACGCTTCTCACCTTTTCCGCCTGAGTCTCATCGGACACAATCACCAAGCGCGCGGCACAGTCCGCCAAAATTCCCTTCATCTGCCCAGACACCAATGTTGGATAAATGGGTACGGTGACCGCACCAGCTGTCAAGATAGCTAAATCAGTAATTGTCCATTCGGGACAGCTATCAGAGACTAGTGCAACACGATCACCTTGATTGAGACCGAACTGATTAAAACCTAGGCTCAACTCTCGAACACGTTCAAACAACTCACGACTAGAAACATCATCAAAGCCATCAGCTTGACACTGCCGTATAAGCTTCGACTTTGAGAACTGCTCGCGCACATGGAAAGGCAGGTCCGCCAAGGTAGTAACATCAATATTCGATAACTGCGGCATCTCACTCACTTCGTCTCATTGACCTCATTGACAAAACTTTTATGAATCCTCTCTCCGGTACAGACCTGAACGCCCTCCAGATTTTCGGATCAGACGAATCTCACCAATGACCATCTCACGGTCGATCGCTTTCACCATGTCGTAAATTGTTAATGCTGCAACCGTTACTGCCGTGAGTGCCTCCATTTCAACTCCAGTTTTTGCATCCGTTCGAACGCACGCTTCAATGTCGTATCCGTCAGGACGGTCACGAAGATCGATCGAAACATGGTTCAGCGGTAAAGGATGACAAAGTGGAATCAACTCAGCCGTTCGTTTTGCAGCCATAATGCCAGCCAAGCGAGCAGCCTGCAAGGGATCCCCCTTGGCTATTTGACCACTTCGAATAGCCCGTAATGCTTTAGGACCAATTCGAATCATACCCCTGGCTGTAGCCTCTCGTGTGGTTACGGGCTTCGCGCCTACATTGACCATTCGTGTCTGCCCTCGCCCATCAATATGCGACAACTTAGGTGCAGGAACCCGAGGCGATCGCTTAGGAACCTTACGTTGATTGACTGACTGTCGTTTACGCTTACTCTTCTTCACCACGGTCAGACCTTGCCAAGTAAAATGACAGACTTTCAAGAGACACTGTCAGGTCAACATTTTTCATCTTTACGTCCTCAGGAACACGTAATGAACCAGGAGAAAAATTCAGAATAGCCTTAATGCCGGACAAAACAACCTTATCAACTACTGTTTGCGCGGATCGAATCGGCACAGCAATTATTGCGATTGCGATGTTTTCACGTTTGGTCACCCGTTTAAGTTCCCTAATATCATAGATAGGAATGCCATTTCGTGACCTTGTACCGACTTTTTCACGGAGGTTATCAAATAGCGCGGCAACTCGGAATCCTTCCTGCTTGAAACCATGATAGTCGGCTAGTGCAAGTCCTAAATTCCCCGCTCCCATGATCGCCACTGTGAGGCCGCAATCCAGGCCCAGTATGTGCTGCAACTGGCGTCGTAAATCTTTCACATAATAGCCAACACCGCGCACTCCAAGTTCTCCAAAATGCGCAAGGTCTTTGCGAATCTGAGCCGCATTTAAACCAAAATCTTCGGCAAGTGATTTTGAAGATATTGCACGAACACCAGAAGCCTCCAACTGATCGAGGCAACGTAAATAAACAGACAAGCGATTAGTCGTGAACTCCGAGATATCAGACACGGGTTACCGCCTATAATCGATAGTCAGGACCTCTGAAGTCAAAAACTTCACTCGGATTAGAATGACCATAGTAATCGATTCAATCACGTGTTGATACACGATTAACTATTCGCTTTCGGTTAACGGCCTAGTAGATTTCCATCGCCTCAACATATCCTCAATTGAAGATCTTGTCTCGGCTATCAGCTCTTCTCGGTCTGCAAATTCTCGATCTCTGGTGCTAATTGGTGAACCGAACTGCACGTGGACAGTCACTGGATTTAATAGAGCACTCCCTCGCCGCATCACTGCACGACCACCATGCATTGCTACCGGTATGATTGGAACATGAGCGCGTACCGCCATGATGAAGCCTCCCTTCTTAAATGGGAGCAGTTCATCTGTTTGACTACGTGTGCCTTCAGGAAATATTAAGAACGAACTACCTTCACGGAGACTATTAACCGCCTGATCAATTGCAAGGTTACTTTGGTCTCGATTACCCCGGTCAATCGCAACGAAACCTCCAAGCTTAAATGCAAGACCTAGGATTGGAATTTTTTGCAAACCTGCCTTGTAGAGAATATTAATATTTGGATAATGCGGGGAAAGCAATAAAAACAAAACTAACGGTTCGATATTACTCGTATGGTTCGCGCAGTAAACAACTACTCGCCTAGGTTGAACTTCCGTCAGCCCAGAAGACCAAACTCGTATGCCAGCTAATCGAAAGGCTAGGTGAACACCTAGATAGCCTGTCCAGTACAACACTACCGGTGAGCGGAATACTAACGCTAGCATAATCGCTGGTGGACCTATGATTAATGTGTACAGGGTGACACTAATATAGGTGACGGAGGTGCGGAGAGCCTTGATACAAAAGCGGAACACTCTCATGGTCAAATTTAGAGCATTTGGTCAAGCTTAAGAAAAAACCCGATCCAGTGGCAACCGGATCGGGTTCATCAAATTCGTTATAACAATATTAATAATAAACGAATTTACGAAGCGCGTGCTGTTCGCGTGGTTCGACGTGACCCAACACGTGCCGTGGACTTTGCAGCCTTTGCCGTTTTTGCCGCTTTTGCACGCCTCGCCACGGCTCGCTTCTTTGCAGCGAAACATTTTTCAAGGGCGCTATCCACACGCTCCTCCACTACCGATGTTTCAAACTGACCGACTTCAGCAATTTCCGTTATAACAAGAAACTTCGAGCGATCGAGCATTCGCTTTTCACGAAACGAAAGATTCTTTGAACGACTCAAGTACATCAGATTTTTTAGTACGTCAACAGCATCGTAGATTGAACCGCTGCGCATCTTATCCGAGTTGTCTTTAAAACGTCCCTTCCAGTTCTGATGGCTATCAATCTTCCCTCGACCCAACAGACTGAATAAGACTTCAATTTCATCAGCTTCAATCGCCCGTCGTAACCCAACGTTATCAACGTTCTCTATAGGCACCATGACCGTAGTATCACTGGAAGTCATTCGTAATAAATAAAAACCGCCTGTCGTACCTAGAATCGTCTTCTTTTCAATACCTTCTACAATACCGAGTCCGTGATTTGGGTATATGACCTTATCACCAACCTTAAATTTCACTTTGCCCTCAATTCCGTAAGGTAACCCTATAAGAAAGGCGTTTTCACTTTACTAGAGCTTTACAGTTTAAGCTATTTTTATTAGAAAATCAACCAAATTATACCTACTATCGCCTTGTGTTCGCCTCATAAAACAATCAAGCAGCTATAGATTGTCCTCCTTCACAATCCCCTCCGATAAGACTCTCCAGGCTAAACCAAATCCATAAGTTAGACACACTTGCGCCATTCAAACTGCAGTAAAGTACGTGAAATGTTTAACTTCGATCGGTCTCGCCTTCTCAATAGGTCAAATCACTTTATCCAAGCTGTCTTTAGTGCGCTTGCTTGCACTCTGGTCGTCCTAGTTCCACACGTCCAAGCTAAAGGAATCCAATTACAAGAATCGACTTCCTCGAATCAAACAACCACTCACGCCACAATCGCTACCATAGCTAAGGAAACCACTATTGCCACCGCACTCGAACACCTTCATGAGCAACGCTTAACTACCGCTTCATTTCTTTCACATATTGCGACGATCGAATCTCCATCAGGACAGGAACGCGAACGTGCAGATGCAGTGGCCCATGAAATGCGTACCGTCGGTCTAGACTCCGTAGTGGTCGATGAGACACCGAATGTAATTGGTATTATTCCTGGACGATCGGAAAAAGCGCTCGTCTTCGTAGCAACACTCGATGATTTGGCGACTGTAGCCATCCATCAGAAGGCTGCAATCGCACCACCCAGGATAGATGGAAACCGTCTCGTTGGACCCGGCACTAATACTTCGTCGACCTCCGCTGCTATTTTAGCTGCAGCCGCTGCCTTAATCACTGCAGGATTCCAACCGAAGCACGACCTCGTATTTGCCGCGGTCGCGCAAGAAGAGACCGGTTTGGTTGGAATGCAAGCACTGTATGAACAATATAAAGATCGTGCCATTGGATTCATTGATGTACTTGGCGATGGTCGACGAATAAGCTATGGCGCTATCGGCATTCATTGGTGGAAGATCATTGCAGAAGGACCACCAGGGCATTCCTTATCGGGCGGACTTCCGAACGTAAACCAAGGCATCGCTAGAGCAGTAGACAGAATTCTTCAACTGCCACACCCAGAAATTCATAGTGAATCTAGTACTGTAATTAACGTGTCTGTGCTTCAAAGCGGCTCGGTCTTTAACCATAAGCCTTCAACTGGGTGGTTCTCTCTCGATATCCGCTCGCTTGATAATAAAGTTATTCAAATAATCGAAACTGCTGTACAAGCGGAACTACTACAGGTAAGTCAGGAAACTGGAATAACATTAACAATGGAAGCATTCCAACTCACCCCGGGAGGCCAAATCCCTGGAGCACGAATGTCACGCCTTGTAACTACCGCTGAAGCCATTGCTAAATATTTAGGGCTGCAGCCAACAGTGAGCAACAGAGGGTCATCCAATATGAATGTGGCAATTGGAAACGGCACGCCCGCGATTGGCCTTGGAGGATCCCGTGGTGGTGACCGAGCACAGTCGACTGAGTGGGCTGACCTTACAGCCATGATGCGAACAGCCTCTCATGTTGTGCTGCTTGCAGCCATACTTGGAATGAGTGACTAATCAGAGCTCTCGATGCAAGAAATCAGTGCAGTAATAGCTTGTCTTAGGAGACTTCCATGAGGTCAATTCGACATATTGGCCCAGTGGTGTATCTGAGCATCATTGTAATTTTCATGCTGAGCGGATCATCGAACCAGCTCGACAGCCAGCCTCGTGACCCTGATTTGGCACCCTACATTCCCACACCGCAAGAAGTAGTAAATCGTATGCTTGAGTTAGCTGAGGTCACGACCACCGATATCGTATACGACCTTGGAAGTGGAGATGGACGCATCCCCATCACCGCGGCAAAAAGATACGGTGCCCGTGGAGTCGGAATCGACTTTGACCCACAACGAATAGCAGAATCCAATGCGAACGCGAGACGTGAAGGTGTCACGGACCGAGTTGAGTTTATTCTGGGTGATGTACTACAGGCTGACGTGTCTGAAGCGACCGTCGTGACCTTGTATCTCCTGTCCTCTTCAAATATAAAATTACGACCGATTTTAACTCGACAACTTTCACCTGGAACCAGGATCGTCTCCCATGCTTTCGACATGGGTGACTGGTTAGCGGACCGCATCGAAATCTTCAAAGACTATCGAGGAAACCCTCGGACCTTGTATCTCTGGAAATTCGATGGCCAGCCAAAAAATTAAATATGCTGAACATATGCAAAGAATCGCCATGCTATAATTATTTTCCTTCAGGTGATCATTTGCATAGATCTCCGCAGCTAACTTTTATTGAAGCCGGAGTGGTGAAATTGGCAGACGCGCGGGATTCAAAATCCCGTAGGGGCAACCCTGTGTGGGTTCGAGTCCCACCTCCGGCACCACCTGAGTGACTATTCCATAAAATTGGTTCCACATGAACGCTACCAATTTAATCAACAAAAATGTCGTTGATCGGAAAGTCGCTATCAACACCTATCTCAATAATCGTAGGCATACAAAGGTACTATTTGATTTGCTCGAACCAGAGACGTACTACGATAAACCGATACCCCTGCGGCATCCGATTGTCTTCTATGAAGGTCATATTCCTGCTTTCAGTGTTAATTGTTTTCTGAAGAAAGCCCTCGGACAAGCTGGGATTAACCGTGATCTCGAAATTTTATTTGCGAGAGGAATCGATCCAAGCGACTCTCAGGAAGCGAATAGAGCAGCCATTACGACTTGGCCAGAACGTACGACGGTCCAACAATATGCGAGGGAAGCGGACCAAGCGATTCTCGAAATGCTGGCCTCAGCATCGTTGGAAGACGAGACCAAACCGGCCCTCTATAGAGGACAGAGCATCTTCACAATGCTTGAACACGAGATTATGCATCAGGAAACACTCTTGTATATGTGGCATCGTTTATCTCCCGAACAGAAGAAGAAACCCGCTAACATGGGTCCTCCAAGGAACGAGTCGGCACCGAAACCAATAGCGGTGCACATACCCCGGGGGAAGACTACACTGGGAAGTCAACTCGACGAAATTCCATTTGGATGGGATAACGAATTTCCAGAGTTTGTTATTGATGAAGTTCCCGCTTTTGAAATCGACGTCTATAACGTAACTAATCAGGACTTTCTGGACTTCATCGAGGCTGGAGGGTACTTGAACAGTAGCCTTTGGTCGCAAGCAGGATGGAACAGACTACAAGCAACTCAACGTTTGCATCCAATGTTCTGGGAACGAATTGGTAACCGCTGGATGTGGCGTGGAATGTTTGGTCTGAGCCCACTACCGCATAGTTGGCCAGTGTATGTGACGCACGACGAAGCTGCGGCATACGCGCGATGGAAGGGTCAGCGCCTCCCAACCGAAGCAGAATTCCATCGAGCAGCGTACGGAACACCAAGTGGAACCGAACAATTACACCCATGGGGCGAGGCAGAACCTAGCAAAATCCATGGGAACTTTGACTTCGACAACTGGGATCCAGTGTCGGTGGGCTCATATCCTGCCGGGGTAAGTGCGTGGGGTGTGCATGACTTGGTTGGAAACGGCTGGGAGTGGACCTCTACGGTCTTTAGCGGATTTCCTGGTTTTCAGACAATGGCTTCCTATCCAGAATATTCTTCGGATTTCTTTGATGATGATCACTACGTTGTCAAAGGAGCCTCTCCAGCGACTGGGCGAGAACTGATCCGCCGTAGCTTCAGAAACTGGTTCCGCCCAGACTACCCATATATGTATGCCAGTTTTCGATGTGCGTCCGATGTTGAGTCCACACAATGACACGCACTGACAACGTCTCGATGAGCGTGATGATTGAATCAAAATCTACGCTAGCCATCGATGTAGTCGAAGGACTTTCGGCTAATCCTAAGCAACTGCCCTCCAAGTACCTTTATGACTCACTGGGCTCACAACTATTTCAAGCAATCTGCGAATTGCCTTGGTACAACATTACGAATGGTGAAATTCGACTACTAAAGCAATGTAGCAAGGCAATCATGTCCAGAGCCAAGTCACCAAGAATTTTGGTAGAGCTTGGAAGCGGAAACGGATCGAAAATGTTATCGTTGCTGTCGAACTGGCAGATCGGCCAGCAGTCGCCCGTTGTACACTTCGTCGATATCTCGCCCGCCGCCCTGGAACTTTCAACGCTGATACTCTCTCAGTACAACGATTCGCTGACAGTAGTACCTCACGAATCAACATATGAAAAGGGTCTCGAAGCAGCACTCGCCCAGCGTGACGAGCGAGACACGGCGCTTGTACTGTTTTTAGGTTCAAATATCGGTAATCTGAATCAACAAGACGCGGAGCACTTCCTTAAGAACATCCGTACCCGAAGTCGCCCTGGCGATCGTTTCCTTCTCGGAACAGATCTCGTCAAGCCAGAATGCGATCTATTAATGGCCTACGATGACCCGCTCGGCGTTACAGCAGCTTTCAACAAAAACTTACTTGCGCGACTCAATCGAGAACTTGATGCAGACTTCGATTTGTCGCAATTCCATCACCGAGTCGTTTGGAACGCCGTTGCCTCCCGCGTGGAATCTTATCTGGAGAGTCAGATTGATCAAGTCGTCTGCTTGACGGGCGCGGGTTGCTGCGTCTCCCTTAGTGCCGGCGAAAGAATCTGGACAGAGAGTTCCTACAAATACGAACCGGAAAGCGTTATCGCAATGTGTGAAGGCGTTGGTTTTACACAGCAAGCACAATGGATAGACTCGGATTCCCAGTTTGCTTTGACCCTATTAGAAACCAAATAACCTCCCAAACAATCGTGGAGTCATTAAGATAATGGCTTTTCAATTAGGCCTTCCTATTTTTAGCAATTCCTGAAAGTATGCACAGCATGACTCGAAAAACCTGGTCTCAGAAATCCTTAAACATCGGAATTGCGTTATGCCTCACCCCGTTGATGTGGCACGCTGCTTGTCAAGGAATCGATGACGCTGTCACGGTGGATGACAACGATATTGGCGGCACAGTGAATAGCACGACTGGGCCCGAAGCAGGTGTTTGGGTCATTGCAGAAACAACTGACTTGCCAACTCCATTTAATAAGATTGTGGTGACAGATGAACTTGGACGCTATTTGGTTCCCGACCTTCCAGCGGCCACTTATCAAGTCTGGGTCCGCGGTTATGGATTAATCGATTCACCAAAAATTGAGGTCTTACCCGGTACCGTGCAAAATCTTGACGCCATCGTGGCGCCCAATCCACATGCCGCAGCGGAGTACTTTCCGGCTGGTTACTGGCTCTCCTTACTGGAGGTGCCTAGCGAGGATGAATTCCCTGGAACTGGACCTGAGGGAAACGGACTCTCACCAAATATGGAAAGCCAAGCCGAATGGCTCAGAAATCTAAAATCTGGCTCCTGCCTAGCCTGTCATCAGTTGGGTAACAAAGCTACCCGTGAAATCCCCAGTGCACTGGGCCAGTTCGACTCAACCGTGGCTGCATGGGATCGACGTATCAAATCTGGACAAGCTGGAAGAGCCATGAGTGCCGGCCTTAACCGAATGGGACGACGTCGTACACTTGAAGTATTCGCTGACTGGACCGACCGTATTGTTAAGGGTGAAATACCAGAAACACCAGCTCGACCAAAAGGTGTCGAACGAAACGTTGTGATTACACAGTGGGACTGGGCTGACCCGAAGGCTTACCTCCACGATCAAGTGTCCACGGACAAGCGAGATCCAACTGTAAACGCTAACGGCCCTAGTTACGGTGCGCTTGAGGCCAGCGCGGATTACATACCGGTCCTCGATCCGGTACGTCACATGGTGAGTCAGGTGCCTCTCACCGTGCGAGATTCGGAGACCCCAATTGGCGATTCCTTTGCCGTCGTAGAACCACTTGAGCCTTCTCCCTACTGGGGAGACGAGGCAATATGGACAAGCCGCGCGAACGTTCATAATCCAATGCTTGATCACCTAGGACGTCTTTGGCTCACCTCAAGAATTCGTCCTCGTGAAAACCCTGCGTTCTGCCAAGCAGGGTCAACTCACTCCTCGGCTACTCTGTTTCCGACAAGCACTTCCGGTCGTCACTTAGCACTCTACGATCCAAAAACCGAGCAACTAACACTTATTGACACCTGTTTTAGCACTCACCATTTAGTGTTTGCAGAAGACGAAAATAACACGTTGTGGACAAGTGGTGGTGGTCAGGTTATCGGATGGTTAAACACAAAGAAATTTGATGAAACTGGAGACGAAGCAATGTCTCAAGGCTGGGCGCCACTTATTCTCGATACTAATGGCAATGGTGAGCAAGACGCCTGGGTGGAGCCTGGTGAACCAGCTAACTCAGACCAAGATACACGAATCACTTCTGGATTTTACGGTGTCGCTGTGAGTCCGGTCGATGGTTCCATCTGGGGATCATCACTAGGTTTTCCTGGTTCGATTCTTCGCTTCGCTCCAGGACCCAATCCACCTACGACAGCACTCACTGAGATCTACCTTCTCCCATGGGATAACGCTGACATACCCGTGCAGGGATATTCACCGCGCGGAATGGATATCGATCGAAATGGTGTTGTGTGGACACCACTAGCCAGCGGCCACCTCGCTAGTTTCGACCGCACGAAGTGCACAGGTCCACTCAATGGTCCGACTGCAACTGGACAACACTGCCCAGAAGGTTGGACCTTCTATGCGGAACCGTTACCGCAACTCAAAGGAGTCTCGCAATCAGGCAGTGCAGAAGCGAGTTATTACACCTGGGTAGATCAGTTTGACACACTCGGACTTGGCACTAACGTGCCGATCAATACTGGTAATGGAGCTGAAGCCCTTCTCGCTCTTAAAGACGGTGAGTGGGTTGTTATGCGTGTGCCCTATCCACTTGGTTTCTACACTAAGTGGCTGGATGGTCGAATTGATGATCCTAATGCTGGCTGGAAAGGCAAGGGGCTTTGGGCCACTTACAGCACTCGTGCGCCATTTCATCTCGAGGGAGGCAAGGGGACCACAAGCAAGGTGGTAAAGTTTCAACTACGATCAAATCCTCTGGCGCGTTGATTTATTACCGGAGGCAAGCACTTAAGTATCGCTGTTTTTGAGAGTAGGTGCAGTCACCGCATAAAAGGCGACGGCAGCCATCGCTAGATAACCAATCACGACATGCCGCGGATAGTACACATCTACTTGGTAAAATAAGTGCGGGGCCAGGTACACCAACGGCAAGGCCGCCATGACCAAGAGAGACCCTTGCCTAAACCGCCAGAGGCGTTGACTGGCCAGCCCCAGCGCGATGATCCATAACAACTGGAATCCCCGAAAGACGAATCGCAACTCGCCACCAGCCAGCACGTGACGCGCGCCTGTTGTTGATCCATACAAGAGAAAGTCCAATTGCTCGATTACTTGCCTTCTCGCTTCCTGATCGGTTTGTGCGTCAAGCCAGCGAGCAGGAGGAATTACAAGATTTTCTGGAATGTCTCTACTTGTCGGCAGTACCGTGAATTCGCCGCCGTAAAACTTGTTGTGTAGAGCTGGGAGCAAACAGATCAAAACTGCCAGCCCCAAAGCTGGTACAAGTCTCCAGTCTTTCTTTCGAAAAGCAGACCAACCACGGAAAATAAAAAGCCATAAGATCGCTGGAGCTTGGTTCGTCCGCGCAATAAATGTGGCACTTAACGCAGCAAAACCTCGCGCCGTAGACTTTTGCCCTGAGGCAAACAGCCAAGTGAAAGCGAAAGGAAACAACAACCACGTCGGATACTCTGACGTTCCTTGACGAATCCAGGTGGCTACCACCGTGCTATTTACGAACGTGACCAACAACACTGTGCCACTAAAAATGACAAGTTTTCCATAACTGTTACAACCTCGAAATCGCCATCCAAACCACAAAAGAGCGCTTGTTAAAGCAACACGTGAAAACACGGTAACTTGGCCATCGCCATCACCGAAAACAAGATGATGAAAAAAGGTCACATATCGCGACAAGGCTTGAAAATAAAAGATGTCTTCGCCAGCTCGCAGCGACCAGGTCTCAAGTATCGATCGCGCAAATGATTCATAGGTCAGGAAGTCTCTGCCGCCATCTCGCAGAAGCACTGCCGTCAACGAGGGATGTGCACGCACTTCATGCGCCAGAATAAGAATCGCCATGCCAGCACAAGCCATCAAAAGATGATGCCGGCGTCTGGACCATACAACAAGCATGGCAGCCACGAGTGTGAACAGGAACACATAACTGTTAATGGCAGAGGGAGAGTCCGAGAGAGGCTGGACATACACGATAAAAGCCAAGACAGTGACGCCCATAAAGCAGAACCACTGAGATTTGAGAATTGACCAATAGAAACCTATTAGAAGTAGGAGGCCAGTTAACGCCAATAAATCAAGGAACCATCCAATGAGACGGAACGCAAGATGTGGTGCGATAGCTGAGATTGGTCGATTTCCAACATTCAGCCGCAAAGTCGGATAAGGGCCAGGTTCACCACTCATACTGGAACGACGTCCGTCATCAAATATGTAAGTTACAGTTACGTTATGCCGTCCTTTAGGTATTTGAAGTTGTTCGTTGGCAATATGGCTATAAGTCGGCAAGAGACGCAAACCTACCGGACCAATCTCTATCTGTCCCGTTCCAACGTACGCAACATTAACGGTCTGTGGAGCATCAAAGTCCACAACACCCTGCCAAGATGCCATAAATGGAATCCGATCTCGAAGTACTGAATCGGCCACCCACCAGTAGTAGTTAAACCGCAAGGAGTTCATAAATGAGAGCTCCCAATCATCGGAACCAAAATCGATAAAGTTGTCTACGCGGGTAGCTGCAAACCGTCCCAATGGATTATTGTAGGATTTCTCGCACGAGCTAAATGACGGTGTCTCCCCTACTGCTCGGTAACAAGCGGGAAATCCTTGATAAGTTCCACTAGTGAAGAGAACGGCTTTTCCAACAAGACCGAGACCGAGAACAAGAACGAGGATCTTCGTATTTCCCTTGAACACCCTAGAAACATGACGGAACCAGAGCCGACGAAGCCATCGAGAACAAAGCAGAGGAAGAAGCGCTAAAACCGCAATCAGTTCCGGTACGCTGCTAAGCGGTAATCCAGATGACCACACATAGTTCGCAGTCGGAAATACTAGGAACAACCCTAAGAAAATCAAACACCCTAAAGAACTACCGGAAGGTTTCACAACCATCTTCCTCGTAAACAGGGCTATCGAACTAAACCGACTTAGGTGTTTCGTAATAACGTCGATACATCCCTCGCCTAAACAACCAGCCACCCAACGGACCCAGCCAGTTCAAAACATAATGCATATATCCAAGATCCATCAGTTCAATCAAGTTGCCATCAAAGTCCTTGGCAAAAAAGAATGTGTGGCCTCGAGGCGATCGTTCGGGCGGACTCACACACTCCACCCCCTTACTGACGAGGTACTCGTACCATTTCTGCGTATTCCGAACATTGAAGGAAATGTGAGTGAGACCGATTCGATTCCACGGAATGGCGATCGCCTGTTGGTCTGGTCGAAATTCAAAGATTTCAAGGACAGCACCGCCTGGGACACGGATCCAGCCAATCTTACAGCGTGGTTGCTCTCCGTCCACGTGGAAAAACGATCGCACCCGATCTGGTGGTGTGTCGGCCACACCCACCAAAGGACACCGGAACACGTCCCAATAGAACTGAACCGCCTTGTTAAAATCAGAAACGGTAATCCCACAGTGACTAAATGATCTAGCACGCACAGAAATTCTCCTTTAATACCTGCTACGAAGCTACGCGCAACTCTGTTTCCTTGATGTGATCAGACACTCTTAACGCCTGCGCGACAACGGTCAGGCCAGGATTTACGGCCGCCGATGATGGAAAGAACGAAGCATCAACTACAAATAAATTCTCAATATCATGGGAGCGGCAGTAGGAGTCAAGTACGGATTTATTTGGATCAGTTCCAAAACATAAAGTTCCACACTGATGGGTTGTGTTTTGCTGTTTATGCGAATGGGATATGACAACCCAATAACCAAGCCGCCGAAGTATACGCTTGAACTCTCGCACTAGCCGAGTATGCGCCTCCACGTTATTCGGACGATAATGAAGCCTGATCTGTGCATCTCGATCCAAAGTCACAAAGTTATCTAACCGTGGTAAATCTTCCGACATAGCGAGCCAATCAACACCGCGAGCCACCCATGCGTTGTAGGCCCAAAGTGGAATCCATGGCACCACAGTCTGAGCCATTACACCGTGTGTCCTTCCCTGTGACTGGATCTGTCCTAAGGGATATCCACCATCAGGTCCACGAAGATAAAAATCATTAACCGCAACCGTCTTTTGAAAAACTGTGTGATTAATACGAAACGGATGGAATCCTTGCATCATGGTAGCCAGATGTGCCATGTATCGCTTACCGACTAATCCTGATGAATTGGATAGGCCGCCAGGGTGTTGATCACTTGCCGAACGCAGTAATAGCGCGGCTGAATTCACTGCCCCACACGAAACAATGACAAGGGGGGCTTCGACACGCCGTAACTCTCCCTGCTGCATAACCTCAACTGCTTCAACGCGACGACCCGACGCATCGGTCAATAGACGTCTTGCTTCAGCAGCCGTCCAAAGCGTGACATTCGTTTCACGCAATGCCGGCTTCACGCAACAAATGTCTGCGTCACTCTTTGCGTGCCGAAAGCATGGAAAGGAATTACAGGTATTACATAAGATACAGCCTCCCTCCTCTCCGGGGCGCTGCAAACCAAGTGGTAGAGGAGAAGGATGCAGTCCTTGTTGCTGTAACTGCTCTACACAGTCAATCATCTCGTCACTATGAGAAACAGACGGATGAGGAAATGGCGTCCTTAATGTTTCTGTGGGATCAATCCCGGACTCACCGTGAACTTGATAAAGTTGCTCAGCCCGCTCATAGAAAGGCTCCAGCATGTCGTAGTCGATCGGCCAAGCCGGTGAAATTCCATCTACATGTTCGACTTCGGCAAAGTCTTGGCGACGCAGCCGGTAGAGTACGCTCCCCCAAAACTTCGTATTCCCACCAACACAATAGTGTGTGTACGGTAGAAAAGATTTGCCACGATGATCCAGCCAAGTTTCACGCGTTCGGTAACGTAAATGCTTCCATACCGCTTCGGGATCCCAATTCTCCACTTCTTGTGGTACAAAATCTCCACGCTCAATGATAAGGATGTTTGCTGAGGTATTGGCCAGTGCGTGCGCCAAAGTACCACCTCCGGCTCCACTACCAATAATGATGATGTCGTAACGCCCAGTTGGCATCTGCTAAGGAAACTCACTACGAGGTGCGTACACTATTTTTCGCCGGTCCGGCCGTAGCATAAACCTGGTCCATAAGCCGCTGATCAAGAATTGCAGTTTCGAGGCTCATTTCCGGCGGTCGATTTGTACGAATTGCGCGAACAAAATCATGGTACATAGCTCGATATCCTCGAATGTCTCGGAAACCGGGAAACAATAAGCGAGTTGACTGTGCCCCTCTTACCAATACTATGGCTCCATTCGATTCAAAAGAAATGATGCCAGCACGTCCAAACAGCTTCGAGATTCGAAGACCACGTAATAACGATGGAATCTCACGTGAATAAAAAAGTGCTCCCACTGCATCATTATCGTACCGGAAAGCGACCATCATGCTTTTCTCCCGGATATCACTGCCATCCCTTAACGAGGTCGGTCGAAACCCATGCGCTTCGGTAATTACAGGACCGAGGCTGTTCGCAAGATGTAACCAATGAATGCCCTCCTCAAAGAATGCATCCCCACCAGCTATCGCCTCGTCATTCCGCCAATCATCTGCCGACTTGAAGCGTCGTACGATAGTCGTAAAGTGGGCAAAGACCATCTTGCCGATCACATCCTCACGCAACAACCGTCGCAGACAAACCGCTAGGGGTTTATAGTGATCGTTTTCGCCCACAAGCACCACACGTCCTGCTTGATCTCGTGCCGATCGTACCCGCAAATAATCAGCCATCCGCAAATAAGCCGGTTTTTCCACTAATACGTGTTTTCCAGCTTCCAGTGCCTGCAGGGTAAGATCCAGATGGAAACGGGGTGGCACTGCAATCACTACGGCATCGACAGTCGGGTCCTCTATAGCAGCCCCATAGCCACTATAACTGCCTACCCCGCGATAGCGCTTGCAATAGGCTTCAGCCTTGCTTTCGTCACGACTGGCATAGCTCCGGACGATATCGCCACGTAGGCCCTTTAAATGTCGACTGTGGACACCAGTAATGAAACCGCAGCCAAGAAACGCAATATGTACCGGCTTTGACACTGCTTCATCATACTAGTCCGGTGACTGGAATTATAGATGCAGAACACACTACACTTTGACCCCGTAGACACTAGCGGAGTCATGCGATGGAGTGGGTACAAGGCCTAATGGGTAGTGAACTAAATCGATGTCGACACCGAGGAAAGCGTAAAATGTATCCAAATCCGTGGTACACACAGCATTGTTAGGTGGGGAAAATTTGCTATGAATGATCGTTCTGACCAAACAGTTCGTGATTTACCAGAAATCACTGCCGCGACCGATACGCGAGACTACTTGTCACACGCGACCAGGTTCGCACAGCAACACGAAGCATACGACCTGATCATCGATGTCGATGCACATCTTCAGGAAGTCCAATTCTGGCCTGAGATTATTGATTTACTTGAAAATGATGTACTCAAACAAACTGCTCAGGCCATGCTCAAAGGTGGGTCTGCTATGCCGTTGAGTAATCTTGCACCAGGGCAAAACTTTCAGTCGATGGCCGGTCGGGTGCCCCACCAAAGTGGACCACGCGAACTCACCGATGACCCAGAAACTGCCGGCCATAGATTTGTGCAGATAGTGCGTCGGACGATGAACACCATGGGTTTGGATTATCAAGTTATCTTCCCAACGGCAATGCTGCTTTTGGGAACGAGTCCGGTTGACGGCGCAGAATTATATCTGTCTCGTGCTTACAATCGATGGCTTCGTGAAATCATCCTTCCACAAGAGAAACGCATTCTTGGACTCGTGTACCTCCCCTTTAATTCTCCGGAAGCCTGCGAAGAACTTGTAAAAGATTTTAGTAACGTGCCAGGCATTGTTGGATTTACTGTCACCTCTGTGCGAAACGCTCCTGTTCACAGTCCTTCCTACATGCGTCTCTACGCCATGATTGAGGAAACTGGTAAACCTCTAGTTTTTCACGCAGGACCAAACTGGAATGACGCTTCATTCCAGATGCTGAATCGTTTCATCTCGATGCACTCTCTTTCGTTCGTGCACTACAATTTGATTCACATGACGAACTGGATCGTAAATGCCATACCTGAACGCTTTCCAAAACTTAAGACTCTTTGGGTCGAAGGAGGCTTAGCCTGGATTCCTTATCTCATGCAAAGACTTGATCATGAATTTTTAATGAGACAGAACGAAGCACCAGGTCTAAAACAGTTGCCGAGTGATTATATGAAAGAAATGTATTTCTCTAGCCAACCTATGGAGCAGTGTCATCCAAACGCTCTTAAGGTCACAATGGACATGATGAACGCAAAAACTCAACTGCTCTTTGCGTCAGATTGGCCACACTGGGACTTTAATCCACCACACACCGTTACGACACTCCCTTTTCTATCTGACGAGGAGAAAAGAAACATCCTTGGATTGAATGCTGCGAAACTCTTCGGACTTCCTATTAAACGTGTCCGGCCATAACCGAACGATGTATTGTGATGAGGCAAAGCTAAATCCATGTCTGAAATCAACATTGGTACAGTTGCCAGTTTCGACGATCCTAGTCGGCGTGTTATAGAAATCGAAGGAATGGAAGTTGGTGTATTTCGACTAGATGGTGAATTTTATGCGTACGAGAACAAATGTCCGCATCTTGGTGGCCCAGCATGCCAAGGGAAAATTCTTCCGCGGGTGCTTGAAGACGTTACGGAAGATAAAAAAAGTCAGGGGCGGGTGTTTGCGAAAAACCAACTCAACGTTATTTGCCCATGGCACGGTTTCGAATTCGATATTCGGACAGGGGCACATGTGGCCGTACCTAAATATCGACTCCGTCCCGTGGCAGTAAGAATTGAAGGAGGCGACGTTTTCATCACCTTGCCAAAAAAGAACCTCGCAACTTCTTAGCGAGATTCTATCCAAGGAGGCATACATATGCCTCGTGTATCTTCAATAAGGGAGTTGCCTATGGTGGATCAAATAAGTTCTGAGCAGCAACCGACAGCAACCAAGGTAATAGACGCTTTCGTAACCATGATGGATAACGCACGTCACAACCAGACAACAATTAGACCCTCGGATGAGGATCTTGCCCGTGCTGTAACAGCTGCGATTAAGTTGTACGCAGCTCGAGCTGAACAGACTAAGCAATTCCCTCTTCCACTAACCAAGGAAGCCACCACCACTGATGCTATTGTCGTCATCACAGAAATGATGCGTTTTGCTGACCTCAATGCCTTTGACGTAAATATGTGGCTTGGTCGACGAAAGTGAGTCGAGGGCTCAGGTTGACGCCGGAAGACTACTTAAAGCAAGCTGGCATGTGAATATGCCGAGCGGACTACTAATACTGGGGTAGATGGGCTACTTGTAGGAGGAACAGATGACCATGAAAAGATTGCGTGACTATTTTAAATTTCTCCCGACGTTCCTCCTTATACTTCTAACGGTACCAATCCAGGCAACCGCTCAGCCCGCCGACTGGGGACCAATGAGCCCGTCACTGGAGGATGTTCCCTATCCGCATCCCGTGTCATATATGTCATTCACGATGTCCGGACAGGATGTCCGAATGGCCTACATGGACGTATCACCAGTCGGGGCAGAAAACGGTAAGACGGTTGTGCTGCTTCACGGTGGAAATTTCTTTGCCGAGTACTGGAAGGGTACTATCGAGGTACTGCGAAACGAGGGATTCCGCGTGTTAGCCACCGACCGGATCGGGTACGGACGTTCATCCAAACCAATTCTGCCGTACACATTGCATGACATGGCACTCCATATCAAGCTACTACTCGACGAAAAGGGGATCTCGAAAGCCGCCATTGTGGGACACTCAATGGGAGGCATGGTGACGTCTCGTTTTGCATTTTCCTATCCGTCTATGACAACACATGCCGTTATGGTAAATCAGATCGGCTTGACTGACTCGCGGCTGGATCGTGCATGGCGTGATCACGAGTCTCAGTATCAAGCTAGTTTGAATCGGACTTACGATTCAATTCGTCGAGGCATCGAACGTTACTTTGTCACTTGGAACCCCGAATACGAGTATTTTATTCGTCTGCACTACGGTTGGACTCAAAGTGGCGATTGGCCGCAATTCGCCATGGTACGCAGCCGTATTTCTCAGATGCTTTACGCTGATCCTGTTGTCCACGATTGGCCACACATCAAGGCAAAGACACTAGTCATTGGTGGAACGGAAGACGGTCCCAACTTTCCTGCCTTAGCAAAAAACGTGGCTGACACCATTCCGAATGCCGAATTGGTTCTTATCGACAACGTCGGGCACATTCCACATCTAGAAGCTCCAGATCAATTCCATGCAGAGTTAATTCGTTTCTTGAAATCTGACCCAGTTCCAGAGAGAAATGACACGGGCCGCCCTTAGGTATGAGCTAAGTAACTCATGCCTAAGCGCGGCTACAATTTTTCGATTGATTCGATTTGACCATCCCGTAAATGGACAATTGATTGCGCATGCATCGCAACGTCGCGCTCGTGGGTAACCACGAAGAGGGTGTGTCCTGTCTTGTGTAAGCTGTCCAGCAGGTCGAGTAGTTCCGCCCCGGCGACCGAATCGAGATTCCCGGTGGGTTCGTCGGCAAGTAGAATGGATGGCTCGTTCACCAACGCACGCGCGATAGCTACTCGCTGCCGCTGGCCTCCAGAAAGCTCATTTGGACGATGTGTAATCCGATCCAAAAGACCGACTTTTTCGATAGCCTGCCGTGCCCGAGCACGCCGTTCATCCGCGCCTACACCCGCATAGACCAGTGGCAACTCAACGTTCTGGAGTGCTGTAGCTCTCGCTAAAAGATTGAAGGTTTGGAAAACAAAGCCAATTTCTTCGTTGCGTACTTGTGCGAGATCATCTTCCGCCATCGAACTGACGTCACGACTGTTCAAGACATACCGACCGCTGGTCGGAGTGTCTAAACACCCTAGGAGATTGAGTAATGTCGACTTGCCAGACCCTGAAGGCCCCATAATGGCAATGTAGTCACCTTTTTCAACGGTCAAATCGACGCCCCGCAAGGCATGCACTTCTTCAACGCCCATCTGATAACTCTTCGAGAGCGCCTCAACTTCAATCAGACTCATGTCATCTTGCCTCACTCATGACGCAGTGCCTCAATTGGATCAAGACGCGACGCGCGGATAGCCGGCGCCATACCAAAGACGAGTCCAACGCTCGCAGAAAATCCTAGGCCCAGCGCAAACGACCACCAAGGTAATGAAATGGGAAAACCAGAAACGAAATGTACGAGGAGTCCAGTTCCACTGCCCAAGAGCACTCCTAGAACACCGCCGGCTAACGTCAATACTCCCGCCTCGACCAAAAATTGCCATAAAATTTCCTGCCGTTTCGCTCCCAAAGCTTTCCGTAAGCCAATTTCGTTCGTTCGCTCCGTCACCGACATCGTCATAATTGCCATCACACCTATTCCACCGACAAGTAGCGCGATAGAGGAAATAACGACAAGAGCTAGAAACACCGCCTGCGTGGTCCGCTCCCACACCCGCAACATCGCATCCTGGGTGACAAGATCGAAATCGTTCGGCTCATCGAGTCGTAGCCCGTGACGAATTCGCATGACTCCTTCAATTTCACGCAATGCCGCTTCACGTTGCCCATCGCGTGGCATCACCGTAATCGTGACGTCACGATGGGCTCCTCCAGCCATTCTAAATCCTGGCACTCCAAACTGACTTTGATAGCGACTGTACGGAATAACAGCAATATCATCCTGTCCTACGTTAAACCCTCCAGGACTCGGACGTGGTCCCATAACACCGATCACAGTATATGGTTGTCCGGCAACCCGAACTTTCTTGCCGATCGGATCAGTGAACGGAAAAAGTGACTGAAATGGTCCTTGTCCCAACACGACTACGGCGCGGCGGTGTTGCAATTCACTCGCCGTAAAAAACCGTCCGGCTTCGAGTGAAAGAAAACCAACTTCGGCGAAAAATTCCGACGTACCTAAAATCGATAATCGCTTCGTTTCTTCTCCACGATATGACAGCCGGCGTTGGCTATCACCAATACCGCTGCCCAGCATGGTATCGGTAAAGCGCACCGAATCGAGTGCTTCCAGGGCTCGGGCATCATTAGGAGTCAGATTAGGACGACGGATTAAATCAATGAAATCTTGGCCAGACATGAAACTGAGTCCACTGAATTTCGCTACGTAAATAGTATTTGGACCCGTTTCTTCCACAACCGCTTTAAACGAGCTGTCGAAACCACGGACCAGTGAGGTCATACCAACGATTGCCGTAATTCCGATCACGACACCTACGATCGTTAAGGCTGAGCGCATCTTGTTCGCGCGCAGCGTCTGAAACGCCATGAATCCAATCTCGTTAAACAGCGCAATCCGAAGTTTCAAATCATTCCTTTCCGAGCGCTTCGATCGGACTCAGGCGGGCCGCACGCAGTGCCGGATACAAGCCGAAAATCAGACCCACGATACCCGTCATACCGACGCCAAGAACGGCTGACCATCCTTCCACAGCGGCAGGCACTGGAGTGGTCTGCTCAATCACGAGCGCCACGCCGAATCCGAGCACAATACCCACGACGCCGCCAATAAAGGAAAGCGTGATCGACTCGGCTAAAATCTGCCACGTGATGTCACGACGGCGGGCACCGAGTGCCTTCCGGAGACCAATTTCTCTCGTCCGCTCGGTGACAAGCATTAACATGATGTTCATTATGACGATTCCACCCACGACCAACGACAGGGCTACCACACCGATAAGAACAGCGAAGATCCCTTCTGTGGCTGTCTCCCACAATCCAAGAATCGTACCTGAGGTGAATAGCCCGAAATTGTTGTCTTGAGTTGGCTTGAGTTGACGCTGAATCCGGAGCGCAACGACGGCATCCTCCATCGTCTTTTGCATCTGACTCGGGTCCTCAGGCTTCACCATGAGCGACAGGCTTCGACGAATCCCGAAGATCTTTTGATGGGCACCTAGCGGGACGATAACGAATTCATCCTGCGAGCGTCCGAATACCGCCCCTTTCTTCGCACTAACCCCTATGACCCGAAAATGCTGATCCTCAACCCTAATCGTCTTGTCGAGTGGATCTACATCCTCAAACAATCTGTCAGCAACACCCCATCCCAACACCGCCACCGGGCGACGACGTCGAACCTCAGTGGGTGTGATGAGTCGTCCTCGCTCGACTCCATAATTTGAGAAACGGATATGGTCCTCACTCACTCCCTCGATAGATGTTCGCTCAAGTTCACGACCACGATAAGTGACCCGACCACGCTGCTCAACCCTAGCCATGATGGCTTCAACTGCTGAAGAGTAATTGTCAATCGCCACGGCATCATCGAGCGTGATGCGTGGATTTAGTCGTCGGGCCCGCTCCGCCTCGTCCTCGTCAGTGATAACGCCGACCCGTTCGACCATGAAGGCATCAGCACCAGCCTCCGAGGTGATCGCGTCGCTCACGGCTACATTCAAGCCCTGAATCAGCGTGACCACTGCAATGATGGATGTTACCGCAACAATATTTCCAAGAACGGTTAGGAGGGATCGCAATTTGTGCGACCAGATAGCGCCTAGGGCGAGCCGAATGGCTTCAAAAAAAGAGGACATGAGAGGGAGTTGCCCAACTACTCCGATACACTAAAACCAAAGCTAAACCCTGAACTTTTATCGTCCTCAGTTTCTTCAAGGATGACAGCGTCGCCGTCCATGAGTTCACGGACCTCAGCATAGGGACCCGTCACGACTTCGTCTCCTTCCTGTAGACCGTCCAGTACTTCGAAATAACGCTCACCAGCGATACCAATCTCAACCGGCGTGAAAACGACGATGGTATCTCGGAGAACAAATACACCTTCTCGCTCTTCCTCCTGATCATCCTCACGCACCGTCAAAGCCTGAATCGGCACTGCGACCGCACCGCCTCGCGTGGCAGTCGTAATATCTGCCGAGCAAGAGAAATCTTGGCGCACGCCAAGAATCTCTTCTTGAATCGTCACCTCAACTTCAAAATTCGTACCGCGCTGATCTCCTGAAGCAGCTGCAGATCCAGAGGCTTGGATTGCGCTTGAAGCAATCTTCGTCACATGTCCCCTGAAGGGCGTGTCCGGCATGGCATCGATTACGATCGACGCTTCCTGACCGAGTTTTACGTCACGAATATCAACCTCATCCACTTCCAGAACCGCAAGGATCACCGACAAGTCTGCAACCGTCATCAGAACAGTCCCCGCGTTGTTCATAGTTCCAATAACCACGGTCTCACCCTGCTCAATGTTGAGTCGCGTAATAACACCAGCCATCGGCGCATCAATCGTAACCTTGCTCAACACATGACGAGCGCTCCGAAGATTGGCCGTCTCTTGCTGAAGTCGTTGCTCCTGTGCCCGCACCTCAGTTTCGCGAGCTTCCAACTCGCTACGTCGAACCTTCACTTCACTTTCGACACGGTCGAGTTCTTCTTGAGAAACGATCGAGTCTTTACTTAACCCGACAGCACGTTCCTCATTACGAAGGGCCAAGTCGAGATTGGCTTGCGAGGTCTCAACGGCCACGCGGGCGGCGTTCAGTAACTCCTGTGCTGCACGCAGTCCTGCAGTGCCCATCTCGACTGCGCTCTCAGCAGACTCAGGATCTATCAACATTAAGAACTGTCCTTCGTCCACCTGTTGCCCCTCTTCGACAACCAGATTAGTAACTCGGCCCATAGTATCGGCACTGATATTCACCATCCGCTCGGGTTCAATCTTGCCTGAGGCGGCAACAGTGGCGACGAGATTACGACGCTCAATCCTCTCAGTTTGTACTTCAGGGATCTTCGAACGTTCCCGATAGCGAGTCCAGCCGAAGGCAGCGGCTGCCAAGATGATGAGGGTGAGGATGATGCCAACTTTCGTTCGATTTTTCATAGCGTTACAGAGGTTGCACCTGTCTCATTGAAACCGTGTATGCGGAATGTCTCTTACTATACAACTCACAAAACCGTAATACTGTTTACTATTTGTACCATTAAATGAAATATCCTGCCCTCAAAATCACACTTCCCTCAAGTAATTGGCGCTCGACAATCGACCACCCTGTCCACTTCCAATGGCCACCACGCCGCGAAATCCGCATCTGACGAGGCGACTGGTAACACAAGTTCAAGGGCAGTGGGGTCGAATGGTAGAACCCCTCCACGCTCCTTGTATAGCTTTGCCAACTCCTGCCGAAATTCGTTAAAAGCCGGCGTCTCAAACACGACGAAAAACAATTGCCGCGTACGTCCGCCCGACGGCTCCCGCCTGACCGCCATACAAACTGGGTTAAATTGCGCTTGCTCAAGCCCGACCGTGCGTGCAATCGCAAGAATCTCATTAGGCAGAAACACATCTTGTAAGCCCGCCAGAAATTCTCCCTGTAACACAATCGGCATACCAGGCTGTGACGGTGTCATTAACGATTGCATCGTCCGATGAAACACCTGTTGAAACAACTGCGGAACCAAAGAACTTGATGGCACAAGCGTAATTAGTGCAGGGGTCGGTTGACCCATCTCCTGAACGTGAAGCGTCCACTCCGTAACTGTAGCTGCACCAATAGAGTACGGTTCCGCAATGGTGTTTTGGACCGTTTTCAAAAACAACCAAGGCGCTCCCACAATGAGCAGCACCCCGCCTCCCATCTTCAGCCAGAAGCTTCTTCGCATGACGACCCTACCCCTGTCTCAGCATCGGAAAACACACCAGAACCTCAACCATGTTGACGCAGTCTCACGATGCGGTCTTCGATACTGGGATGCGTGGACAGATAGACCCCAAGCATGGACTGTTCGGACTCTTGGTTGAGTACTCCCAATCTGTTTAAGAGACGGCTCGAACCAGACGGATCGAACCCCGCTGCCTTCGTCATTAGTACACCTAGTGCGTCAGCTTCAAACTCATGATTCCGTGAATACGCGCGTTCTAGACCTTGGAGCCCAGTTTTCTTAAGCCAAGGCACCAGCCACCCTCGCCCCGCTGTGGCGAGGGAGACCACAGAGAGCGCAGCCTGACTCAGTAACCGATTGATTGCATGGCGTCGAATGACATGCGCCATCTCGTGGGCTACCACAAAGGCAATCTCATCGCGGTCGTGATGACACAAGCTCACAAGAGACCGGTCCACAAAGATAAATCCACCGGGAAGCGCGAAAGCCGAGGGCTGTCCCTTCGCAAGGGTCGCCACCTCAAAGCGATGCAATTTATTACGTACTACGGACACCAAGCGATCGCTAATCCCGTCAAGAAACAGCTGGTCATTTCCATCCGCTCCGGTCGGCACTTCATTGCGAACAAGTTCTGCAAGATTTCGGCCAACCGCGTACTCCGCCCGGATGGCCTCCTCCTCACTCCCGGCAGCCGATGCCCATACCCACTTGGCAGTTTTAAATTTACTGCCAACCATTCGCCCGAATCTATAAAAACCACTGTCTCTCATGGTCTGTTTGCGTCATAACCATTGTACTGCCGTGTCTGTCAGTTCAAATCAAAATTGCAATAACTACTCACTAAATGATTAAATTTAGTCGTGTCTATTGTTTGGATTCAAAGGGTCGCGTCGCTTGCTTTGGTGATGTACCTACTCGGCACCGGCAGCGGATTGGTCTCCGTATTGGGGCAACCGATGCTAGCTGTGTGCGGCCACCATGCAAGTGGTGAATGTACGATGGCCATGTGTCTCATGCAAGAGCATGGGAAATCCTCGGTAGACCTCGAGCCTACGCTGGTCTGTCCGACAGAGATTCAACTTATCGAGGCGATGGTGTTAGATCCCCATGAAGAAGCTCCTTCACATCGCGTGGCATCCGTCACAAGGATCACTGTTGATTCCATCGCCCTGTCATCCCTGTTCAGTGATTACATGTCCCAACCCCTAGAACTTCCACCTATAAGCTAGTCCTCCCCTGCTTGTACGTTTTGTTTAAAGGCGGCTGTTGCTGAAACGGATGCGTTGGATGGATATTCCAACGTATTGCTGCACTTGATCGCAGTCTATTGTCAGCAGCGCTTTACAAAGAATTATTAAATTTAATGAAAGGAGCTTCAAAATGATACTGAATAGAACAGCGTTCACCTGGTGCTTTGTACTGGCGATAATGACGATCGCAACCACGCTGGCACACATGCGCATCGAAAAAACTATGCCTGAGGCTGGTGCTGTGTTGTCTGAATCACCCCATCACATTCAAGTCTGGTATACACAAGCACCAGATCCGGCCATCAGCAAACTGACTCTTGAAAGCAAGAATGGCGTAGTGGTCCTTGGTGATACGACTGTTCAAGCTGACAAATCTTTGGTTGCATTACTCCCGTCTTCCCTTCCAACAGGTACATACACGGTGAAGTGGCGCGCCGCGGGAGACGATGGCCATGCCCAACGTGGCGACTTTTCTTTTACGATTCAAACGGCTGAACGATGAATCACACGAGGGTGAGCTAGCCTAGAGTAAGCCTCTCACTCCTTGGCCAGTTTTGTGACCTATGACCAACGACACTTTGTCACTGCTGCAACTAAGTCTTGCGAGGTGGTGTACCTACCTTGGCCTAGTCGGATTAACTGGTTCGATCATTGTTCGATGGTTGCTTAGTCGAAACCGCTGGCCGCAGGACAATAAATCATTAGAGAATACACACTGGTCTATCGCGGTCTATGGTGCTGTGCTGCTGATCTGCGCAGCCGGTGCACGACTCTATGCTCAGACCTATTCCGTCTTTGGGCTCGATCAATTAGTCACTCTTGAATCCTTACGCATTGTTGGTCTTGATAGTCGATGGGGTGCACGATGGCAACCACACGCTATCTTGAGTCTCATAACCATCATTTCAGTGCTGATGGCAAAAACTTATCCGCGCGTGGGGTGGCGAACCACTGGCATTTTAATAGCAGCACTGTGGTCCACATCACCAATGACTGGGCATGCTATGGCCTTTCAATCTATCCTCCCGTGGACTATTCAGATTGCTCACGGACTGGCCGCCGGTCTGTGGGTGGGAAGTTTATTTGTAATTTTAATAAGTATTACTCGACTGACCACATCTTCAGATGGACATCAGCGACTTGCAGACATAATTCAGCGATTTTCCCTTCTGGCACGGGTATCCGTGACAACGCTCATTATCACAGGTGCGTTGACCGTGTGGTTCTACATCGATACATTCGAACAATTATGGACGACATCGTACGGACGCATGCTCTTAGTCAAAATGGGACTTGTGATTGCAACTGGAGGGTTAGGTCTGTATAACTGGCGCTGGTTGACTCCTCAATTAAGATCGGACCGCAGTGCCGGGAAACTAGTTCAGGTCGCCAAGCTCGAAACTGTTTGTGCACTTCTTCTACTAGCGGCGACTGCACTGCTCGTGCATCTTGCGATGCCTCACGACCTGTAAACCACGCAGAATGTTTCGCAACAGGAAATGAACAACTAAGGAAGAGTGCCGAGGGCGGGAATTGAACCCGCACGACCCAAAGGGTCACAGGATTTTAAGTCCTGTGCGTCTGCCAGTTCCGCCACCCCGGCATCAAAATCAATCAATATTGTACTGTAACCCGTTCGAAACATTCACGTCGTTCGATTTGACTGCCGAACTCTAGTATCAGGTTTAGTTTGTGGCACCCTTGTGGGAAGATGGCCACTGACACATTTTGCCTCGTTTGAAACTGCCCTTCTCCCTCAAAAGGAGCCGCATGATGGCAAGTACACTCATTGGGTCCGTTCTTGTGTTCCTCGTTACACTAAGTCCAACCGTGGCTGCGCCTCAATCCCTTCCTACAGGTGACGCCCTGATTGTTGAATGCGGGCAGGCCGTAACAGACATGGAGGCCGGTGGTGAATTCAGCTCACGAGCGATCTATTGTCTTGGTCTTGTACGGGGAGTGCTAGAAACAGCATTTGAATGGTATCGAAACGATGTCATGCAGGGTGTCTCTCCCTCACACTCCCCCATTTGCCGACCTGACGACAACCTCACTGTGGGTCGAGCTATCCGATTTACACATCGGTATCTTACAGAACATCCCGAGAGACTGCATGAACGAGACACAGTGCTTGTTATGGATGCCTTGAGAGAGGCCTTCACCTGCCCATAAACAGTCACACTGTCAAGCTCGACCGACCGTTGACCACAACCTTACTTACCGTTCTCCCCGTGTCGACCCTAAAAATCGTCGACCTCGACCCTGCGACCGCAGGGCACCTCCTGGCCCCTTCTCGGAACGCGAACCCGTCCGTGAGACATCATCGAATACATTGACCTCTCCCGCCGCGATCATCTTTTGCACTGTTTCACGTTCCGCATCAGGCGTGGCAATCTGCCCTTCTTTACGTGGACCTAGGCGAAGCACCCGTCCCTGGGACAGCGTGATTTTAAGCGGCCGGCCAGTCTTGTTAATGATCGTCTTCATAAAGATATCGACCCCTATCGGTATTGACCATTGGGATTCTGTGTCTCGACTTACCATTTTGGCACGTTCAGGAACGTCATTACAGCAACTAACAGCATCTATGCGGAATTTTGACGTTACAAATTTTTACCAGACTCACATCCTGTTATGCTGAATCTGCATCTTTGACCGAGAGACGAGACCATTGCTGAGAAAATCCCAAAACTTCTGTTGCCTTCTGCGGTTCATGCTAACCACGGTCTTTCCGTGCATGTGGCTCGCGGGTTGCACGCCCTCAGACCAAGGTGCACCCGTTGAGACGCAGCCCGTCCTAACGGCCAGCCATGCAGACGCTGAGCACTGGGCGACAGAAACCCTCGCCAACATGACCCTGAGGCAAAAGGTCGGCCAGATGATCGTCGAACAATTACACGGTGATTACGACCAGGCGACCCTCGAGCACTGGCAAACGCTGGTGCGCACTCACGGAGTCGGAGGCTTCGTCGTCTACGGCGGGACCCCACAAGCCACCGCCAACCTGTTAAATCAGCTTCAAGCATTAGCCGAGGTTCCGCTTATGATTTCTGCTGACTTTGAAGGTGGACCTGGCCAACAGTTCACTGGCGCCTCAGAATTTCCAGCAAACATGGCGCTCGCTGCCATTGGTTCGGAGGAACTGACCTATGAAGTGGGTCGCGTCGGCGCCACCGAAGGGCGCGCCATTGGTATCCACCTGACGTATTCACCGGTCGTCGACGTCCAGACCCAGCCACACAACCCGGTGCTCAGCGTGCGGTCATTCGGACGTAACCTCGATCTACTCGGACGCATGGCATCAGCTTACATCCGTGGCTATCAGGATCACGGGATGCTGGCCACCGCCAAGCACTTCCCAGGACGAGGCGATGTGGAACTGATTCCCGACACCGAATTCACCGTCAACACCAAGCCTGACCACGAAGTGGAACAGACCGATTTTCTCGCCTTCCAGCACGCCATCGACGCTGGCGTCACATTTATCATGACCGACCACATAAGCGTGCCTTCAGTCACGGACGGCTCCGATCTCCCAGCGAGTGTGGAACCAGCACTGTCAACCCATTGGGTTCGTGAACGCCTTGGATTCGAAGGCGTGCTGACAACAGACGACCTCTGGTATGACAAAGTCGTCGACCGATTCGGAGCCGAACAAGTTGGTGTGCTTGCGATTCAAGCCGGCCACGACGCACTGCTAAAACCGCTCTATGCCATCAAAATGATCGACGCGATTGTCACGGCCGTCGAAAACGGTGAACTTGCTGTCTCCCAGATCAACCAGTCCGTGCACCGTCTTCTCTATTGGAAGGCGCGCCTCAATCTCCATCAAGAACGGTTCGTGGACACCTCTCAAATCGATTCGAAAGTCGGTATCGCGGCCCACCGCGATCTCGTGCGCACAGTCGCGGAACGCTCTTTAACCGTGCTGACCAATGATGGTTTCCTACCAACGAATGTGGAAACGTTGGGAGACATCGTGCATATTTCAGTCCAAAAGACGGCCCAGCACCAAGCCGCGCGTGACATCACGGCACACCTCACCGAGATGTTGCCAGTTCGTCAAACGTTTACGCTGGGTCCTAACGTCGATACCGAGATGTATACGCAGGCCGTAACCGCTGCCCGCGCAGCAGACACGGTCATTATCTCGTTATTCAACCCGCGCACGGTGTACGTCGACAATGGCCCACTCCTACCACAGCACGCTGATTTGCTGCAGTCCGTCATTAAAGTGAAGCCCACTTCGACTGTCGTCATGTCCTACGGAAACCCATATCTCGTAGAGACTTTCCACGGGAGCAGTGCATTTGTGGTTGGGTACGGCGAGGGCGGCTTTTATGGCAATCAGACGGTGTATGGTGAGGCGTTTGCACGGCTCCTAAAAGGAGAAATCAGTGCAACCGGCACATTACCAATCCGTCTGCCAAACAGCTCAGGCACAACTGAACCACCTACGGAATGACCTCACTAAAGACGGTCAGCGACACCATAGACCGGCCCGTGGCTTCAAAGGCCTCAATGAGTTGCTGATAGACCGGGTCTGCTTGCAGTTTCGCGTTACCGGCAGTCCAAGCGTCAGCACTTGCAAACTCAGTCATCACAGTAATGAGGTGAGGACTCACCCCTTCGGCGTCTCGCCAGACACGCAGTTCAGCGTCTGGGAGAATCTGCTCATACAGGTCGATGATGTTCTTGAGCCCACTCAGATATGCACCAACTTGTTCCTCCGGAACCTCAACCGTATTGACTTGGACGACAGCCTGCCCTGAGACATCCACGGACATCGCACCACAAAGTAGAAACATCACGCAGAGTCCAGAAACGATTCGCATTGAAAGCCTCCTATCATTAATATGGTGAAGTGCACACCGCATGCATGCCAATTGTGTCAATCTCAGCAATTTGGGATTATGCTTCGGCGGCCTGCACAAACATGGCAGCGAGATCCGACGCTGTCGTCCGACCCCAGGTTTCGTTCACGCCCAACCTAAAACCCGACCCATCGGCAAGTGGTGCCGGCAGCCGCACGTGCTGGCGTGCGAGTCCATCGCGGAACGCATTCAGGTCTGAATGATGCACCTTTAACAGGAAGAGATTCGTTCCTGCTGGAATTGGTTCGGTCGAAAAAGCCTCATGGCCACTAACCAACTCGGTCCACTCACGCGCCACACCAACGGCTCGTGCGTAACGCTCTGGAAACCCTCGGAAGTAATGCAATGCAATCGCAGCAAACGGCCAGACTTTCGCAAGACCTCCTCCAAACATTCGTCGTACATGAAACATTTGGTCGAGCAACGCACTTGGACCAGCGAGAATTGCACCAGATGGCGCATTAAAGTACTTGTAGAGTGAAACATAAACCGTATCGAACGACCGGGCATAATCGGCAACTGACCGGCCCGTAAATCCAGCCTGTAAAAAAATTCGCGCGCCATCAAGATGTGTACGAATTCCCTCCTGGCGAGCAAAGGCCGTAATCCGATCCATCTCAGCTTCATCGAATGCCTCGCCTGACTTTCTTCTAACTGGTGATTCAATCGAGATCACGGACACCGGTGTAGAAACTCGTCCGCTGGCAGTTCGGTCAAGTAACGCGCGCACATTATCCAAAGTAAAGGTCGCCTTCTCGAAAGCCAGTGGCACCAACTGGATGTCGCTTAGGGTCTGAATCGTATCACCGGTATCGTTATAGAGGTGGCTTTCTGCCTGAACAATCGCCCGACTCGGTCCGCCTGCCAGCATGCGTACGGCCAAATGGTTAGCCAGTGTACCAGTCGGCATAAAGACCGCACGCTCTTTGCCGAGCGCCGCAGCGAAAGCTTGTTCTAATTCTTCAACGACTCCTCCGTTGGAATAGGAATCCGATGCAATTGCATTTTCGGCGGTGAGTCGTGCCAACAGTTCGATCGACGCGGTCGGTGTGAGTCCAAGCCCATCGCCGGATAATCTGACATCCTGTTCATTGAAAACAGGCTGGGTAGCTGCTGCAGCAGCTGAACGAGGGGTTCCGGTTGCGAAACTGAGCGCCGTACCAGCTGAGCCTATCTGGAGAAAGCGACGGCGATCGATAGTTTTCATGAAAGACTCCTAATGGCTGTCTTGACTTGTTGCTTATTTACAAGGTTTCTCACTGCATTAATTACCGTTCCACGCCAGAACCCATAAGCGCGTTAAAGACAAGCTTGAAAGTGCCATGCGTCTGAGCTCGGTGCTGTACTCGGAACCCGATTAATACAACTCGACCTTGCCCCTGCTGCACTGAAACCATCGCTGCCTTTTCCGCGATCACAGCTTCGCCAAGGAGCCAGCCGCTTTGCAGAATGTCACGCTCAATAAAGGTGGCGATCCGGTCGACCCGATCGTTATTTGGTGTAGCCACCACTTCGTAGACCTGATTACCGCGAAGAAAGGTTGCCAACCCCTCCGACGGCATGCCATAGGCGAGAGGATGCTTCGAATCAATGTCGACTTTAAGTGTCGATCCGGGTGACCAAAATTCCGTTGGCGACAAACTTGCGACAAGATTTCGCACTGGTAGCTTAAACTTCTGAATCGGGAGGTTCCCCGCTTCGGCAAACGTAACAAGTGTGCCACCTTGATCAACAAAAGACTTCAGGGCAGCTACACCTTCATCTCCGAAGCCGCTACGGTAGGCGGGCGGGTAATCTTCAGGTCTTGAACGAACGCGTGCACCACTTTCAGCTGGCTCACCGGTCATTCTAGCGACACTGTCGGCCGGAAGAATGATCACGTCATAATTTTCATGTAAATTGCCAGCAGTGATCGTCGCATCCATTAATGATTCGTAAGGAAATGCAAAGTCCTCCAGCAGCCAGCGAGTCCAACCTTCATCCATATTCCCACCATAATATCGCTGGTACATTCCAATTCGAGCCTGGCGTAACGGCTCACTGACACGACTAGAGTCAACGTTGCCCGGTGAAAAATTGACACCGGTCGTCTGCGCTATCTGCGTCACAACATCGTCAGACGCCACACCGGCCACGACAAAGTCTCCAGCTCTGAGTCCGTTATCGGAAGTGGTAACACGCCGCACACTAACATTGGCCGCGAGAAGTAGATTGGCCGCCTTGAAGCTATCGTTCAGTCGACCGTCGAACACGTAACCAAAACGACCCTGCTCGACTGTCCCTTCCGGTGCAAGTAGTGCATCAACAGGCTCAATCGTCGTCTCAATAACTGATTTGACAGGATCCACTCGCACACCCATAAATTCTGCCATCGTGTCAGTCGACATGTCGTACGGCCGTATAGGGTTGCCATCACGGTCTCTCGTATAAGTATTGTCTGGGTAGAAGGTCCGGCCAAGCAGCCAACGAATCACGCCACGCTTAGGCTGAGCCATCGAAACAATGAACGACCCAGCCTTGTAAATACGACCTTCGTGGGTGAATCCAGTTGTGGCACGTTGCACGTCGATGCCTTGTCTGACCAAGTTATTCACCATCTTGAACACCGTGAGCAAATCGTGTTGATCCATTGGAATTACAAATGCAACGGGTGACATCGATTGGCCACGTTCAATTTGGCGAATCGCCTTCAGGTGCGCGTTCCGGAGAACCGTGGCACGATGTCGAGCAGCTATATCTAACGTCGCGATTGCCGCAATCTTCTGCTGCTCAACGATGTCACGGACGTGCCACCACCCGCCTTCCCATGGGTTTGGGAACGTCGTTTGCGCCTCATATTCCGGTAAGCCTCTCGAACCGTTGAGTTGATCAGGGTGAACAAACAGTGGTGTGGCTAGACGAGCACTCGCCGACTCGGTCAACATGCCGGCGATATTATGAAAAGGAGTGATCCAATGGAAACCAAAGTGACCCCACCCTGAGTAGATAGCTGCATTGACAACGCCAGCGTTGCCAGCCTCTTCTTCCTTATAGGCGATGTGTGCGCCATACCAACTCATTTCACGCCACACCAGAGGATCGGCCTCAGGACGGATCGGCTCAGCGTAGGGTGGAACGTAGATCCTGGCGCCATAAGCACCCATCTGGTGATGATCAATGTAGGCCTGCGGAATCCAGTCACGAAACAAAATCTTGGCACCATACTGCGACTCGACAGTATTCTGTTGGAACGCATCACGGTTGTTATCATGCCCGATATAATGATGGTACAACCAAGGAAGACCACCGCCTTCGTACTCCGTGCCAACATTTTCGTTGTACCAATCAGTAACCATGATCTCACCGTCAGGATTGAAGGATGGAATCATGATAGCGATTGTCTCATCTAGAATTCGCGTCACTTCGTCATCAGTACGAGTCACGAGGTCATAGGTTAGTTCAGCGGCCATCTGGCTCGAGGCAACCTCCGATGAATGCAGCCCCATCGACTGAACAACAACAACCTTTCCATCAAGAATCGCCTGCTCAATTTCTTGTTGAGGTACGCCCCGCGGGTCACTCAACTTAACGTTGATTTCGCGCAGCGCTTCAAGACGAGCCAAATTATCTGGTGAAGAAATAAACAAAGCTAAGAATGGATTACCGAGTGTCGTCTGCCCCATATCCACAACCGTGAGGCGATCACTTTCATGTCCTAGAATTTCGTAATACTCAACCAGCTTGTCCCATCGAGCTAATTTACGGTCGGCTCCCATTTGAAAACCAAAGAATTCTTCGGGTGATGGAATGTCCTGGGCAACGACAACCTCTTGGCGAGATCCGAACAAAGTTATAGTTGCGATCAGGACGACCGCGAATCGCAGTATTAATCGATCCGACGTCATAGAATTCACTCCTTCAGACGAGGTTTACGATTACATTCCCTCGGGAAAACAAGATGAGAGCACGTCACCTAGCAAGAACTCAGTGTGATGATCAACTTAGTCGCTCCACTGCGGTGACCGCTTATCCAGAAAAGCCGTCACAGCTTCGACGACATCAGTAGTACGCATAAGTTCATTCAGATACAGTCTTTCAAGGTCGGGTAGGATCCGCTTCACCTTATCCCGAAGTCCCATACGAGTAGCAGTCACAGCATGACGAAGACCTGCTGCTGAACGGACTGCTAAGAACTGATCAAACCACGTGTCGACAGCCTCATCTAGTTCGGCCTCCGGTGCAACAAGCGTCACGAGTCCCATCTCGTGCCAAGACTTAGCGGGCCTTGTCGTACCAGTTAGGATGGCTCTGCTGGCATGGGCGTGCCCAACACGAAGAGGAAGGAGCGCTGCCGCCGCAGGTGGAAAGGCCGCCAACGCGACTTCGGGAATACCAAATACAGCTTCCTCTGATGCAAAGATAAAATCACACGCTAGCGCTAGCTCAAAGCCCCCCCCAATGCACCGTCCTTTCACCACTGCTGCTGTGGGAGCTGGCGTTTCCAACATATCTCCAATTAATCTGTTCATTTCAGGCAACATACGTTCAACCAAGCCAGGCGCGTGCTCCTGCACGCTCGCACCGAAACTGAACTCACCGCCACTACCTTCAAAGCTAACCATACGCAGTGAGTGCTCTTCTTGCAACGACGCCAAAGCGGTTCGCACTTGCACCGCCATCTCAGTCGTAATGACGTTCCCCTTCGGATGGTCCAAGACAATCTTTAGACGAGTCCGGTTTTCGTTATATATCGTTTTAATCAGTGCTGTCATACAGCTCAATCAACTTTCAGAAATTAACTTCATGACAAAAACGGTGGACAAGCTTACATCCCATACCAAAACATATTCAATAATCGAACAGACGACTACGCAGGCACATCGCCAGTTGACGGCCCGTCAGCACCAAGTGCTAAATCACTTTCAGTTTCAGGATCCTTCCAACCGGAATAAGAACCGAGTGTCCGAAGAAATGGGGCAAACTCAGCCAAATGCATGAGAGCGCGCGCGCAGCGAAGTTCTTGTCGGTCCGCAAGCAAATCTGCATAGAACAGAAACTCCCAAGGGCGACCTGGAATTGGTCGAGACTCAAGCTTACCCATGTCGATTCCACGAAGCGCAAAGACACTCAATGCTTTAAAGAGTCCACCGGGTTCGTTGGGTACAGTAAAAACGATGGTCGTTTTATCAGGTTTGCCTTCAGTGAAAGCTTCGCGGCTAATAACTAAGAAACGTGTGATATTGTCCTCGAAATCCTGGACGCCAGACTTAAGAAGAGCGAGCTCAAACACTTCCGATGCACGCTCTGAGGCAAGGGCCGCCGCATTTTTCAGTTGCTTCTCCTGAATCATCTTTGCACTGCCAGCTGTATCAGAGGTCGAAAGGATCTCAATGTTTCCCAATGATCGAAGAAATCTTTCACATTGTGCGAGTGCCTGTGGATGTGAGTAGATCCGCCTCACATCCTCCAATTTGGTTCCTGGAAGCGCCACCAAATTATGAACAATCGGTAGAAGCACTTCAGCTACAATTGGTAACTCATATTTGAGCAGTAAATCGTAATTACGACGAATTGTGCCACCAACTGTATTCTCAATCGGCACAATACCATGTGTCGCAGTTTGTTTTTCAACCGCAGTAAATACGTCTTCGAAAGTTTCGCACGGTAGCGTGTCAGCCGACGACTTATATTTGAGTCCTGCAGCTTCGCTATACGCACCTGGCGCGCCTTGATAGGCAATCCGCATGTCGATCAAACTCCTATTCTGTATCCGCACCTTCCGGACACCTAGCGTTACCCACAAGCTTACGTCATTTTACTCCCGAAATCTTCCCAGCCATGCTGACCTACCAATGGAACAAAAACACAGCCGCATCCTGATCTTTCTACATAACGGTCACCATTACGCCGAACAATGACGAGCCGCTGACTCGAAAGTGACCCGACAGGAACAACGAGTCGACCTTCATCCTTTAACTGGTCCAGTAGTGGTTTCGGAATTGATGGCGCTCCGGCTGCCACGAGAATAGCATCGAACGGCTGCTGCTCTGGTGCACCCACACTTCCATCTCCAGCACGCATCAATACGTTCGTAATCCCAACTCGTTGCAACGTAGCATGTGCATCTTTGACAAGACCTAGATCCTGTTCGACTGCGACGACTAACTCAGCAAGACTAGCTAACACAGCAGTTTGGTATCCAGAGCCAGAACCGACATCGAGCACTCGATCCCCACGACCCACGCTAAGAGCCTCGGTCATCACTGCAACCATGTAAGGCTGGGAAATGGTCTGACCGCCACCGATTGGTAGAGGTCGATCTTCATAAGCTTGGGAGCGATAAGGCTTGGCAACAAACTCATGACGGGGAATGCGGCGCATTACTTCCAAAACACGGAAATCACGTACGCCTCGATTCGCGATCTGATCGCGCACCATCTGATGACGACGAACAGCCATTTCATCAGTAAACGGAGTGGACATGACATCACTTGCAAATTGAGCTGCCAACCGGTGTGGCAGTTAGTAAGGTGTCTAACTCACAATAATTGACATCGCACGCTATAATCGCGCCATGCCTGGGCCTGAACAGCCTCCTCGCCAGCCACCTCCCAGTCCAACATCTCGCCACGATAGCAACGAGGATGCCATGCTATGCGAACGTTGCGGTGCAGCGATGTTCCGGATGCACGCCGTCTGGCGTTGCCCGTCCTGTGGATTTAAAACCGACTGCTGTGGCTGGTGACGAAACGCTAGGTGCCAACCATCTCTGGTGATTGGGTAGCGTCATCTTCCAAAAGCTGGACCACTTCATCGTACGGAATGAGGTCAATGGCGTCATAGTCAGCGGGACACCCAAAGTCCCTCGGCTGCGGAGCGGTTGGATTACCGAGCGATACACACAAGCCACACCCAATACAGGCCTCTACACGGACCGCACAAACCATGCGTCCATCAGCATCGGGCTCCTCAATAATACAATCGTCGACCGGGCATGCCGCCTGACAAATCGAACACGCAAATGCACCAAAACATGCATCTGGATCGATAACAGCGATCTTCTTTGGCGACCTCTTGCGAGGCCCGCTCATCATCTTGGTCCACATGTTGCCATTATAGCCGACTACCCTCAGAAACCTGCATTCTTCTCGGCAAAAATCAGAACTTGCAATCGTGTTACCTTTTTTGTTTTCCGTTAAATCATTGAGAATTCCCACGTGCCGCAATAGGCCACACTTCCGAGATTTCTTCCTGCCGCATGACATACAGATAGTCGTATAAATTCACAGTGGGATCACAATGTGGTGTCAACATCATCACTTTGTCGCCGATTCTAATATTTGGAGATGGTTCCTTGAATTCTAGGATGCCATATTCGTCACCAGCCCACTGGTATTTGACCTCTTGAATATCTCGCAGCTCCGGAGGCGCCTTATCAGTCGCAAAGGCCTTATGACCAGCATCGACGGTAATACGACCCTCAACAGGCTGGCTGATTGCCGTCGCTAAGACAAACAATGAAGGCAAAAAGTCATCAAAGACAGGCCCAGCGCTGCCACCGATACTACGATAGTAACTGTCCATAAACAGATATGATCCGGCTTGAATTTCTGTCACACCCTCGATCTCTGTATCGATATCGTAGGTCCCAGTGCCACCAGCAGTGATGGCAGGTACAGCGTGACCGGCACTTCGTATTTCTCGAACTACATCCATCACACTTGTCAGCCTCTGATTCGATTCTTGCCTACGCTGGTCCCAACCGACGAGATGCTGTAACTGTCCAGCGTACGCTTGCACACCAGCCAAACTAAGAGCTGGGCTTCTTTCGATCGCACCTACAAGATTCACCGCATCCCTCCCGATTGAAATCCCGGTACGATCGGCACCCATGTTAAAATCCACAAACACTGAAAAGGTTAACCCTACAGAGGCTGCGGCATCATTGAGATCGCGCACGTTTTCTCTTTGGTCGACAACAATCTGAACTTTTGGATGTTCCCGCACAAGCGCCAGTAGTCGCGCAAGCTTTCCTCGTGTTACTACCGGTGAGGTGATCAGAATATTCTCAAGGCCGCCCTCTGCCATCACTTCCGCTTCACTGATCTTCGCTACGGCAATCCCGGTGGCCCCAAGTTCAAGTTGTCGACGAGCAATAACCGGGCACTTGTGAGTTGTTACGTAGGGACGAAACCCAACCTGGTCCGCCCGTGTATGCTCCGCCATACGCTTCAAATTCACCTCCATGATCTCGGCATCAAGGACAAGTGCGGGTGTTGCCATGGTCCAGACACTCATGGGTGCCGGCAGGGGAATAGGGCGATGCCTCTGTTCGAGCGAACTGAGATTAGTTGACTCCAAGCCAACCAATCCACCAAGGGATGCTCCAAAAAATCCACGCCTAGTTATGTCATTCGAGTTTGCCATAGGGTGCACACTAGTGGTCTGGCGTAAGAGCTTCAAGGTATGCCTTCACAGTCGCGTGTAATCCAAACTCAAGCGCATCAGCTATCAACGCATGACCAATTGATACTTCAAGGAGGTTCGACACGCGATGACACAACGTCGGAAGATTCTCAAGATTGAGATCATGTCCAGCGTTAACACCAACACCGGCACGCTCCGCCTCGTCAGCACAGGCCGCACACGCCTCAGTCATAGCCTCTTGATTTATGGTTCCAAACGCTTCGGCATAGGGTTCCGTGTAGATTTCAATCCGATCTGCACCGACACCAGCAGCGGCTCCTACAGTTGTGGGATCTGGATCCATGAACAGTGATACCCGTATACTCCGGTCACGAAGATCAGCAATAATGGGGCGAAGCCTCGGACCATCAAGACTGAGATCCCAACCATGATCGGACGTACGCTGATCAGGTGCGTCTGGTACGAGCGTGCACTGTGCTGGCACGACCTGGTGTACCAACTTAAGGAATTCATCGGTTGGATTCCCTTCAATATTGAATTCCACACCCCGTTCCGCAGTGAACGCAGATAAATCATGAACATCTGAAAAACGCGTGTGCCGCTCATCTGGACGTGGATGAACAGTAATCCCGGAAGCACCGGCGTCAATCGAAATCTCTGCTGCATGAACCAAATTTGGAACACCAACGTCTCGTTGATTCCTGAGCAAAGCAACCTTATTCAAATTCACACTTAATCGAGTCATAAACAGATTCTAGTGCCGACACCGTTGAGACACCAGTTTGACGTCAGGTGACGTCTATAATACGATATCGTATAATCGGATATCGTATAATTATATAAATTGCGACAAGGAAACTAATTCATCCATGCCTCTGCAACTCATTCCACATCTCCAGAAAGCCGGCCACTTGCTTATCCTGCATTTGGAACGCTTTCGCAGGACATTTGGCATCACGCCACCTGAGGCACAAATTTTAGCCGCGCTGAGCACAAATCAGGTGCGATCGATCTCGGACTTACAAAAACGCTTAGGATTCAAACCATCCACACTTACGAGTATTCTTGATCGCCTCGTAATGCGCGGCTTTATAGTACGCAAACCTCGCGACGACGACCGCCGCTCTGTTAATGTGAACCTGACGCAAACCGGACGTCGACCAGCATTGATCGTGCGACGATCATTAGAACAACTCGAAACCAAAATTGTAAGTCATACCACGCGTGTTAACCCCAATGACTTGCAGTGCGTAACTGAAACTCTTGAAGAATTGACACCGTCGCGTTAACTATCATGCGACCTAAAAAATCCGCAGCGCCGAAACGACGAAGACGATCGGCTGTCGGTTTACTCATCTGGTTTATCGCAGCACTACTGATCACCCAGACGCTCATTGGAGAAGGTGGTTTACTCGACAGTCAAGATGTGACGCACACTTATCGAGACTTAGCAAAGTCAGTGCGTAAGTTGCGATACGAAAATACTCACCTTCGCGCCTATGTGCAACGCCTCCAAAAAGATCCAGAAGCGATTGCAGCCATCGCACGAGAGGAATTCGGACTAATCCATCCTGGTGAGATCCTTGTCATACCTCGAAATTCATCTCACGAACTGGAGACAATCAACAACGATCGGCAGTAGATTGGTCTCACAACGGTCGGCTGGACATCCGGCTACTGCAATGCCAGACTAAAGTCGGATTTTGGCACTCGAACTAAATGCACTCCATACAAGATGGCACCTGAAAAATTATTACGAACCTACTGGACCACGGCTGTAATCATCATCATTGCCATACCACTGGTGATGCTGTATCTGGACGCAGTCCAGCGCGACCAGCCGTTTGACGAGTACCTCGGCGGACTGTTCACTAGCGTCACCGACACCAATAACCACGAGACAGGGGAAGCACTCGACAAATCCGTGCCCCCATTTCTTGATTCTCGGTTAATCGGCGAAGGCCTTGACGAAACACCTCCGTGGATTACCCACGTCATAACCGCTGACCTTGACCGTGACGGACTACTAGATGTTATTGCTTGCGACGCTATCCGCAATCAGATCGTCTGGATTCACCAGACAGCAGCTGGACAGTTTCAGGAAATTCCGATTGGCACCTCGGTCCCCGCACCAGCACATGCTGCAATCAGCGACATCGATAGAGATGGCGACCTAGATGTATTAGTTGCCGTTATGGGGGCTATCCTCCCGAACAACGACAAGATCGGCTCGATTGTCATCTTGGAGAATGACGGTTCAGAACAATTCACAAATCGCGTAATCGACGAAAACATTTCACGGGTGACCGATGTTCAAGCCGGTGACTTCGATGGAGATGGCGACATAGATTTGTCCATTGGACAATTTGGTTATTACGATGGCGAAATCCGCTGGCTTGAGCAAACCGCCAGTTGGCAATTCGAAAGTCATCAATTACTCAATCTGCCTGGCACCATCCACACACCTGTCGGAGATCTCGACGGTGACGGCGATCTCGATATCGCAGCAGTTGTGTCACAGGAATGGGAGGAAATCTACGCATTTGAAAACGATGGTAACGGCAATTTTACACAGCATCTCGTGTACGGTTCGACAAACGAAGACTTTGGAAGTAGTGGCCTTTCTCTGGTCGATCTTGATCTCGATGGTGATTTGGACCTGCTCTATACAAACGGGGACGCCTTCGACTATAGCCCACCGGGACCACGGCCTTGGCACGGTGTACAGTGGCTTGAAAATAATGGCAGTCTCGCTTTTGAGTACCACCGCATTGGAGATTTTCCAGGCGCATATGCAGCTCAGGCAGCCGACGGTGATCGTGATGGTGACTTGGATGTCTTCTTAGTCAGCACGTTCAATGCCTGGAACGATCCTACGGCACAATCATTGAGTTGGTTCCGCAACGATGGCAACATGGAGTTCTTATTGCACGATCTTGCCTCGTCGCCTACCCATCTGTTAACACTCACTAGTGGAGACATCAACGACGACGGCTGGACTGACCTCGTGACAGGTAGCATGCACGTCTATCCGCCATACGACCGCATGGGACGAGTCACACTGTGGACAAATACTTGGTCGGGGCGCTAGACCGTCAAACGACCTACGATGAGTAGATATAAGGAACGCCGAAATAACAGGCGAAACAAAACCCGTGCAATTCCTGCCAAAAAGCCGTGGCCGCTGCCACGAAACACTGTAGCGATTCTAGGCTTCCTAGCACTGGTCACCCTGACCATTTGGGGTACATCGTACGTTATTGCACGATTGTCACTCCCCGCTGGACTCACAAAGCTCATGACAGAAGCTCCTGATCCAGTAGCCATGAGTCCAGCTTTAGCACTAGCAGTGACACAAGCGCAGGCACTTTTGCGCCAGGAGATTCAGTCCAACGAGGAAAATGCGAAAGTTGGACAAGCAGTTGGTCGCCTAGCACAACTCTATCAAGCGAACGACTACAACAACTTTGCTACCACTGCTTACGAACTGGCGATCCAACTCGATGAAATTGAACCGCGATGGCCGTATCTCTTAGCGAGCCTGAGACAGGAGAGAGGAGAAAGCCAATCCGTTACAGGGCTTCTAACGACAACGGTGGGCCTAGCTCCTGATTATGCCCCAGCATGGCTAAAATTGGCCGACAATCAGTTCAAGCAAGGTGATAGAAGTGCTTCACGCACGAGCTACGAACAACTGTTAACACTCGCACCGAATGATTCGTATGGCCACCTCGGTCTCGCACGCCTTGCTCTCGCTGAAAATAACTGGGAGCGTGCCCAATGGCATCTTGAACAGAGTGTTTTACATGGCGGCTTCGACGCAGCCTACCGATTACTAGCATCCGTGCACAAGCATTTTAACCGGCCTCAAGCGATGGAAACTGCATTAGCAGGAGCTGATACCGCTAGTCGATTCGCGCCTGCACCTGATCAGTGGGTCGATGAGTTGTTATTACAGTCATTTGATGTCGACTGGCTGTTGCTGAATGTCTCGAGATTCGCTTATGTAGGTAGCGGAGAGATGGCACGAGCGATATTTACCAGAGCTCAACAACTCGATCCGGACAATCCTGAAGTTTACATAGTCCTAGGTGAAAGTTCAGAAAGCCCTGCGGATATCCAGCGAGCATTTCGGACGGCAATTTCATTGGATCCAGAGCATGCACGAGCACATGCGTTACTAGGTGAAGCGGTGCTGCGGTATGGTAATCCCGCGGAGGCTGAACCAATACTACGAAAAGCCCTTGATCTCGGGACCGACCCAGCCACTACGTACAAAAATCTTGGTCTGGCAGTGGCGCGTACTGGCCGATTTGACGAAGCCATTGTTTACCTGAGACGCGCCGTTACTCTCTCACCTGAAATTGTTGCCTTCCACTACAGCCTAGCCACGATCTTACGAGCGGCTGGCTTGACCGACGAAGCAGTCCTTGAGTACCGCCAAGTACTTGAGCGACAACCAAGTCACGGCCAAGCTGCCAAGGATCTACAGGACCTAACTGGTCAGTGACCAAACAACTGTTCGTTTAAGGACGGCTGGACAGATATTCAACCACATTAGCCGCTTCCCCATCGGTCAACCACTCCCACCCAGCTTCCCGTTGCATCCGTCGCACAGTCCTCGCCCACCAATCACGACTCTCGTGCGTCTCATCAATACGCCAGTCGTTATGGCAACGGGCACACTTGACTTGCAACAGTGCGGGACCAGCTGCCCCGTCGCCTCCTTCGAGAATCGCGTCGAGCGATAGAGCGTGAAGGGCCTTCATAAGTGGGCTTTCCAGCGCGGAACCATACTCACTCAACGCCTGATGATGCACATACCGTTCACTTTCTCCAAGCTGCTCATAAGATACAGCGAGATATTTATGAGCAAGAGACAGCCGAGGATAATCATCAAGAATGGGCATCAACAACCCAATGGCTCCCTTCCAATTGCGCGCCAAAATTTCGAGTCTGCCTTTCCCAAGTGCCGCGAGCGGCTCTCCAGAGTCCAGTTCGAGTGCACGAGTAAATATTAACGCTGCCTCATCACCTCTTGCCCTTTTCATCTGTAAATCACCTAATTCAGCCCATAGTTCTGCACTATCAGGTTTAAGGGTAATCGCTTGTCGAAATAACGCTTCGCTCTCAGGAAACCTGAAGGTCGCTTTCTCTAGCACTGCCAAGTAATAAATCCAAGTAAACTCATCAGGCTGCAATTCACGTGCGCGAGTGTAACTTCTTCGCGCTTCGTTGGTAAATTGGTACGCGTGATAAAGCATTCCTAGCCGACCAACTGCGTCGGCAGACATCACATTTTCACGAGCTCGTCGATCAGCTGCGAGAAATTTCTCAATTGATACTTCGTTCTGATAACTAAATTCTGGCAACATCGGTAGTGACGTCAGCATATTCTGATCAGAGTTTTCCCGCTGCCACGGTTTCTCCGTGTAGAACCAGACACCAATCCCTATGGAAACAAGGAGAAGGATAAGAAGCATGGCTCTGTTGAACATGAGAACTTGGCTCGTTTACACAGAACTCAGTGAACCAGAAATCTTAGATTCGATAAACTATCGATTCGTGCGGAATGAGGATACGCTAGCCAGCTTCCCCATTAATGTTTTCACGTCAGTTGCCTTAGGGAATTTGGTACACACGCAGGTCAAACTCAGGCACCATGGCCAAAATATGGTCAAACACGTCAGCCTGTATATTCTCATAGCTAACCCATCTCTGATCGCGACTAAAGCCATAAATTTCAACCGGAAGGCCGTGTGGACCAGGTGCTAGTTGTCGAACCATGAGAGTCATATCCTGGTGAATCATCGGATGATCACGAAGATAAGCGATTACATAGGCTCGAAATGTTCCGACGTTTGTCAGTCGTCGATCACTGCCCGGTGGTAACTCATCCATAGCGTTCTCTTTATATCGTTTCGACACCTCGTCACGTTTGCTTTTTAAGTATTCAGCCATATACGGAATTTTTGTGAACCGCTTCAACATCTCGTCGTCACAGAATCTGATTGAATTCACATCAAGATTAATAGCACGCTTGATTCGTCGACCACCAGACTCAGACATACCACGCCAGTTCTTAAATGATTCACTGATTAGCGCATAAGTAGGAATCGTTGTGATGGTTTTATCCCAGTTCTGCACCTTAACCGTCGTCAAGGCCACTTCTATCACGTCACCATCAGCACCATACTTCGGCATCTCAATCCAATCACCTCGGGCGACCATGCGATTAGCGGAAAGTTGAATCCCTCCAACGAAACCGAGAATCGCGTCCTTAAACACCAGCATAATCACCGCAGTCATCGCTCCCAACCCACTCAAGAGTAAAAGTGGTGATTTGCCAAGGATCAACGACAGCACAGCGATGCCCGCAATAATGTAAAGTCCGAGTTTTAGGACCTGCGCGAGACTCTTAATCGGCAGATCTTGCGACGCCTCTGAAGACTGCATAACATCAGCTATCGCATTTAAGGCCGCGTCAATGACCGAGACAACAACCAACAGCATGTAAATTAAGCTCGCCTGTCTGACGCTATTACTCCACCAGGGATAGTTCTCTAATACTGGCAAGGCAAAATGGTAGACGACCAACGCAGGTGCCAAGTGTGACATGCGTTGAATAACTCGGTGTTCAATCAGGACATCATCCCAACTTGTAGTCGTCTTCCCGATTAACGCAGTGACGCCACGCACCACAATACGCTTGGCAAGCATATTGGCCAGAACAGCCAAGACGAGCACTAAGACGATTTCCACATTTAACGTCAGCCAACGCGAAAATCCGTCATCGAAACCCTGCTGGAGCAGAAAATCTCTCAACACATTGAGCATGATAGTAAGACTTTTAAATCAATGAAAAACATGCACTTTCTACAGTCAATCGTTTCAACTCAAATTCCTAATCAGGTGCAACCGGTGCTCGGCATTCCACCATTCTCGTCGCATTGTATTGTACAGCCGAAATAATCACCGCACCAAAACATGACTTGAGATGATTATCAAGCAATAGAACCAGTTAAAAATCTGGTTGGCGCCATACATTGCTCACCCTGACGAGGCCTTCTTAGGACATATTGCTCGGCAGGTGTATTCCAAGTAAGGTCTCTGGGCTATCAAACAGGATCGCGTGAGCGATGGTCAGCGCCTCATCGCAAGTGTACTGGCCCTGCCCCACTCTCGCTAACAAGGTGCGAGCCAACACTTCTCTAACAATTTGCACCTTCGCATAGGCCCATTCCACCACATAAGCATCTGAAAAAAACCCGACCTGTTTGTTTGTTGGCAACATATCAAGACGCTCCTCAATAACCTGCCCAATCACTGACGGGAAGAAATTGTGCCACCAATAACCAGCGAGGGACAAATTCGGCAATTCGCGGCACAGCGAACAGAGCGACTGATTGGCATGGCGACTCGCGAGTAAACATTGAAACCGAAGTCCTGGGTGTCGACTAACCATGGCACCGAGTTGGCCAATTGTATGCTGGCTGAGTCGACTGCCGGTTTCAAAGGGTAATGGCTCGGCACCAATGCTAAATTGAAACACTAAGGTGTCACCGAGACGTTCAAGGGCAGACAAGAAACGCTCATTGACATACGACGCATAAATATCACGCTCCTCAATGCTTGCGTGATCACGCCGTGAGAGAGCATCTGCCATCTCGGATTCACTGATCTCACAGTAATTAATATCGGTTGAGAGATGTGTCGCGGTCGACAGGACTGGTAAGGTAGAAATATTTCTGACGTAGTCATCCACTGCCGCATGCACGTCATCAAGTGAATCGATTGTGCGTGTTGGTGCAGGTCTAGAACTAGTCCCAATCGGCATCGGACTTTCTGGGCGCTTTCCCCAACACCGTTCTAATTCGCAAAGAGCCGTATCAAACTCCCCTGCTTGACAGCGTGTGAAAAACCCCCACTCTAATGCGTATTGTAGGAGGTCATCGTCCTGACCTTCTTCCCGGCGAGCAAACTCTGTCACGAACTGGCGAATACCAGTTTGACGCACGATCTCGCGTTGCCAAGCACGGTCATCCGCTCTCTCGCGAATAATATCGTCAAGTTTGCGCCAGTTATCCGCCGTGATCGGCGCTTTCCAATCGTAGAGATCACTTAGAATGCGGCGAATACACCAAGCGGTGCTGGTATTTCTTGAGGCATCCAAAAACGGAAGGGCTCGTTCAATCCGAATAATTATTTCATCCCGTGTCGGCCACTCTGGATACTCTGTTAAACGTTCTGAATCCTTACAACCCGCAGCATATAAGTCACTTATTGACATATGATAGAGCAAAATATCGTGTAATCCGCGTGCTGAAAGTTTCCCATCAACGAGATGCGTATGGACGTCAAGAACCGGAAGCAAGGAAATCTCATCGAAAAATTCTCTTTGTGCCTTCGTCAAACTTTGGGAAGTGTTCACCATAAGATAACGTTACCGTGAGGCGTGCGTCATAGCGTAGCATGAATTATGAAACTTGCTATTCGGCAGTAATACGGAGGTATCCATGGGGTTTTCACAGACCAAAACGCATCGACAGGGCAATCAGTCTTGGCATCAGATCGGACTGGTACGTGGTCAATTTGGAGACATTCAAGAAGATGAATTTCTCGATTTTCTGTCGGCAGAGAAGTTCGATGGATGGGAAGAAGCCAGCTGGGAACTCTCCCTTGACCAATGCAGCGACGATACAGGAGCTAAAAAATTTGCAGAGTCACGGATCGCAAAGGCAAGCAAGCGTAACCTTGAGATTTTCAGCGTAGCCACTCACCTACAAGGGCAGGCCCTTGGAGATGAACCTAGCGCTAAAACACTTCAGTTTGTCGGTGGCGAAGCAGTGGAAGCCTATGCAAAATGGCGTCAATCGAATGACCCGCCACGCCATGACCCGTACTTCGTCCCTGATGAAGTCGGAAAACTTATTCACACTCAAGCCTTGAATGCGTTAATCGGTTGCGCGCGACTTTCGAAATACCTTGCAGAAGGGTTGGACCGTCACATTCCACTCCCTGGTTTCTGCGGCTCTCCGGCAAATTGCTGGTCACACTGGTTCCTCTTTCCACCACTACCGACTGAAATTGCTGGACATAAGCTTGCTGATGTACGCCGCGTCAGTCTCGAGCTGATTGTTGAACGTTTCGCACCGTTTTTGGATGCTTGTCGTGAGTACGGAACGACCTTTGATTTGGAGTGTCATCCGAGCGAGCGAGCCATGGGCGACCTGGAGTCTGCCCACGACTGGTTGCGGCATCTTTCCGATGCCGGTTACGGGGACGTGGTTGGATTCAATCTCGATTGCTCCCATCTAGAATGGCAACATGTCTCAGCTGTTGAATTTATTCGTGAATTCAAGGATTACATCCACTGTGTTCACATAAAAGGCGTGCAGGTGATACCTGAACACTGCCGAGGTGGTTGGCTCGGTGGCCATCAAGATTTTGGTGCGTCAACCAACGGCTGGAATTTCGTTACGGCTGGCTCTAGCCGCGATGCAATCAACACTGAGGAAGTTCTGGTGGAACTGAACCGTGTTGGATTCGATGGAGCTCTTTCAATCGAATGGGAAGATAATGACGTTGATAAACTCGCGGGTGCGAGAGCTGCTCTACATAATTTACGCAGCGTTGACTTGCAGCCGAGCTATGCCAAACACGATAAGACATTGCGTGCGGCTGAAACCACGGACGCTGCAAAGCAAACAGCTAACGAAAAAGCTAAGTTGCGCCAAGAGCGCAGATTGAGAAGGCCAGCCAGATGACTCCAGATACCCTTCATACAAACCTCGCACCAATTCAACGAGAGCGACTGTTTTTTGCCAGTTGCCTCGGCTTAATCGCGACGTCAATGTCGTTCGCTGTAATGGCCGACATTATGAATCCGCTCAAAGAGACATTTGTTCTGACGAACCTAGAAGTCGGGTACATCAGTGGTGCTCAACTCTGGGGCTTTGCGATATCGATAGTGATATTCGGCCCGTTCGTTGACATCGTTGGCATGCGACCCTTACTTCGCCTGTCGCTAATCGCACACATTATTGGTCCACTGCTTATGGTGTTTGCCACCGGTTTCTGGTCGTTACTGGGTGGCGCCCTCGTGATCAGCATTGCGAATGGTTTAATTGAAGCGACATGTAATCCGCTCATTGCCACTCTTTACCCGGATCAAAAGACCAAGAAACTGAACCACTTCCATGTTTGGTTTCCTGGCGGTATCGTGATCGGTGGTGTGCTAGGTTTCCTGTTCACAA
>CAZMUA010000008.1:0-119688 GCA_964569695.1 uncultured Woeseiaceae bacterium
CCGAGTTATCTCGGTTTAATGCCTTTCGTGACACGCAGCCGTTTCCATTCACAGCGGGGACGTTTGAAGTCATTAAACAAGGGTAGGAGCTCGCAGCGCTCACTGATGGTGCTTTTGATATTACGGTTGGTCCCTTAGTGACTGCGGGGGGTTTCGGGGTTGAACAACACAACCTTCCGCCACCGAGAGCAACGATTGTTGAATTGCTTAAACACAGCGGTCACGATCAACTGCATCTCGATGTTTCTGCAAAGAGCGTTCGTAAACAGGATCCCTTGATCGGATTTGACCTATCAGCAATAGCCAAAGGTTATGCGGTGGACCAGGTAGCCAGCGCGATTGAGTCTAAAGGTGTAATGCAATACATGATTGAAGTGGGTGGCGAGGTGCGTACGGGTGGCCTCAACGCTTCTGGTGAACCTTGGCGCATCGGTATTCAGGTGCCGGATTCAAAGACAGAATCGATCATTCAAGTGGTGCCGTTACGTGATCTGGCGATGGCGACATCCGGTGATTATCGCAGTTACTATGAGGTAGATGGACAGCGTATTTCCCATACGATTGACCCTCGGACGGGTTACCCGGTTACGCACCGCTTAGCGTCAGTAACTGTTGTGGGCACATCCTGCTCGTGGGCCGATGGCATGGCTACGGCATTAAACGTGTTGGGTCCAACCGATGGGTACCGTTTCGCGGTAGCGCAAGGTGTGGCGGCACTCATGCTGGTACGTACTGATGCAGGGGAGTTTGACCAGAAAATGACGCCCGCGTTTGAGCATCTATTTCAAACCGACTTACAATAATCAGGTTATGACTATCTTCTTTCTGTCCGTACTAGTCGTGGGCCTGGCAATGCTTATTATGGCGGTCGGAGTGATGTTCAGTAACCGTTGCTTACGCGGTTCCTGTGGTGGAGAGAAGATTTTCGATTCGGAAGGGAAGGAACTTGTCTGTGATGCGTGCCCCCACCGTGTCTCTGAAGATGAGGCGTTAGTTGATTCTTAACGTGAATAACTTCCTGTAGTCTAACAGCTACTTAGTAGGTCACCTAAGGCCTTCATTAAAGTTTTATCCTGTTCTGGCAATACAGTTCTAAGGTCCAGGAGCACCCGATCTTGGTCGATGCGACCAACGACTGGTGGATCGAATTTCCGGAGTGCGGTTTGGATATAGACTGCGCTTCTGTTTGCAGATTGAATGGCGATCACTTTTGTGGGCAAGTGAGTTTCTGGCGCGCTACCACCACCGATGGCCGAATGGTCGTTAAGGATTTCCACTCGTGCGTTTCTATTCTCAATGGCATCTACGACTGCCTGGGCTCGTTTTTCGATTTCTTCAACAGGGGTAGAGAGCATAATGGAGACCGGCACTGTAACGTGTGCTTGTCCAGCGGCATGCTCCTGTAACGTAGCGCCTAATGCTGCATAGGTTAACTTGTCGACGCGCAATGCTCGCATCAGTGGGTGCGCTCGAATGCGTTCGATCTTCTCGGACTGTCCAACTAGAATGCCTGCTTGGGGTCCACCTAACAATTTGTCAGCACTGAAGCAAACGACATCAGTTCCGACAGCAACACTTTTCCTGACCGTAGGTTCGTCAAGCTGCTGATTTTGTGCATCAGTGTCATTCCCAAGGTAACCGCTTCCGAGATCTTCAGCGACAGTAATATTGAAACGTTTTCCGAGCGACACTAGTTCATCTATTGTTGGACGATCAGTGAACCCTTGGATGCGGAAATTCGATGGATGCACACGCAGTAAAAGTGCCGTCTTTTCTGTGATGGCTGCGGCGTAATCCGTTACCCGGGTCTTATTCGTTGTTCCGACTTCTCGGAGTACGGCGCCAGATGCAGACATGATCTCGGGAATACGGAAACCACCGCCGATTTCGACCAATTCACCACGCGATACGATGACTTCACGTCCACTAGCCAGTGCCGATAACATTAAAAGGGTGGCTGCAGCGTTGTTGTTGACGACCGCTGCGGCTTCGGCGCCTGTCAATCGTTGCACTAATGAGTTGATGTGGCTATCCCGCTGACTACGCTTTCCTCGGCTCAGATCGTATTCGAGATTGACGTAACCACCGGCAGTTTCAGCAATTTGCTGAACCGCTGATGTGGTGAGTGGGGCACGTCCCAAGTTGGTATGCAGGATTACCCCCGTAGCATTAATCACCTGTCGCAGTGAGGGTGCAAACCAGTCAGTAAGCCGCCTTCGAGTACTTTCTTCAAGATATTCCATAGCGGCCGTCATATTAGATATTGAGGTGGACAGGGCATCTGCAGTGCTTACCAATTTAGTACGTAATTCTTCAGTTTCAAGTCGCAATGCTTCGAGTGTGGCAGTGCGTCCATATTTTCTTAAAAGTAATTGGATTGCCTGCCGTTCGATCAATTGCCCAATAGAGGGCAGGATTCGAGGATCTGCCATTGTTCTTCGCTGCCGTTTTTGCCGCTGATGGTGTCAACTGGATGATTTGATTACTGTATTCCTTGCCTGTGAACTTGTCGTGTTGTCAGGATTCAGGATACCATCACGTGCACGGTTCTCGTCATGACGAAGACTTTATCTAATCAGGGCATGGACCCTGAGAAGCAAAATATTCAAGGGAATCGACTATCCGAGCGGTTCTGGCCATATGGCGATCTCTCCGAGCAACCCACCGAAGAAGAGTTAATCGCTCTTGAGTCAGATTTGCGCGCCGGGTTATTTCAAGATGGCGAAGAGGCGCTCTCCGTGACTTTAGTGTTTCCAGTGTTTAAGGGTGCGGATTACGAAGAAGCTGTAACCCGTGCAAAGGCTTCCGCCGAATATCGCGAAGTTGGAACAGGTGAGGCATTACGACACCGCGCTCGGTTTTTTCCTGGCGAAGTGTTTAAGCTTCGAGATCTCTACGATCTCATAAGTCGGAACATTACCTGCGACGTCTTAATTAATGACCGCCCAGTTCCGTACGCACGTGACTTGTGGCTTCCTCTCATATGGTTTCTCACATTTCGATGATCGTAAGATGGTTCGATGAATTGTGCTAGGTCTGCCATGAGGTGCTGTCATGACGTCCTGGCTAGAGAGTCTGAGGAATTCTGATGCGGGCTTTATTGAGTGTGTCGGATAAGACGGGCATCGAAGAATTTGCGTCCGGCTTAACTTCACGCGGCTATGAATTGATTTCTACCGGAGGGACTGCACGAACATTACGGGATGCAGGATTACCCATTACTCTTGTATCTGAGATCACCGGAATGCCGGAGATGATGGATGGTCGAGTGAAGACCTTGCATCCAAATATTCACGCTGGGATATTGGCCAGGCGTGACCATGAAACGGATTTATCGTCTCTTCAACAATACGACATCGAACCTATTGATCTGGTTGTCGTTAACCTTTATCCGTTTGCTCGAACGGCAGCAAATAAGAGTACTCCTGTTAGTGAATTAATCGAACAGATCGATATTGGCGGACCTTCGTTAGTTCGGGCCGCCGCTAAGAATTTTAAAGATGTCTTGGTGATTGTAGATTCGGGTGATTACGAGGAAACCCTACTAGAGTTGGATCGGTCAGATGGTCCGGAGTTAGCATTTCGTTTAGAACTTTCGCGTAAAGCGTTCGCACATACCGCAGAGTACGATACAACAATCGCTCACACGTTTAAATCGATTGCTGTGTCTGGTACAGATTTTCGACGTGAACAATCGTCTCCTGCCGAAGCAGTGCCGGACCGATTGACGCTTAACTTACCAAGAATTTCGACACTTCGATACGGTGAAAATCCGCATCAAGAAGCTGCGTGGTATGGGGACTCGAAGGGTATTGGCTTACCGGCAGCGCATCAAGTTCAAGGTAAGCCGTTGTCCTTTACGAATCTAATTGATCTCGACGCAGCAGCTCGTATCGTACTTGAATTCGAGGAACCTGCTGCTGCCGTCATCAAACATACGAATCCCTGCGGAGTGGCTACAAGCGCAACGATTACCAACGCCTATCGGCAAGCACGCGACGCTGATGCTTTATCAGCGTTTGGTGGGATCGTTGGCTTAAATCGTCCTTTGGATTCAACAACGGCTTCGGAAATTGTTTCAACATTTATCGAAGCGGTTGTGGCACCTAGCATTGATGAGGCAGCAAAGGCCGTCTTAGCAGAAAAGAAATCTTTACGAGTTCTCACATTTGATATGGCGCTGCTCAATGACAATCCCATTGCTCAAGTCGATGCTCGATCGATATTGGGGGGCTGGATTGTTCAACATCGTGACGAAGTTAGGGAAGCCAGAAGGTTATGGGGTGAATCGGCTGCGATTCCTGATTTGCAAGTTGTCACTCAGCGGGCTCCCCGACCAGAGGAATGGACAGCTTTACAGTTTGCGTGGCGCGTCTGTGCCCATGTCAAATCAAATGCTGTTATATTCACACGCGGAGACCGTACTGTCGCAATTGGTGCGGGTCAGATGAGTCGGATCGACGCTGTTAAGGTCGCGACCCTAAAAGCTCCAACCAGTTTGACCGGTACGGTCGCAGCATCTGATGCTTTTTTCCCGTTTCGTGATGGTCTCGACGCTCTTGCGACGGCGGGTGCGACGGCGGTTGTGCAACCTGGCGGGTCAGTACGGGATGCCGAGGTAATTCGCGCGGCTGATGAACATGATCTGGCCATGGTGTTCACTGGCCGTCGACACTTTCGACATTAAGAGTCTTAGGGCTATCCTCCTTAGGCGAAGGTTTCTACCAGTTCCTTGGTCGTCACAGTACTTGCTCCGAAACGACCTACAACGATGCCAGCCGCATGATTAGCTAGTTCCGCTGCTTCTGATAGGTTGGCGCCTGCGGCTACGCTCAGGGCCATCATCGCAATCACGGTATCTCCAGCACCAGTGACGTCCGAGACTTCTCGCGCTGTGGTGGGAAGAGCACTTTCTACACGGTCAGCTCCAGGCAGCGATCCATCAGTTAGCCACATGCCACGTTCTCCTCTTGTGATCAGCACACTCGTACAAGGCACTGAGGTTTGAAGAGTGCTGGCAGCAGTACGCGCTTCATCCTCAGTTTGAATTCTCACCCCTGTCGCTTTTTCAGCTTCGTGGTGGTTTGGTGTCATCAACGAACATCCGGAGTACCAGTTAAGATGTGGCGCCTTGGGATCTACAAATACGGGCACGCCATGATCATTTGCAGAGAGAAAAAGTTCAACCATGAGTTCTTGGGTAAGGAGTCCTTTTAAATAGTCCGACACTACGATGACATCAGCTGTCGCAATTTGTGATTTGAGAAGTGCACTCAGTTTATCGACTATGCCTCGTGATAGAGCTTTGTCAGTTTCGTAATCAATCCGTGCAACTTGTTGGTTTCGACTGGTTACGACACGTTGTTTACGGGTTGTTATTCTTTCGCGCTCAGAAAACACACCGCTTGGATCAATAGAGGCGCGTTTCAGTTCAGTTAACAATTGTGTTCCTGCATCATCTGAGCCAAGAACACCCAACAAGCTAACGCTTCCACCCAGTTTGCGAATGTTATGCGCGACGTTGGCTGCTCCTCCAAGTCGATATTCTTCATCTTTAAACTTCACAACTGGTACTGGTGCTTCAGGAGAAATGCGATTCACTTGGCCGATCACAAACTGATCGATCATGATGTCACCAATGACCATGATATGGGTGGACTCGAATCGTTGAATGATCGCGTCCGCCCGTTGATTGCTCAGCATGACTAAAGAGGATTTTTCGCCTGTTCAGATGTGTCGGCAGCGTAAGGCAGTGTAATGACCACGAGTAGCATCATCAGGAATTCAGAATCACCAAAATTATACTCAAACAAGCCAGCAGCCAGCATACAAGCTAGCGCGGCCAGTCCACCCGCTGGCAGTGATTTATACGTCGTTGTTTGCAGTCTGCGAAATGAACTAACGACGACACTTAGGACGAACCAAAGCCAGAGAGCTAACGCTGGTAATCCGCGCTCGGCTGCAATTTGCATTGGCACATTATGGAGATGCGGATTGGTAATTTGGACCGCGTTGGCGTCGCGGTAGTCAACGTAGACTTCCTGTACCATATTAGGACCAACTCCCGTAAGGGGGTAGTCTTGAATCATTCTCACACCAGTTCTGGCCATGGCTAGACGGTCTCGATTTGTGGGATCCTGGAGATCGAAAATCGAATAAAGCCGGTCGGTTACTTGAGGTGGTGCAAAGCCAAAGAATAGCGCTGCAAGCACCGGCAGGGCTGCTAGCAAGCGAAAGTTCTTCAGGACCAGCAATAAACTTAGTCCGACACATATTCCGACCCAAGCACTACGTGTGAGTGTTAATGCGATGGCAACGAGTACGGCCGGAATAACTAACGCTGGCCAAGTGCGGTCCTTGGCGTGAAAAAGCACTCTCGCTGCAGCTACCACTGACACGACCATTAGAAGTCCAGCATAGGTCATGTAGTGGCTCATCAACCCCTGCGGTCTTCGACCAAGATGGTCGTACTCAAGAATACCGAACTGCACAATACCCCAGATGGCACTAGCCGCACCAATAGAAATAATAATGGTAGCCACCGTCAAGGCGCGCTCACCCCGAGCGAGTCTGCAAACAATTGGCACAATCAGGAATAAGAGGAGTTGCTTTGAATCCATGAAGCTTGCAACCGGATTTAGTGAAAACGCGGCCGACCCCAAGGTGGCCAGAGCGTACAGCGCAAGCGGTAGGAACCAAGGTGGTAGCGTCTTAACATCTCGTTGAATGAAATATAGAATTCCCCACAGCAATCCTGTAATGGTTAATAAAATTTGGGCCACTGCAATGGACAGTTGAAGTGCCGCAACAAATCCTAGCAATGTTAGGAATGCTGTGCGTTCGAGTGTGTTGGTTCGAGTCATGATGGATTTACTCGACAGTGTTCCAGAGCTCGTTCAGCCGCGGCAACTACAATAGACGGAGCTAGGCTTGTTAGACAACGAAAATCTCCTGGGTCGCAGTGCCGTTGGTTACATGGCCGACATGATAATGTGCCGATGTCGGCAGTTTCTACTGAGTATGTTGGATCTCGCCAAGGGGCTGAGCGGGCTGCTAAAGTTGGCCCATAAATACCCACGATAGGTACGCTGGTTGTAGCCGCTAGGTGAAGTGGGCCAGTATCGCCACCGATAAACAATGCAGCCAGACCGATAAGTGACCGTAATTCTGCGAGATCCAATTCCTCATCTAACATCACCAGTTGTCTGACTTGAGTGCTCATTGCTGCAACGATCTGATTTTTTACACCGTGATCTGAGGGCCCTGATGTAATTATAAATCGGCGCTGGGGGGCAGATTTGGCAAGGGTCGCGATAGTTTGGGCAAAGTAATCTGCTGGCCACTGCCTAAAGGTGTTCCCAGCACTCACATGTATAACGATGAGTGGGTTGGTAGGGCCAACGCCTGCCTGGGCTAGGCGATGTTTGATTACACCTGTTACGTCAAGGTCTTCAGTCATTTCAACTGAATCACGCTGAGGATCAGGGCTTCCGCCTAGTCGTTTATCAAGGGCTGCCAAAAGGTCCCATTGATTAACTACGGAGTGACGCGCTTCAAGCCGCCGGGATCGTGGTACATGATGGGTATATGCCCAGTTACGGAAGGGAACGCTATACCCGATTCTAAGTGGAGCACGGGTACACCAAGTTAACCAGCTGCTTCGAGGTCCTCCGTGAAAATCTATGACCGCATCAAAACGTGCTGTTCGAAGGTTTTCTGCGAGTGAGAAATCATAGGTTAATCGTTGGAGTCCTCGAGGGCGGTCGACAACAATCAGGTCTGAGAGGTGTGGGTTTCCTGACAAAATAGGTGCTGCCTCACGTTCAACAACGTAGGAAAGATCCGCATCTGGTAAACATCGTTTAACCGCACGGAGAGATGGTGTTGTAAAGATGACGTCACCTATTAGGCGGAGACGGATAAAGAGAATCTTCACGTCACCCCTATTCCTTGATGCTCGCTAGTCCTCGATACGTGCTTCGTCGATAAGCATTACAGGGATGTCATCTTTAATCGGGTAAACACGCCGGCACGTGCGACATTTCAATCCACTGTCATTATCGACGAGTACGACCGCGGTTTTACATTTTGGACAGGCGAGTATTTCCAGGAGTTCCGGATCAATAGCCATTTCCATGCCTCCTTACTTACGACTTGTTCACAAAGACTATATCAGACCAGTTATGTGTGATTCAGCAGGGAACTTAGCTAATTTTCTCGTATGAGTCTCAGGATGGGCTTGCTGCAGAGAAGCCGCTATGGAAGAATCGAAATCCGATGATTGTAATTATCTCGTTGTCGCTTGCTTTGATTGGCGCCATAGGACATTCAACTGATCTCGACGCACAACCACTGGTTGTCCCAACACCGGTGGTCGATCGAGCGGCTGCTTACAGCCTATTTCTCGAAGCGTTGAGGTTGGAGGATAACGGTAATCTAACAGCAGCGATCCGAACGTTGCAGGAAGCGAGTGGCTTCGATCCTGCTTCAGCTGAGATTCATGCGGTATTAGCCGAGTTGCATGCGCGACAGAATCGCGTTGATGCGGCAATTACTTCAGCCCAGCGCGCGCTCAACCTCAACCCAGACAATATCCAAGCACATCGGATCCTAGGACTTCTTTTCATTGCAATAGCCGACCAGCAATCTGAACGAGACTCGTCCGAACGCAAGAACTATGCTGACCGTGCCATCCGCCACCTCGAGCGGGTGCAGTCAGAAGGATTGTACGATGAACAGGTAATGTTTAGTCTTGGACGCCTGTATGTGGAAAATAATTTTTTTGAAAAAGGTGTTGAAGCTCTCAGTCAAGTGTTTGAGAGATCACCAGGGTTTTCTGAAGCTGCTCAACTGTTAGCCTATGCCTATGCAAATTTAGGGCACAGAGAACAAGCTGTACAAGTGCTCGAAACAGTCGTTAGGCAACGTACTCCATCGACTCAGACAATGGATGCTTTGGTCTTGGCCTATGAGGATAATGGGCAGTGGAAGCAGGCTGCCCAACTCTACCAGCGACTCGCTAGAAGGCGACCCAAGGATAACCGTGTAACGCGAAGGTGGGCCACGGCGTTACTTAACGCAGGGAATACCTTACGTGCCCGTGAGGTCATTGGCAGAATAGTTGATTTGACCTCAACCGATGCAGCTGCGCTCTACCTACTGGCTGAAGCTGAACGACGGTTGAATAATTTTGACAAGGCGGAGGAGGTTGCAAGGCGCTTGATTGTGGTTGAATCGGAGGAGTTCCGAGGTAACTACCTGCTAAGTCGGATTCTGTTTCATCAAGGACGTTACGAGGAGGCTGTTAGAGCGATAGAACCTGCCATCAATCAAGCAAGAGTTGAAACGGGGATGCCTGGGCTCGCGCGGTTACTTGTCCAAGCCGGCCTGTCTTATCGTGTGTTAAATAGGCAGGACGATGCCATAAAAGCGTTTGTGGAGGCAAGTCGGTTAGCTCGAAGGAATATAAGGTTTTCAGAGTACGCAGTTGAGGCATACCTTGAGGCTAATCGCTCTGAAGAGGCTCTAGCTTTTATTCGGACAGTGCGCACTGAACAACCCAACGAACTCCGCTTAGTTATCTTGGAGGCTCGGTCACTGATAGCCAACAAGCAAATAACTCAGGGCATTTTAACGATGCAATCATTTGCTTCTAAATATGAGACTGATCCCTTGTCGCAGGTGGCCCTTGCGAACATATTCGTTGATGCTAGTCGTATCAATGAGGCTGTAAAAACACTTCAGACGGCGAATAAGAAATTTCCTTCCGAGACGTCGATTTTGTTTCAACTTGCTGCAATTTTTGAAGAACAAAGTCTGTTTTCTGATGCTGAACGGGTCTTTCGCGAGGTCTTATCTCATAATCCCGCACATCATCAGGCTCTAAACTATCTTGGCTATATGTTGGCTGACCGTGGTGAGCGGCTTCAGGAATCCGTAGAGTTGATCAAGCGAGCGTTAGACGCTGATCCAAACAATGGTTCATATCTTGATAGTTTGGGGTGGGCTTATTTTAAGTTGCAGGATTTTGATTTGGCAGAAAACTACCTACGAAAAGCAAGTGAACAACTCATCTATAACTCTGTCGTACAAGACCATTTTGGCGATGTCTTATTCGAGCAACTTCGTTACGAGGAAGCCATCGAAGCATGGGAACGCGCGCTGCGAGGTGATGCTGAATCGATTGAACCATCTGTAATTGCGCAGAAAATCAGTGATGCGCGTAAGCGGATGAGCCGTTAGCCCATCATGATTCTCGTGAATCACTGCGACGAAAACTTTGCTTATGTGCGAATCTGAAACCCGGCAGTTTAGAAGTTTGAGGTTAGGCACGATTATAGTGGCGTTCCTGTTCGTGCAAGCATGCACCTCAAAAGCACTGATCTTACCGACCGGGCCAGGACAGTTTTACCCCGACTATGAAAGCACGCTACTCAGTGCGACTACCCGTTGTTCTGCGGTTGAAACGTTAAGTGCCGAATTAACGGTTTCAGGTCGGGCTGGCAAAGATCGACTTCGTAGTCGAGTATTGGCAGGTTTGGTTCAACCAGGTTCGGTGCGCCTTGAAGGAGTCGCGCCGTTTGGTGGACCGACATTTATACTGACTGCAACTCCGACCCACAGTACGCTTTTGTTACCACGTGACTCTCGCGTTCTTGTTGGCGTGCCTGCACAGGATATTCTGGATGCTTTAATTGGTGTTCGCCTGACACCAGACGTTCTTCGCCGTGTACTATCAGGTTGTCTTGTTTCTTCCAGTGAACCGGTGGGCGGTCGAGCGTATGGGACCAAATGGCTCGTTGTGGATACGCGAGATGGAGATGAAAATTACCTCCAATTTGACAAGGATTTACCCAAATTAGTAGCTGTTCGAACCGGAAATTTGTTCACTAAGTACAGTAATTTCCTAGGTGCAGTGCCGAGACGTGTTCAGATGACCAGATTCGGTGTGTCTGGCGCTATTGAGGTCGAGGTGACTGTTCTGCTGGAACAGATTCGCGTCAATACTCAACTCGGCAAGGAAATCTTCTCGGTTGATATTCCGACTACTTTCGTTCCAATTACATTGGAAGACTTGCGTAGTACAGGTCCAATGAGGGACGTTGGAGGCTCATAGTAGTACCGTCCTTTTAAAAAGTGCACCATAAATTACTACCTCGGTAAATATTCGTCAGATGACGCAAAAAAATCTTCGGATTCGGGCGTACGCGAAAATCAATCTTAACTTACGCATCTTGGGACTTAGACGCGATGGTATGCATGAGTTACGAACCGTTCTGCAAACCATTGATCTGTACGACACACTTACGTTTAAGCACCGATTGGGTCCATTCAAGTTATTGAGTGCGAATAGTGAGATTCCAACGGATAAGACCAACTTAATCTGTCGAGCTGCGAAGTCTATTGTTAGTGGGTCTGGGCGTGATGGCGACAGACTAAAAAATCTATCTGTAAGCTTGATCAAGCGGATTCCCCTTCAAGCAGGTCTTGGCGGTGGCAGTGCAGATGCGGCCGCAACGCTGGTCGCTATTGACAGGTTACGGAAACTGAAAACACGGTCTGAAGTGTTACACACCTTAGCTGCGGATCTAGGCGCAGACGTACCTTTTTTTCTCGTCGGAGGCACGGCTGTGGGGTTCGGTCGGGGCGACGAAATTTATCCTCTAATAGATCTGCCAAAATACTGGGTGGTGCTTTTGATTCCACCTTTTGGGGTTTCCACAGGTGATGCCTATAACTGGTATGACAGTGCTAAGTCTCAATCTCACCGGCCCTCTCACGGAGTGCTTCCACTTGGAAACTCAGCCCTCGCTCATGTTGTCAGGATGGTCAATGATCTTGAAGCTCCAGTGGTGGAGCGTTTTGAGTCGATTGGCAAAATGAAGATGGCATTAGAACAGGCAGGTGCAATGGCGGCCGGTATGTCTGGAAGTGGTTCCTCAGTCTTCGGATTGTTCAGGAGTCTTGCTCGTGCCAAAAAGGCTGCAACTAGTCTTGCAACGTCTGGCCAGCAGGTGATTTTAACTCGCACCCTTAGCCGTAACGAGTATGTCAGGCGGTCTGCTATTCGGGTAGTCTGAGAGTAGGAAGGCGAACGAGGATTGTGCCTAGTTGGGCTTTCATCAGGATGTAATACATTTCGGAGGGCTCAGAAAGCGGTTTGCAGTGCCTAGTTCGGCTTGCCGGCTCCGATGGCATCGTGTAAAATTTAGTGTTGTATAGGAGTACACGGCCAAGCTCTAGCAGCCTTTAGTGCACTCCATCGATCGCCGATGTACATGACAGATGAGGTCATCGAGGTGGCATGGTGGGGCGTGGCCAAGCGGTAAGGCGCGGGACTTTGGATCCCGTATTCGAAGGTTCGAATCCTTCCGCCCCAGCCAAATGACCCAGTGAGTGAATAAGGATGGCCGAACCTCTACTGAAACTGTTTTCAGGATCTGCGCATCCGGACTTGACCCAAGAAATCGCGGATTTCTTGGGTGTGTCTGTTGGTGAAGCGCGATTGCAACGCTTTGCCGATACTGAGGTTGCCTTTCAAATTGAGGAGAATGTAAGAGGAGCTGACGTCTTCCTCGTGCAGCCCACTAGTACTCCAGTTGATTCACATTTGATGGAGTTGTGTGTGATGATTGATGCGTTTCGTAGAGCTTCAGCGTCACGCATTACTGCTGTAATTCCTTATTATGGTTATGCTCGGCAAGACCGAAAAGATAAGCCGCGGGTTCCAATTTCTGCCAAGTTGGTTGCTAACATACTGAGTGCAGCCGGTGCGAATCGAGTTTTGACGATGGATTTACACAAAGCTCAGATTCAAGGATTTTTTGACATCCCGGTGGATCATCTATTTGCGGCGCCTGTCATTATTGAGTATCTGAAATCGCTTCAAACTGACAAGTTTACAGTTGTCTCGCCTGATGCTGGAGGTGCAGAACGTGCCCGCGCCTATGCGAAACGACTTGGGGCAGAACTTGCGATAGTTGACAAACGGCGTTCAGAGGATGGAACTGCTGAGGTAATGCATGTAATTGGTACTGTGGCCGGTCGAGTGTGTGTTATCCAGGATGACATCATCGATACTGCGGGTACAGTGCAGAAGGCTGCAGTAGCTCTTAAGGAGAACGGTGCGTCCCGCGTGTTGGCTTGCGCAGTGCACGGTGTTCTTTCCGGACCTGCACTGGATCGAGTTAATGAGTCGGCTTTGGAGCAACTGATTGTGACTAATACTATTCCTCAGATAGGTAACGCTGAGGCCTGTGGCAAACTTGAGGTGTTGTCTGTTGCCACATTATTGGCAAAGGCGATTCAAAGCATTCATGATGAAACTTCGGTATCATCGTTGTTTGTATGATTGAGAAGTCGGTTCGAACTAAGGACAGTGAAGCATTATGGAAGTAACACTCGAAGCTGTGGAGCGAAGTGAATTTGGCAAGAATGAATCACGGCGACTTCGTCGTGAAGGACGTATTCCTGCCGTGGTTTATGGTGCTACCAGTAAAACCACGGGGACTGTGAGTCATTCAATTTCGGTCGATCCGAAGAGCCTTATGCAAATTTTTCACTCTGATTCAGGAGTGAATACCTTGATTGATCTGAGCATCGGCGGTGGTAAACCAAGCCGTGTGTTAATCAAAGATTATCAACTGGATCCAATTAAGAATGTGTTATTGCATATCGATTTTCATCGTATAGCGATGGATCAAAACATAACGGTGACAGTGCCAGTGGTGGTGACAGGTGAAGCTCTCGGGGTCAAGCAGCAAGGCGGCCTTCTAGATTTTGTGCATCGTGACATTGAAGTTGAATGCCTGCCAGCTGATATTCCCGAACATCTTCAGGTCGACGTGTCCAGTCTTATGATTGGTCAGGGTGTGCGCCTGCGGGATATGGTGCAAGATGTTGCGTGGAAGCCCATCAGTTCGCTCGACACCTTGTTAGTGCATGTGATTGCACCTAAGGCGGAGGCGGAAGAAGAAGCGGAAGCAAGTGAAGAAGAAGCTGCTACTGCTGAGTCGGCCGAGCCTGAGGTCGTCAAGAAGGGTAAGGCAGATTCGGATGTTGAGGATGGGGGCGAGTCCTCGAACTGATTATCACGCCTGTGAAAAATTGGCTGCAAACTTAATTGTTGGTCTTGGTAACCCAGGGCAAAAATATCATGGCACACGCCATAATGTTGGATTTCAAGTTGTGGACGAAGTAGCTCGGCGGCGGTCTTTAGAATTTGAAACTGCTCCTGCTGAGGCAGTGATGGCCGTAACCAGAGGAGAAACGAGTAAGCTAATTTTAGCTAAGCCCCTGACGTTTATGAATCTCAGCGGACAGGCAGTGGCTTCTTTGCATCGTTATTATCGCGTAGCACTTGAAGATGTCATGGTGGTTGCGGAAGATGTCCATTTACCCTTGGGTAGATTGCGAATCCGCGGGTATGGTTCCGATGGTGGTCACAACGGCTTTAAATCGGTCATCGAAGTATTAGGGACACAGAAGTTTCCAAGGCTTCGTGTGGGAGTTGGTCGGGGAGATGAGAGGAAAGACCTTTCGGCACACGTTCTATCGAAGTTTGAGTCGAATGAAAAGGAAGCTATTGCGATAGCGATCAATCGAGCCGCTGACGCTATCGGTCTCTTTTTGGAAGACGGTCTAAATGCAACGATGAATCGATATAACGGTCCTGAATTGGAATCCGAGGAGTCTGTTGATTCCGAACTTGACGAAAATACCAATGACGCACAAAATAAACCAAGAAGTTCTGAATAAATAAAGATAATTATCGCAAGCTAAGAAACCATTCAGACAGCCCACACTCCTTGCTGCAAAATGTGGCCGTCAGTCCAAGAGGAGCAACATGCAAATAGCCAGACAGTATGAATTAATCTACATCGTCACACCAGAGTCTACAGAGGAGATGGTGACCGATCTGCAGACTCAGGTTGCAGACGTCGTCTCGCGATTTGAAGCGAAAATCGAAAAAACTGAAAACTGGGGCAAGCGCAAGCTTGCCTATAACATTGGAAGCTTTAATGAAGGCATCTATACCCTAAATCTCATTAGCGGTCCTGCTGACAAGGTCGCGGAAATGGTTTCGGAAATTGAACGTCGGCTCAGAGTTGACGATAGAGTAATTCGTTATCTTGTTGTTAGAGTCGACGAGGTCTATCGAGTTGCTGAACGTTTAACGTCACGGAGGAGTCGTGAGCGGGCGCGTCGTCGGCAAGCTCGTGGCTTGCCACCCGAAGTGGCGCCAGTCGAATCAGAATCCGAACATGAGTCTCCTAAGATTAATGAGGAGTCCAAGACAGAGACGCCTGTAGAGGAGGCGAAAAATGGATAGCCCACGAGGTGCTGGACGCGGTAATAGAGGGAACAAGTCAAGAAAAGACGGCGAACGGGGTAATGGTCGGGGAGGCCTCTTTCGTCGGAAAAAGGTATGCCGATTTTGCGTTGATCATATTGATTACATTGACTACAAAGACGTGAAAATGTTGATGCCGTTTATTCCTGAACGGGGAAAAATTCAGCCGAGGCGACTGTCCGGAACTTGCGCTAAGCATCAGCGCCCCTTACAAACGGCGATTAAGAGAGCTCGACAGTTGGCGTTGGTGCCATACGTTACTGACTAGTTCTCAGTGTGGAGCGGAACTATGCAAATCATCCTTCGAGAACATGTCGATAGTCTTGGCCGCCGCGGTGAAATTGTCGAAGTCGCCAATGGTTATGCGAGAAATTACTTAATTCCTCAAAAATTAGCCTTGCTAGTTACCGATAATAATCGCCGGCAGATCGAGCGAGAACGTGAGGCTGCAGAAATAAGAGATGCTGAAGAGCGGCAAGTGGCTGAGGCACTTGCCGAAAAGATTTCACTCGTGGACTGCGTTGTTAGCAGAAAAGTTGGAGAGCAGGACGTTCTATACGGGTCTGTGACAACTGCTGATGTCGCTGAATGTCTTAAAGAGTTCAATATTGAGAAACGAAAAATTCAATTAAGTGAACCTATTAAGGCGCTTGGTGAATTTACCGTCCCGGTTAAGATTCATCGCGATGTTACCGCAGAAGTTAAACTGAAAGTTGTTAAGGATGAGGAGTCGTAATCGGCTGCTAGAGCGGATTTAATTCTCCCGCAGATTTTCCGTGTCGTTGTTTCCCTTGGTTCTGATAGACTCCCCAAGCATGTGCCGCACCTGTCTGAGATGGTGCACCTGATCTACCCATGGCTGAAATTGCCGCGACCCAACGAAAGCTTCCGCATAATCTAGAAGCCGAGAAATGTGTACTCGGCGCGGTCCTTATCAACAACGATAAATTCAATTACGCTGCCGAGTTGATCGACGCCGGTGATTTTTTCCGGCAAGCCCACCAACGTATTTTCGACAAGATGGTTAATTTGAATGAGCGTGGCCAAGTGATTGATCTGGTGACTCTCAAAGAGGAACTTGGGCGTACAGGGGACCTCGATGATGTAGGCGGCCCGGCCTACATCGCGGCGTTGGTTGATGGTGTGCCAGGGTCAACGCACGTCGAACATTACGCACGAATTGTTAAGGAAAAATCAACGTTACGGAGTTTGATTAAATCGGCAAATAGCATCTTATCAACGGCTTATGCTGCGGAGACTGATGCAGAGGTTCAACTCGATCAGGCTGAGAAGGCAATTTTTGAGATTGCAGACGATCAGGTCGGGGATGGATTCGTTTCACTACGGGACCTCGTCCCGGGAAGCATGGAAACCGTTGAGAAGCTGCAGTCCCATCAAGGTCTGCTCTCAGGGATGCCGAGTGGCTTTGCGGACCTGGATAGCTTGACCTCAGGATTTCAGCCATCTGATCTCGTGATTATTGCTGCTCGACCATCAATGGGAAAGACTAGTTTGGCGTTGAATATCGCGCAGCACATTGGTGTCAAGACAGAAAGATCAGTTGGAGTGTTCAGCTTGGAAATGTCCAAGGAACAACTCTTTCTTCGGATGCTGACTTCAGAAGCACGCATTGATGCACAGCGTTTTCGCGGTGGCCAGAAGCTCGGTGAGCCAGAGTACCGTAAGATTTCGCAGGCCCTTAATACGCTAGGTGAAGCTCGGGTCTTTATTGATGATAGCGCTGGTGTGGGCGTACTAGAAATGAGGGCGAAAGCTCGGCGATTAAAGCAGGAGCACGGTCTGGACATGCTTATTGTTGATTACATACAACTAATGCAGGGCCGTGGCCGCTATGAGAATCGAACGCTGGAGTTGGCCTCGATATCCCGGTCACTTAAGGGTCTTGCAAAAGAATTGCAGATTCCGATTTTAGTGCTATCCCAATTGAGTCGAGCTCCAGAAGCTAGAAAAGACCATCGTCCACAGTTGTCAGACCTTCGGGAATCAGGGGCGTTGGAGCAGGATGCTGACGTCGTCATCTTTATCTATCGAGATGACCAGTACAATCCCAGTCCAGAAAATGAGAACACCGCTGAACTGCTTGTGAGCAAGCAGCGGAATGGGCCGACTGGGGTCGTTAAACTCGCATTTTTGAAGGAAATGACGCGATTCGAGAATCAAACGAGCACCTATCAATAAGCGAGAATTTTCGTCGCTATCATGAGCAAATCAGAAACCCGTTGGGTATGTCAGGCCTGCGGAAAAGAGTCTGGGAAACCGGGCGGTAAATGTTTTGAATGTGGTGAGTGGAATAAAATTTTCGAGGAACCAGTCACTCACACGTCGACACCCCAAACTCCTAGTCGTCCAGCCCTGACTGCGTCAGACGGGTCTCGCCTGTATACGGATATCAATACCGTTGACCGTCCTCGCATTTCCGTTGGCATTAACGAATTAGACCGCGTATTGGGAGGTGGCCTCGTACCGGGTTCATTGGTGCTTCTTGGCGGTGAGCCGGGTATTGGAAAGTCGACCCTGCTCCTGCAGGCAACGGAATTTGTCGCGGAACAGGTTGGTCCCGTCTTATATGTTTCTGGTGAGGAATCTGAATATCAGGTTAAGTCCCGCGGTGAGCGACTTGGTCTCGGTGAAATTCCGTTGTACCTGCTCGCTGAAACACATTTAGAGAAAATTCTTGTCGAGATCAAGCGGGTCAAACCAGCGTTGGTTGTTATTGATTCGATTCAAACCGTGTTTTCGGACCAGATGCAATCAGCCCCAGGAAGTATCAGTCAGGTGCGGGAAACTGCCAGACTCTTACTCATTGAGGCTAAGAAAGAGAACATTCCTATTTTTCTCGTGGGGCACGTTACGAAGGAAGGTGCGCTTGCTGGGCCGAAGGCTCTCGAGCACATTGTCGATACGGTGCTGTACTTTGAGGGTGAGCGATACCAATCCCATCGGATCGTGCGTGCTGTGAAGAACCGATTTGGTGCGGTGAGTGAACTCGGTGTTTTTGAGATGACGGAGAGCGGCCTTGCCCCGGTTGAGAATCCTTCAAAACTGTTTCTGTCCGAACGGTCGGTCGAGGCTCCTGGCTCAGCAGTGCTCTGTTGCATGGAAGGTACGCGGCCCATTCTTGTTGAAGTGCAGGCTCTGGTCAGTCCTGCGGCTTACGGGACTGCCCGTCGGACGGCGAGCGGTCTCGACCAACAGCGGTTGGCCCTCTTGCTCGCAGTGCTCGAAAAGCGTGCCAGTCTGAATGTAATGTCCAATGACGTTTTCGTGAATGTCGCAGGTGGCATGGTAGTCACGGAACCAGCCTCGGATTTGGGTGTCATTGCGGCGGTGGCCTCCAGCGTAAGCAATCGGCCCATTAGGCCTGACACGGCTACATTCGGCGAGGTCGGTTTAGCCGGTGAAGTGCGGAGTACTAGTCAAGCGAGCCAGCGTGTTCGCGAAGTGGTCCAGATGGGATTTCAACGCTGTATTGTGCCAGAAGCGAATCGCATGGCGCTCGAAGCACCAGATGGATGTACTTTAGTTGGTGTTAAGACGGTGGCTGAAGCAATGCAGGAAATGATTGGATTGGGCACTTAGTGTCGAGCCTCTCGTTTCACTGGTGGCGTACTGTTTTTTTTCTGATTCCTGCGATTGGTGTGTATACGGTGGGACTCGGAGCTTGTTCGCTGGGCTCGAGTGTATTTAGCGGGCAGGGCAAATTTGGACATTGCTGTGCTCGTGCGTGGTCTTGGTTTATTCTTGCTACGACCGGTGTCAAGGTGAACGTAACTGGCTGCGAACAGTTGCAGACGTGCGAGACCTATGTCTTTGTATCGAATCACCAGAGCATCTACGATATCCCAATTATTTTCTGGTCCATACCCCACCAGTTACGCATCATTGCGAAAGCCTCACTTGGAAATTTTCCAGTTCTCGGGTGGCACTTACGGCGCACGGGGCATGTGCTCGTCGACCGACGTAAGCCAGGACAGGTGACGTTTAAGAAGATTGCTTCAATTTTGCAGGAAGGACTTTCCTTAATCGTATTTCCGGAGGGGACACGTAGCGTTGACGGGCGCATAGGTCGTTTTAAAAAGGCGGTTTTTGTACTGGCTATCGAAGCTGGGTTATCTATAGTGCCGGTGTCAGTTTCTGGGAGTCACCGTGTGATGAAGCCTGGTGGACTCACGACGTGCCCAGGGGTTGTAAGTCTTACCGTGCATGCACCGGTCAAAACGTCCTTGTTGACCAGAAATGATGCATTAGATTTAGCGGATAGGGTTAAACGAACTATCGCATCAGCGGTCTATCATGAAATATAGAGTGTCAGGGGACTATTGCCCGTCCAGTGCAACAGCAAGGTTGGTTTGAGGACACATGGTTACCATTGATTCACAGTTATCGGCAGTCGTTTCACTTGCCGGTGCCTCGTTTGTTAACGTCAGCGTCACTGTCGAGAAGCCAAGTCTTGATGGTCCGTTGGCTGAGGTTGAGCATCGCCTACGGACTGCTGGGACCAGTGATGATATGACGAAGGCTGTCCGTCAGATGTATCGACGGTGTCGTATCGATCCGACCAAAACCAGGCCTTCATCCGAGGCGCTCTTGCGCCGGCTGCGGCGTGGGGATTCTCTCCCGCGTGTTAATTCAATCGTGGATGTTTGTAACTGGTGTTCGGTTGAGTCACAAGTTCCATTTGGCCTGTATGACCTTGACAATATTCACCCGCCAATTGACTTTCGGATGGGTCGTGAAGGTGAGTCATACGCTGGCATTCGTAAAGAAGCGATACATGTGGCGAATCGCCCAGTGTTGGTCGATGGTCAAGGTCCGTTTGGAAATCCCACGTCTGATTCCGCTAGAACAATGATAAGGAATACGACTACAAGTGTCTTGATCGTCATTTTTCTTCCGATAGAGGTTGAGCCTGCCAGACGTGCAGCTGTTCTCGATATTCTGACTGAAAGGTGTGTAGAATTCACCGGGGCTAAACTGGAACAGAGGTGGGGTGCGTAGGTTTTGCGGACTAAGGTTATAATTTGAGTGTCTCTCAATCTTGTAAAAGGCTACACGGTTCGATTTTTTTCAAATTAGCACAATGCACGTAGCTGTCATCATCGCGGCAGGTGGACTTGGCTCGCGTCTGAACTCGCGTACTCCGAAGCAGTTCCTTCATGTAGGCGAAATGAGCATGTTGCTTCGCAGTATTCGCACCTTTGAAGGTCATGATTTGATTGATGAAATTGTGACTGTCCTACCGTCAGAGTACATGGAAGCGTACCGAGGTGAATTGTCATCCGGTGAAACGGTATTCCAGGTTATTGCCGGTGGGGCTCGTCGACAGGATTCAGTTGCAAATGGATTCGCTCACGTGTCTTCGAATGCTGACATCGTGCTGGTTCATGATGCAGCTCGACCATTTGTTGGCTCTGAAGTTATCAGTCGGACAATTGCCGCGGCTACTGAGTTTGGCGCAGCGATTCCAGCAGTCGCGACAAAGGATACTGTTAAGTTTGGCACAACGAAGGATGAACAAACCGTGGTCGCGAGCACGCTACCGAGAGATCAAGTTTACCTTGCTCAGACACCGCAAGGTTTTAGACGGAAGGTGTTGGAAGATGCGATTGCCCAAGGTTTGGATAGTGATGCGACTGATGAAAGCATGCTCGTGGAACGAGCCGGTTACACGGTACGTTTAGTTGAAGGCGATCCAACGAATATTAAGGTGACGACAAAGGAAGATCTCGCTTTGGCACGTTTTCGTTTTCAAGATGGGAATTGTAGTCATGAGACACGTGTTGGTATTGGATATGACCTGCACCGTGTTGAAACGGGCCGGCCGCTTATCCTCGGAGGTGTGAATATTCCTTCGGACTTCGGGCTAAGCGGCCATTCGGATGCTGATGCTGTCTGCCATGCTGTTGTCGATGCGATGCTCGGGGCGGCTTCGTGTGGAGATATTGGTCAACACTTTCCGGATTCCGATGCTCAATGGGAGGGGATATCCAGCTTAGAACTCATGCAACGAACATATGCACTGGTGAACAAGCAAGGCTTTATCGTAAGAAATGTTGATGTTGTCATCATAGCGGAACAGCCAAAAATTGGGCCTTATGTTGACGATATGAGAATTAATCTTGCTAAGGTTCTAAGTGTTGATTTGACTCGCGTCAATATCAAAGGGAAGACGAACGAAGGGGTTGATGCAGTCGGTCGTGGAGAGGCGATTGCAGTTCAGGCAGTCGCAATGCTTGAGAAGATGTCTGTTGCTGCTGCAGCTTCCAACGAAAAACCTGATCTTGAGTAAGCCTCAATGAATGTAATCATGGGCTTTTGGCAGCGTGCAACTGTGTTGAAGCACCTGTTTGAGTGTTTCTAGCATCGTCAGTTGGGTTGACGTCATGCTTATTTACGGAATTAATGCGGTAACTGAAGCGTTACGTGCTGGGCACGTCGTTTCCCTCAGTGTATTGGATAGCCAAACCTCAAGACTTTCACAGATCGTTAAGCTTGCTAATAAACAGGGACTTTCGCCTGAACGCCTGAGCAAGGAAGAACTGTCCCGTGCCGCGGGGGTGCATTCGCATCAGGGTGTTATTGCTCAGATTTCACGGTTGCAAGAGGTTGAGGTGCGGGACTTAATTGAAAAGGGAATTTCGCCACCTTTGTTGTTGGTACTCGACGGTGTTGAAGACCCACAAAACTTTGGCGCCATTCTTCGCACTGCTGATGCAGCAGGTGTACAGGGTGTGATTCATCAAAAACGTCGATCCTCATATATCGGTGCTGCGACGGTAAAGGCGTCATCGGGTGCATTGGCTCATGTGCCGATCGCATCTGTAGTAAACATCGCACGCTCGCTGCAGGAGTTGAAGGATCTCGGCGTCTGGACAGTTGGATTATCCGATGATGCGACACAACGGTACGATGCTATCGATTTGACTCTACCAACAGCCATTGTTATGGGTGCGGAGGGGCGAGGACTTAGGCGTTTGGTGCGAGAACGCTGTGATTGGCTTGTTTCTATTCCCATGGCCGGTAAATTAACAAGCCTAAATGTTTCGGTGGCAACTGGGATTGCTTTGTTTGAGGCAGTGCGACAGCGAAGGGATGCAGATTCTCTTGTAATTAAAGGGAAAAAAGGAAAAATGAAGCGTACAAAGAACTAAAGGTTTCTGCTAAAGGTTTCTATTAATTGGGCTTGCGGGATGGAGAGGGACGTGCTAAAATTTTCGTTTTGTCTGGCTGGCGTAGCTCAGTCAGGTAGAGCAGCTGATTTGTAATCAGCCGGTCGGGGGTTCAAATCCCTTCGCCAGCTCCAGGACTCATCATTATTCCATACCTTGCAGATTTCATTGAATGCAGCGTTACAAGCAACGGTCGGTGTTAGATGGGGTGCGGAGAAAAGATTACGGCCGTTTGGAATATAGAGGAGTAGGCGAGGTTGCGGAGCGGTCAAACGCAACAGACTGTAAATCTGTCGGCCTAGTGCCTTCGGAGGTTCGAATCCTCCCCTCGCCACCAGGTTTTGGTCTGGCGCGTGAGAGTAGGAATGGGTGAAGTCGCGAGGTTTACGATTAGTCAGGTGGGCGAAATTTGACCCGTGCGTGATGATGGCTTACGAATTAGTAGGTTGGCAAGGAGCGCGGGAGTAACTCAGTGGTAGAGTCACAGCCTTCCAAGCTGTTGGTCGCGGGTTCGATCCCCGTCTCCCGCTCCAACCTTGGTGGTGACCGGAGATATTTGGTGTTTCTTGGAAGTCGTTTTTTAGGTGTTGTTGGACCGATGCTCTCGAAGCCGATGTAGCTCAGTTGGCAGAGCGCGTCCTTGGTAAGGACGAGGTCACCGGTTCAATCCCGGTCATCGGCTCCAGGATGAACGTGTGTTGTCGTAGGATGATGACTGAATAAGAACCTCGATTGTTATGTGGCAAACGCTGAATTGAGAAGGGTGGATTCGCGATGGCGAAGGAAAAATTTGATCGATCGAAACCGCACGTAAATATTGGAACGATTGGGCATATTGATCACGGGAAGACGACGTTAACAGCTGCGATAACAAAAGTGTTGTCGAAGTCTGACGAGAAGGTGGAATTTCGCTCATTCGACTCAATCGATAACGCGCCAGAAGAGAAAGAGCGGGGCATCACCATTGCAACGGCGCATGTCGAATACGAGACGGAGAACCGACACTACGCGCACGTTGATTGCCCAGGTCACGCGGATTACGTCAAGAATATGATTACAGGTGCGGCCCAGATGGATGGGGGCATTTTGGTCGTGGCGGCGACCGACGGACCGATGCCGCAAACGCGCGAGCATATTCTATTGGCACGACAGGTTGGGGTTCCGTTTCTGGTCGTATTTTTGAATAAATGTGATGCTGTGGATGATCCGGAATTGTTGGAACTAGTGGAGATGGAAGTTCGGGAATTGCTGTCTTCGTATGACTTTCCTGGAGATGATATTCCGGTTGTTAAGGGCTCGGCCCTTAAGGCACTGGAATCCGATGGAGACGAAGAGGCTGAGAAGTCGGTGCGCGATTTGATGGCAGCAGTGGACGAATATATCCCGATACCAGAGCGTGATGTGGATAAGCCGTTTTTGATGCCGATTGAAGATGTATTTTCGATTTCTGGTCGTGGCACGGTGGTAACAGGTCGAGTTGACCGTGGCAAAGTGTTGGTCTCTGAGGAAATTGAGATTGTTGGGTTTACGGAAACTCAGAAGAAAGTCGTTACCGGAGTGGAGATGTTCAGGAAGCTGCTAGATGAAGGAGTCGCGGGCGACAATATTGGAGTTCTTCTCCGTGGAACGGAGAAGGACGATGTTGAGCGCGGGCAGGTATTAGCGAAACCAGGTTCCATCACACCCCACACGAAATTTAAGGGCGAAGTGTATGTGCTCACAAAAGATGAGGGTGGGCGACATACGCCATTTTTCAATGGGTATCGGCCACAGTTTTATCTGCGGACGACGGATGTGACAGGAGTATCGACGTTACCGGAAGGTGTCGAAATGGTTATGCCTGGCGACAACGTGGCAGTGGAGGTGGAATTAATAACACCAGTGGCCTTGGAAAAGGGAATGAATTTCGCCATCCGTGAAGGCGGACGCACAGTAGGGTCAGGGGTTATTAGCGAAATCGTCGAATAGTTGCTTTCCTGTGTAAATTAACCGGAAGGTAAAAGGTAGGGTAACTGGGATGCGGGAAATTGTCTCATTGGCATGCAACGAGTGTAAACGGCGTAACTACAGTACAACTAAGAACAAAAGAACCACATCCGAGAGGTTGGAGTTTAAGAAATTTTGCCGTTGGTGCCGAACGCATACGGTCCATCGGGAAACGAAGTAAGTTGAGCCTTTGATCGTTTCCGACAACCTGAGATTTTGTTGCGATGTATTTGTCGGAGTTCGGTGATCGTATTGTAGGCCAGTAGCTCAATTGGTAGAGCACCGGTCTCCAAAACCGGGGGCTGGGGGTTCGAGTCCCTCCTGGCCTGCCATTGAAATTGGAGAATTGGGTCGGGGTTTCTGAGGTTGAACACGGGCGAAATATGAGCGATCAGAAACACGATTTAATGGCTGTCGGAACATTTGGCTGGTGGGATCGGTCCAGAACATTCCTCACACAAGTTCGCAATGAGTTAGAGCGGGTTACATGGCCGTCAAAGAAAGAAGTGTACGCAACAACTTTTGTCGTCGTGTGCACGTCGGTATTCTTTGGCATCTATTTGTGGGGAATTGATTTAATTCTAAATTCGCTCGTTAGCTGGGTTTTTCAGAACTTTGGTGCTGCATGATGATGACCGACGTCAACACGAAGCAATGGTACATCGTACACACCTATTCTGGATTTGAGAAAAAAGTGTCTGAATCGTTAGGTCAACGTGTACAAGCGTACGGACTTCAGGACGACATTGGTGAGGTGCTAATTCCTACTGAAGATGTTGTCGAAATGCGTGGTGGACGAAAGGTTGTAAGTTCCAAACGCTTTTTCCCTGGCTATATTTTAGTCGAAATGAACATGTCCGATGATGCTTGGCATGTAGTGAAGAACACTCCGAAAGTGACAGGCTTTGTAGGGGCAGGTGTGAAGCCGACACCGCTCACGCGTGACGAGGTTGACCACATCCTTCAGCAGGTAACGATTGCGGCGGAAAAACCTAAACCGAAGTACATGTTTGATAAAGGTGATCAGGTTCGTATTAATGAGGGGCCGTTCACAAATTTTAATGGCCTTGTTGATGAAGTGAATCTCGACAAAAACACCTTAAAGGTCATGGTCACAATTTTTGGTCGAGCGACACCGGTCGAGCTGGACTTCTTGCAGGTCGAGAAACTGTAGTCGCACTTGGTAGTTGTTTAGTTAAAAGTCATTAGATATGGCAAAAAAAATATTAGCAATGGTGAAGTTACAAATCGCGGCGGGTAAGGCAACGCCCGCACCACCAGTAGGCACTGCGCTCGGACCTCACGGCCTGAACATTATGGATTTTTGCAAGAATTTCAATGCTAAGACTGCTGGTCAAGAAGGATTAATTATTCCAGCTGTTGTGACGGTTTACGCTGATCGCTCGTACAGTTTCATAACTAAGACTCCGCCGGCCGCGGTATTGCTTAAGGCTGCTGCCAATATTGCGAAAGGTTCAGGCGAACCAAATAAAACCAAAGTCGGCACTGTAAGTGCGAAGGATGTGGCTGAGATTGCCAAGGTGAAGATGCCCGACTTAAACGCCGATTCACTGGAAGCCGCAATGAGGATTGTTGAAGGTACCGCCAGATCGATGGGACTCGATGTTGAGTCCTGATGGTTGGTATACAGGTGTATTCAGAGGCAGTTTGATTGGTACAGGGGACTCTAATGAAGCGTGGAAATAAAAAATTCGCTGCTGCTCTTGAGCAAATACCAGAGAAGTCACTTCAGTTGCAAGAGGCGATTCCCCTCGTACAGAAGGTTCGGTATGCCAAATTCGATGAAACCATCGAAATCGCTATGCGTCTTGGTGTAGATCCTAAACATGCTGATCAAATGGTACGCGGTACCGTTGTTTTGCCACATGGTCTAGGACGAAGCACCCGTGTTTTGGTAATTGCGACTGGGGAGAAGCAGAAGGAAGCGCAAGATGCTGGCGCTGATGTTGTTGGTGGCGAAGATATGGTTGAGAAGATTCAAGGTGGCTGGATGGATTTTGAAGCTGTGGTGGCCACTCCTGACATGATGCGCTCTGTGGGTAAGCTCGGTAAAGTGTTGGGGCCTAGGGGATTGATGCCGAATCCAAAAGTTGGGACCGTGACATTTGAGGTGGGTAAGGCTGTCCAAGAAATAAAAGCTGGCAAGGTAGAGTTTCGTGTCGACAAAACCGGAATCATTCATGCGCCTATCGGGAAGTCATCATTTGCGAGTGAGCATCTCATTGAGAATGCCGAAGCTCTAGTGACCAGTGTGGTTAAAGCCAAGCCGAGCGCAGCTAAGGGCAAGTATTTGAAGAGCGTCACAGTAAGTTCAACGATGGGCCCAGGAGTCAAGGTGGATGAGGTGAGTGCGGAAGCAGCGCACGCTTAATGACGAAGCAATGCACTTAGCTTCGAACCTAGGATTGTATTGATGGCACTTACAAAAGCAGAGAAGGACGTGGAGCGGCAACAACTGGAAGAGGTCTTTCAGGGAGCCGAGAACGTTATTCTTGTCGATTTTACTGGGCTGGATGTTCCGGCGGCTACCGAGTTAAGGCGTAAGGTGCGAGCTGCCGACGGGCATTATCGTGTCGTCAAAAATACGTTGGCCAAACGCGCTATTCAAGGTAGTGCGTTCGAGTTGTTGCATGATTCGTTCGAAGGAACGACTGCGGTCGCTTATTCAAAAAACGATCCAGCTCCGCTTGCTAAGGTTCTGACAACCTTCGGGAAGACTGAACCGGCATTGAAAGTGAAAGTTGCAGTCGCGCAAGGCCGCAGTTACACGGCAGCCGAAGTTACCAAGTTGGCTAGTTTGCCAGGAAAGGATGAACTGTATTCGCAGTTACTTTCTGTATTGCAAGCGCCGATGGTTCGATTGGTTACAACGCTGAAAGCGCCGTCGCGCGATCTTGTCAGTATTTTGTCGCAACTTAATACGAAGACTAAAGCGAAAGACGATTAATCGAAAGGGTCGCCGCGCCCCCAATGGCCGGTGAGGATTACCACGCGAGGAGAACAGAGAATGGCTGATGTGACGCAGGAGAAAGTTGTTGAGTATATTAAGGGGATTTCAGTCATGGAGCTCTCAGAGCTCGTAAAGACCCTTGAAGAGGAACTCGGTGTTTCCGCAGCAATGCCGGTTGCGATGCCAGGTGCTGCTGGTGCCGCTGCGGGTAGTTCTGAGGCGGCAGAGGAAAAAACCGAATTTAGCGTCATGCTTACCGACATTGGGGCTAAAAAGATTAACGTTATTAAGGCTGTGCGAGAAGTAACAAGTCTTGGACTCAAAGAAGCCAAGGATCTCGTAGAAAGTACGCCTTCGGCAATTAAAGAAGCAATTCCTAAGGACGAAGCCGAGTCTATCAAAAAGAAATTTGAGGAAGTAGGCGCGAAGGTCGAGATTAAGTAGGGGTGTCCAGTCAGATGTCGCGCTGTTGTCGAGTTGTTGCTGTAGCTCTTGTGAAGGAGGGCGCCAGTTTACGATCATGCTGGAAGCGTGCTCTGTCAGGATCTTGGATCTAATTTTTGACCAGTCCGATCCAGCGATCGGAGTTTGGATAAATTAAGTATGTACAGCCTGCCGAAAAATATATATCGTGAGCGGATTAATTTTTCAAAGATTAAGACAACTATTCCGATACCAAATCTGATTGAAATCCAGAGAAAGTCGTACTCGCGTTTTCTGCAGATGGGGCAGTTACCTAGCGAGCGAGAGGACGCAGGGTTGCAGTCAGTATTTAAGTCTGTTTTTCCGATTAGTGACTTTCGCGAGAATTCCTCTCTAGAGTTTATTGAATATCAGATCGGCAACTGGGAATGTAAGTGCGGGAAGATAAGTGGTCTTCACCATCTTCGCATGCCGTGTGGAGGCTGCGGTGCAGTTTTAACTACTGATCCTTTTGGTGATCATGAAATCGTCTGTTCGGATTGTGGTCATACGAACATTGCCCAAGGTGACGTGTGTGATGTGTGTGGCAATACAGTCACGCTAAAGGTTAAGTACGATGTTGACGAATGCCAAGAGCGTGGCATGACCTATGCAGTTCCGCTGAAGGTGACTATCCGTCTTATCGATTGGGACAAAGATGTCGAGACCGGTGTTAAAACAATCCACGACATCAAAGAACAGGAGGTCTATTTCGGGGATGTCCCGTTAATGACTGAGAACGGCACCTTCATTATTAATGGCACGGAGCGAGTGATCGTGTCGCAGCTGCACCGTTCTCCAGGTGCATTTTTTCACTCCGAAGATAAGTCAACGTTCGTCGGCCAGATTATTCCTTATCGTGGTTCGTGGGTAGAGTTCGAATATGACGCGAAGAATCTGCTGTACGTTCGTATTGACCGCAAGCGAAAATTCCTCGCAACTGTTTTTCTCCGAGCCCTGGGTCTCCGGAGCATGGATGAAATTATTCGGTTGTTCTACTCGGTAAGTTCTCTCCATATACGAGAAGGCGTTCTTCACTGGCAGGTTAATGAGAATCTTTTGGGGCGAAGTGCTGGATCTACGATCACGGTGCCTGGCACTGAAGTATCAGTGAAGGCTGGTAAGAAGATTACCAAGACACTTTTGCAGGCCTTGGTTGAGGCGGGCATCGAAGAAGTTGAGATTTCAGATGCTGAACTTGAGGGCGCTTATTCTGCTACTGATGTTGTCGATCCATCAACTGGAGAGGTGATTCTTGAAGCTAACGAAGAGATGACCCCTCGTATAGTTGCGATGGCTCAGGAAAGAGGCGTAAACAATCTAGAGATCTTTTTCCCAGAGACTGATGAGATCGGGTCGGTTCTGTCTCAGAGTTTGAGAAAAGATTCGATTCGCACCCATGAAGAAGCGCTTATTGAGATCTATCGTCGGATGCGGCCTGGGGACCCTCCTACGCTTGAGAGTTCTCGCACGCTGTTTGAAAACATGTTCTTTAATGCCCAAAAGTACGATTTCTCTCGTGTGGGCCGATTGAAGTTGAATACAAAATTAGGAGTCGACACGTCACTAGATGAAAAGGTTTTGCGTCCACAAGATTTCTTCCAAGTCATTAAATATCTCCTGCAACTTAAACGTAACCCGGCGAACGTAGATGACATTGATCATCTAGGCAATAGGCGGGTTCGTTCGGTGGGTGAGTTACTTGAAAATCAATTCCGAATTGGGCTTGTGCGCATGGAACGTGCCATTAAAGAAAAGATGTCGGTTTATCAGGAAATGGCAACAGCAATGCCACACGATTTAATTAATGCGAAACCAGTGATGGCTGCTATTCGTGAGTTCTTCGGATCCTCGCAGCTCTCCCAATTCATGGATCAAACAAATCCATTATCTGAAATTACACATAAGCGTCGTTTATCAGCACTGGGCCCAGGCGGTTTATCTCGAGAGCGAGCCGGCTTTGAGGTTCGCGACGTGCATCCAACGCATTATGGTCGTATTTGTCCGATTGAAACGCCGGAGGGGCCAAACATTGGCTTAATTTCCTCACTTTCTTGCTACGCCAGAATTAACGAGTTCGGTTTTATCGAGTCGCCATATCGCCGGGTTCGGGACGGTCACGTCAATGAATCCGTGGTGATCGTAAATGCGGGCAGCACCAAGTTTGAGATCGGCGATGTGGTCGAAGTGGAAGATGTGGTTGCAGAAAACAATGCGGCTAAGTCTCGAAAGAAGCGTGCTGCGGATTTTGAGCCGCACTCCTTTTATCTTTCGGCTTGGGAAGAAGATCGTTATTTGATCGCGCAAGCAAATTCTGGCGTTGACGAATCCGGTAGCCTAATCGATGAACGTGTTAATGCACGTCAAGCGGGGGATTTTGTTCTCGCACCGCGTGAAAAGATTGAATACATTGACGTCTCACCCAAACAACTAGTCTCAGTTGCAGCATCACTAATACCGTTTCTCGAAAACGATGATGCGAATCGGGCTTTAATGGGTTCAAACATGCAGCGGCAAGCTGTTCCGTTGTTACGCGCTCGCGCACCTTTTGTAGGAACTGGCATGGAGTATATTACGGCCCGAGATTCAGGCTCAGTCGTGAGCGCTAAGCGTTCTGGAACGGTTGACTATGTTGATTCTAAGCGTCTGGTTGTGCGAGTCGATGGGCAGGGTGATACATCTGAGGATATGGGTGCGGATATTTACAATCTGACCAAGTTTAAGCGCTCAAATCAGAATACCTGCATCAATCAAAAGCCTATTGCTCGCGTAGGTCAGCATGTTGATAAAGGCCAGGTGCTGGCCGATGGTCCTTGTACTGAACTCGGTGAATTAGCATTAGGTCGCAATGTTTTGGTCGCGTTCATGCCTTGGCGTGGCTATAACTTTGAGGATGCAGTCCTCGTGTCAGAACGGATGGTGAAAGAGGACTACTACACGTCTATACACGTTGAAGAGTTTGATGTTGAAGCGAGAGATACCAAATTAGGGCCCGAAGAGATTACACGAGATATCCCTAACGTGTCAGAGGGATTCTTAAATGATCTCGATGAAAGTGGAATTATTCGTATTGGTGCTTCTGTCAAACCGGGGGACATTTTAGCCGGTAAGGTAACACCAAAGGGTGAGACGCAACTGACACCTGAGGAAAAGCTGCTCCGGGCCATTTTTGGTGAAAAGGCTGGTGATGTTCGAGATGCTTCCTTGACCTGTCCTCCAGGTATCGAAGGTATCGTAGTAGGCGTAAAGATTTTTTCAAGGAAAGGCATAGAAAAAGACGATCGTGCGAAAGCGATTGAGGCTGAAGATCTCGAAGTCTTGGAAAAGAATTTGCAGGATGAAATTCGTATCCTACATGACGAGGTAAAAAAGCGGTTTATCCAAATGCTGCCTGGGCAGGTGTTGGATGCGGATTTGTTCGACGAATTTGGCCGCGAAAGACTTTTATCTCAAGGTGCACCTTTAACACTGGAACTTCTCCAAGATTTACCATACGAAGCGACCGCTCGTATGAAAATTAATCTTGATGATGTAAAGCTCGAAGAAGAGTTCCGAGCTCTTAAGGAGCGAACCAGTAGTCAAGTTGAGGTTGCTCGGCAACTCTCTGAGGAAAGGCGTGAGAAGATTCGTCGAGGAGATGAATTACCACCTGGTGTAATCAAACTCGTCAAGGTGTACGTTGCTATGAAGCGCAAGCTTTCCGTTGGTGACAAGATGGCTGGGCGGCATGGTAATAAAGGTGTTATAGCGAGAATCCTACCCGAAGAGGACATGCCCTATTTGCCTGACGGCACGCCTGTTGAAATTGTATTAAATCCATTGGGTGTACCTTCAAGGATGAACGTAGGGCAGGTTTTGGAGACCCACCTTGGCTGGGCTGCACAAGCCCTAGGCTTATATTTTTCGACACCAGTGTTTGATGGTGCAACGGAAAGCGAAATTAAGGGTTGGCTTAAAGAAGCTGGCTTGCCAAAAACTGGGAAGACTGAGTTGTTCGACGGTATGACTGGTCAAGCGTTTGAACAAGACGTTACGGTTGGCTATATCTACATGCTTAAATTGTCGCATTTAGTAGATGACAAGATCCACGCACGATCGATTGGACCTTACTCGTTAGTTACTCAACAACCGCTTGGTGGTAAGGCGCAGTTCGGTGGGCAAAGATTTGGAGAGATGGAAGTTTGGGCCTTGGAGGCGTACGGGGCTGCTCACATTCTGCAAGAGTTGTTAACTGCAAAGTCTGACGATGTTGTGGGGCGAGCAAAGATTTACGAAGCGATTGTAAAGGATGATGCTTCGTTTACTCCTGGATTGCCTGAGTCATTTAACGTGTTAGTTCGGGAATTACAGGCGCTTTGTCTCGATATCGAACTTGTTAAGAAGAAACCCAAGGCGATTGAAGTAACACCAGAACCGGTGTTGGAAGAAGTTTAGTCTATATCTATAAAGGATAAAGATTCCATGAGACCAAGTTTCAACGAGCGTAGTTCGTTGACCAGTGATTTCGACGCAATTCGAATCAGCCTAGCGTCGCCAGATCGAATTCTCGCCTGGTCGCACGGTGAAGTTACTAAGCCAGAAACCATTAATTATCGGACATTTAAACCGGAGCGTGACGGCCTGTTTTGTGCCAAGGTGTTCGGTCCAGTCACTGACTGGGAATGCTTGTGCGGGAAGTATAAGCGAATGAAACACCGCGGTGTGATCTGTGACAAGTGTGGGGTTGAAGTCACGCAAGCGAAGGTTCGTCGTGAGCGGTTAGGACATGTAACCTTGGCAACACCAGTAAGTCATGTATGGTTTTTTAAAGGGCTTCCCAGCCGAATCGGACATCTACTCGACATCACACTTCGTGACTTGGAGCGCATTCTGTATTTCGAAGCCTACGTGGTGATCGACCCAGGTAGCGCCGATCTGAAGCAGAACCAACTTCTGACTGAAGAGCAATTCCGAAAAGTGCGTGAAGAATTTGGTACAAAGTTTCGGGCTCAAATGGGCGCTGAGGCCATCAAGGAGTTGCTAAAGCGAGTTGATGTTGAGGAGCTGGCTGTCGAGTTGCGTCAAAAAATGCGAACAGAAAATTCTGTGCAAAAGAAATTAAAGTTCGCGAAGCGCTTGCGAGTTGTGGATTCCTTTCGCAAGTCGACAAATAAGCCTGAATGGATGATCTTGGATGTGATTCCAGTGATTCCGCCTGAATTGCGCCCACTGGTGCCACTGGATGGTGGCCGCTTTGCTACATCGGATTTGAATGATCTGTATCGAAGAGTAATTAATCGTAACAATCGACTCAAAAAACTGATGGATCTTAAGGCTCCAGATGTCATTGTGCGGAATGAAAAGAGGATGTTGCAGGAGGCAGTGGACGCATTATTTGACAATGGTCGTCGTGGTCGAGTGCTGCGCGGAGCTAATAATCGACCTTTAAAATCGCTCTCCGATACTTTAAAAGGGAAACAAGGTCGCTTCCGCCAGAACCTGCTCGGCAAGCGGGTGGATTATTCGGGTCGCTCAGTCATTGTAGTAGGACCTGAATTGAAGTTGCACCAGTGTGGTTTGCCTAAAAAGATGGCCTTGGAGCTGTTTAAGCCGTTTATATACAACAAACTTGAAGAGCGTGGAGTTATTACGACAATCAAGCAAGCTAAGGAATTGGTGGAGCAACAGGGGCCTGAGGTGTGGGATGTTCTAGACGAAGTTATTCGCGAGCATCCAGTGCTGCTGAATCGTGCGCCAACTCTCCATCGGCTCGGCATTCAGGCGTTCGAGCCGGTCTTGGTTGAAGGGAAGGCGATTCGGATCCATCCACTCGTTTGTACTGCTTTTAACGCTGACTTTGATGGCGACCAGATGGCTGTGCATATTCCATTGGCTCCAGAAGCACAGATCGAGGCGTCAGTCTTGATGATGGCTTCAAATAATATATTGAACCCATCGAATGGATCTCCTATTGCGGTGCCTTCACAGGACATTGTATTGGGATGTTATTACCTGACGAAGTCAAAGGCTGGTGCTAAGGGCGAAGGTAGGGTGTTCGGGAATGTCGACGACGTGCAGTTAGCGCTAGAAGCGGGCGAATTAGAAACCTTGACGCCTATCCGACTCCGTATTTCTGGAGAACTGCTTGATCTAACGGTGTCGAGAGATGACCAGGACGTAATTCACTCCGAAGTGCAACAAGTTGACAAGAAAATCATTAGTACGACGGTCGGCCGTGTGTTATTTAATAATGCGCTACCTGAAGAGTTCCCGTTCGTCAATGGACTTTTAAAGAAGAAGGGATTGCAGTTACTGGTTCAGTATGGATATCGTCGCTTTGGGTTAGAAAAAACCGTGATGATGTTAGACGGTTTAAAGAATCTCGGATTCCTATGTGCTACCCAGTCTGGATTGTCGATAGGTATCGATGACTTGATTATACCGTCTGAAAAAGTTGGCTTGGTGAATGCAGCGAAAAAGGATGTCATTAAAGTCGAGCAGCAGTATCAGGACGGCGCGATTACTAACGGCGAACGCTACAACAAGGTCATCGCTATCTGGTCAGATGTGACTGAACGCATTGCTGATGCGATGTTCTCTGAAATGGAGGACCTTGATCACGCTGGTCGCAATTTTAATCCGGTTTATATTATGGCGGATTCCGGCGCCCGTGGTAGCAAGCAACAAATTCGACAGCTGGCCGGAATGCGTGGGTTGATGGCAAAGCCTTCAGGAGAAATTATTGAAACGCCCATTACGTCAAATTTCCGAGAAGGACTAACCGTGCTCCAGTACTTCATTTCGACCCATGGTGCTCGGAAAGGACTGGCTGATACTGCGTTGAAGACTGCTGATTCGGGATATCTGACTCGTCGACTAGTCGACGTGGCTCAGGATGTCATCATCTCTGAAGACGATTGCGGAACGTTGGATGGGATTGATGCTGTAGCGATTGTTGAGAGTGGCGAGATTATTGAGCCACTTCGTGATCGTATCGTTGGACGAACTACCCTGGAGCAGATTACAGATCCATTTACCAATGCTTTAATTGTTGAAGCAAACAAGGAAATTACTGACGAGTTGTCGTCAGACATTCAAGACTCAGGTATCGAACGGGTCAGAATCCGGTCAGTTTTGACTTGTGCATCCCGGCGCGGAGTTTGCGCTAAGTGCTACGGTCGTGATTTGTCCACTGGAATGTTGGTGGAACGTGGGCTTGCTGTTGGTGTTATTGCAGCACAATCGATAGGAGAGCCTGGTACGCAGCTAACAATGAGAACGTTCCACATCGGTGGTACGGCATCTCGTGTATCTGCGCAGTCAACGCTTGAAGCAAAGCATGTGGGCACGGTGCGCTTTGAAGGCTTACAGGTCGTTGAAGGCGTTGGTAACGTATTGGTTGTTATGAATCGGAGTGGGTCGCTTGTTATTCAAGATATTAAGGGCCGTGACCGCGAACGATATTCTGTTGTGTATGGCGCTCATCTTCGAGTTACTGATGGTCAACAGGTGGAGCAGGGACAAGTGCTTGTTGAGTGGGATCCCTACACGTTTTCAATCGTTACGGAACTGGCAGGAGCTGTTCGATTTAAGGATATTGCAGAAGGTATAACCGTACACGAGGAGGTCGACGAGGTAACAGGTCTTTCACGATTAATTATCGTAGATTCTCCAGACGAAAAGAAGCAGCCTACTGTGGAGATTCGTGGGAAAGATGGAAAAGTTTTGCGGAAGTACCACATGCCATCCCATGCACATCTTATGGTTAGCGAGAGTGAGCAAGTGTCTGCGGGTGACGTGCTGGCAAAAATACCTAGAGAAACAACTAAGACCAAGGACATCACAGGTGGTCTACCACGGGTCGTTGAGTTGTTCGAAGCACGGAAACCACGAGAGACCGCTGTGATCAGTGAGATTGATGGGACTGTTAAGCATGGCGGTATCGTCAAGGGGCTACGTAAGATTATTATTATCCCAGATGAATCGGGCGCAGAAAATCGCGAGTACTTGCTGCCTCGTGGTGTTCACATCAACGTTCAAGAGGGTGATCGTGTTCGTGCAGGCGAGGCTTTAATGGATGGCCCCAGCAATCCTCATGACATCTTGAGTGTGCTTGGAGAAAAAGCTCTGCAAGGATACTTGGTTAACGAAATCCAGGAAGTATACAGGCTGCAGGGTGTCAATATTAATGATAAACACATTGAGGTTGTGGTGCGACAGATGATGCGCTGGGTTCGTATTGAGGAAGTAGGCGATACCGAATTCCTCATTGATGAACAGGTGGATCGAATTCGTTTCATGGAAGAGAACGAGCGGGTGATGAAGGACAGTGGAAGACCTGCTACGGGTCGCCCATTACTGTTAGGTATTACGAAGGCCTCACTTGCGACCGACTCTTTTATTTCAGCTGCATCATTTCAGGAAACGACGCGTGTTTTAACTGAAGCCTCGATTTCTGGACGCGTTGATAATTTGCGTGGCTTGAAAGAGAACGTAACTATGGGACGTTTAATTCCGGCTGGAACTGGTTTTGACTATTATCGGAAGGTTCGCATTCAACCGGATGAGCCACCACCACCACCCGCGATTCTCGAGGATGATATGTCATTCGAGGGTGAGATGGACTATCAAGTGAACCCCGATGAAGCGATAGAAGTCGACAGTTCCAAGAATCAAAGTTAGCGCTTTCGGCTGCTAAAGTTCTAAGAGTGGCTGAACTTATCACGACTTGGTTTAAAGGAACTCCTAGCCATGGCTGTTTTAAGAGTCTTGTTGGGCTTGACTCATGTTGAAGCCCACAAACCTCTGCCTCATCGTTGCATGTGCGCAGAAGATTGTGATATTCTCGTAAGGTTTTGGTGGAGCCAGGATACCCTATCTGGCTAAATTCTGTCCTGAGAAAGGCTGCCTAAGCTGTTCCAGTCTTTCTTTCGAAATAGCGGCCCCTCGGTGTATTTCCACAAAGGGAGCCCCGTACGACGCGAAAACACGATATAGGGTAGTCGCGTTTCCAGGTGCCAAATCGGTCGTTCCGCCGTATATCGGAGCGCTTAATTTTTAGGCCTGGAACAGTACTTTCGCCGGGTGATCTTGCTGGTTTAGATCCGGTACCTGGTGGTACCGAAACTATGCGTAAGGTCCGGCTATGGAGTGTTCGTGCCAACGATTAGCCAACTCGTCCGTCGCGGTCGAAAACGGATCTTAACGAAAAGTAAAAGCCCTGCTCTTCAAGAAAGTCCTCAGAAGCGTGGTGTTTGCGTACGTGTGTTCACGCAGACTCCGAAAAAGCCAAATTCCGCACTTCGCAAAGTAGCGCGCGTACGATTAACGAATGGACTTGAGGTCACGTCGTACATTCCTGGTGTTGGACACAACCTTCAAGAGCACTCTCTTGTTTTAATCCGCGGAGGTCGTATTAAGGATTTGCCTGGCGTTCGGTACCACGTAGTTCGAGGAACGTTAGACGCTGTGGGTGTTCAAGGGCGGAAACAATCACGATCGAAGTACGGTGCGAAACGACCTAAGGCGTGAAGGTGCCGACTAATTAACGTAACACGGTTCTAGATTTGAGATAAGGATTGACCTATGCCACGTAGGCGAGAGGTTCCCAAACGCGAGGCTCCACCGGATCCTGTATATAACAGTACGTTAATTACAAAATTTCTTCGAACGATAATGTTGAGCGGGAAACGAAGTACCGCAGAAGGCATTCTCTACGGGAGTCTGGACATTATTAAAGAGCGAACGGGCGACGATCCTTTAAAGGTATTCAAGAAGGCCATTGATAACGTGAGGCCAACACTGGAAGTCAAATCTCGTCGAGTGGGTGGATCGAATTATCAGGTGCCAATTGAAGTCAGTCCAAATCGTAGATTGTCGCTGAGTATTCGCTGGTTAGTTAATTATGCCAGACAGCGTGGTGATGGCAGAACTATGAGAGAAAAGCTTGCCAATGAATTACTTGACGCTTCGAATTTGCGGGGTTCATCGGTCAAGAAGCGAGAGGATACACATCGGATGGCTGAGGCTAATAAGGCCTTCGCACACTTCCGATGGTAGAACTTCCTTTATATAGATATCGGTCAAAGAAGACGTAATGCCTAGGCTTATTCCAATCGATAGAACACGAAATATTGGCATTATGGCGCACATTGATGCGGGTAAGACCACTACGACTGAACGCATTTTGTTCTATACAGGAATCACCTACAAAATCGGTGAGGTGCATGACGGAACGGCTGTTATGGACTGGATGGAACAGGAACAAGAGCGCGGCATTACGATTACCTCGGCTGCAACGACAAGTATGTGGCGGGACCACCGCATTAATATTATCGATACACCTGGACATGTCGATTTTACTGCTGAAGTCGAACGATCGCTGCGTGTCCTTGATGGCGCTGTTGCTGTTTTCGATGCAGTTGCTGGAGTTGAACCACAGTCTGAAACGGTCTGGAGACAGGCCGACAAGTATCGAGTACCGCGCATCTGTTTTGTCAATAAGATGGACCGGACCGGGGCCGATTTCGAGCGCACCCTTGAACAAGTCGCTTCAAAACTGCAGGGAAATCCGGTGGCCGTGCAATTGCCGATGACTTCTGGAGATGACTTCATCGGAGTCATCGATCTTATTCGTATGAAAGCTATTCGATATCTTGATGAGACGTTAGGCGCGGATTACAGCGTTGAAGAGATACCTAGTGCATACAACAGTAAGGTCGAAACATTTCGCGAGCGTCTCGTTGAGGCGGTTAGTGAGTCCGACGACGCATTATTGACGAAATACCTTCATGGTGACGAAATCTCGCCTGACGAAATCATTAACGCCTTGAGAAAACGTGTGGTGGATTCGGTGCGTGATGAGCAAGCACCATGTGTGCCGGTGTTATGTGGTTCAGCGTTTAAGAATAAGGGAATTCAGCCGCTTTTAGATGCCATCGTGGATTACTTGCCGTCTCCGGCCGATATTCCTGCTGTCATCGGACTGGAGCCGCACAGTGCTGAGGAAATAGCGTTAGAGCGTCCAGCCTCGGACGAAGCTCCATTTTCGGCCTTAGCATTCAAGGTTGCTACGGATCCGTATGTTGGGCAGTTGACTTACGTTCGGGTCTATTCTGGTGTGATGGCATCTGGTTCTTCAGTTTACAACCCAACGAAAGATCGAAGTGAGCGCATTGGGCGTCTCCTGAAGATGCACGCGAACAAACGAGAGGAAATTAAGGCAGTTTATGCTGGTGACATTGCAGCAGCTGTAGGGCTCAAGAGCGTGGGAACGGGTGACACGATTTGCGATAAGCAGGGTCCGATTGTGCTTGAATCAATGGACTTTCCAGAACCTGTGATATCCCTCGCCATCGAACCGCAAACACGTGAAGATCAAGAGAAGCTTGGCCAAGGCATAGGAAAATTAACTGCCGAGGATCCGACGTTCCGGGTTCGTTCGGACGACGATACCGGACAAGTTGTCATTTCCGGAATGGGGGAATTGCATCTTGAGATCATCGTAGATCGGTTAAAGCGTGAATTTGGTGTGACTGCTAGTGTTGGTCGACCTCAAGTGGCTTACAAGGAGACACTTACGAAACCTGCGGAAGGTGAAGGGCGGTACGTTAAGCAAACAGGCGGTCGAGGTCAGTATGGCCACGCCAAGATTCGTATCGCACCTTGCGACAATGGTGGAGGATTTGAGTTTGTAAATGAAATTCATGGGGGCTCGATTCCTAGAGAGTATATCAAGCCGGTCGAGCAAGGCATTCGTGACGCCATGACGACAGGAGTCTTGGCTGGCTATCCTATCGACAATGTGAAGGTGTCTCTCTATGACGGCTCTTTTCATAATGTTGACTCCTCAGAGGTTGCTTTTAAGGTCGCTGGATCCATGGCTTTTCGTGATGCGGCCAAAGCTGCCGGGCCTGTCTTGCTGGAACCGGTTATGCGGGTTGAAGTCGTGGTGCCAGAGGAAAACATGGGCGACGTGGTGGGTAATTTGAAAGGGCGTCGTGGACATGTCCAATCTTTAGAGGCGCGAGGAGGCACACAGTTAGTGAATGCCCACGTACCGCTATCTGAGATGTTTGGATATGCGACTGACCTTCGATCTCGCACACAAGGGCGCGCAACCTTCAGTATGCATTTTCATCAATATGAACAAGCGCCTCGGAATGTTAGCGACGAGATTATAGCAAGAGTAGGTGGAAGGTAAGCGATTGAGATCAAGAGGCAAAACAAATGGTTGCATTTAACGACAAGATTCGAATTCGCTTAAAAGCATACGATCATCGTTTACTCGATAAATCTACGACGGAAATTGTGGATACAGCAAAACGAACGGGTACAGAGTTGGCAGGCCCAATCCCGCTTCCGACAGAAAAGAACAAGTGGACGGTGCTGCGGTCTCCGCACGTCGATAAGAAATCGCGTGAGCAGTTTGAAATTAGGACCCACAAGAGATTGATTGACATTTTTGAGCCTACCTCACAGACAGTTGACGCGTTGATGAAGCTCGATTTGCCTGCAGGCGTGGATGTGGAAATTAAGGCGTTTGGTAAGGAGCACAAGTAATTACAAGTGAGAGTCACTATGGTGACGGGAATTATTGGTAAGAAAATCGGCATGACTCAGTTGTTTGGTGATGGTGGCGTGGTCCAGCCTGCTACTGTCATTAAGGCTGGCCCTTGTGTTGTCGTGCAAGCGAAGACCGCCGCACGCGATGGCTATGAAGCAGTGCAACTTGGTTTAGTTGAGGATGGGAAGAAGCCAAGAGTCACGAAAGCTGTCGAGGGGACTTACAAGAAGGCCAAAGTCTCGCCGACTCGTATTAGGCGTGAAGTCGCGATTGATTCCAGCGATGAATCTCCAAAGCCTGGAGATCAAGTACTCGTTTCGATTTTTGAGAGCGGTGACCGCGTGGATGTGATTGGAACCAGTCGCGGTAAAGGTTTTCAGGGCGTAATGAAACGCCATGGCTTTGGTGGTGGTCGCGCGACACACGGGTCGATGTTTCACCGTGCGCCTGGTTCGATCGGTCAGTCGTCTTATCCCTCACGTGTCATTAAAGGGATGAAAGGACCTGGTCGCATGGGTGGTCAGCGCGTGACCGTGCGAAGTTTGCAAGTTCTTCAGGTTGATACAGAGAATAATCTTTTGATTGTTAGTGGTTCGATACCTGGCGCGCCCGGCACATACATCACTGTGCGAAAGGCCGTGGTTCAAAAACCTGTGAGGGTTTCACAGGTAGAGGAACCGAAGAAGAAATAGTAGGCGAGGCTCGAGATGATGACTCTTGATGTTGTGAACGCTCAGAATGAGAAGGTGGATTCACTCGATCTTGATTCGACCGTGTTTGGTGGTTCGGTGAATACCGGTTTGATTTGGGAATCAGTCGTGCATCAAAATGCATCAGAACGAAGTGGCACGGCTGCAACTAAAACTCGTGGCAAGGTGCGTGGCAGCGGCAAAAAACCTTGGCGTCAGAAAGGCACAGGGCGTGCACGTGTTGGCTCTGTCCGCAACCCAATATGGAGATCAGGAGGGACAGTTTTCGGACCAACTCCTCGTGATTACGGTTATGCCTTACCCCATAAGATGAAACTGGGTGCGCTTCAGGCCGCTGTGAAGCAACAGATTGCTACTAATAGTTTAATTGTCGTGGATCGGTTAGCAATTGAAGAGGCTAAAACGAAGGTGGCTGTCGAATTTTTGAAGCGTCTAAATGCAATAGAGAGCACGCTGTTGGTGGACGTTGATTTCGAAGCAAGTTTAGTTTTGGCGGTTAGAAACCTTCCTGGTGTTGCGGTGCGAAGAGTAGTTGACCTAACGGCACGAGATGTCCTTGGCGCCAGACAAGTTGTTGCTAGTCGGTCAGCCATCGAGCGTTTGCAAAAGGTGCTTGGGCGATGAAGTTAACTGAAGTTATTCGTCGTCCCCTGATTACTGAGAAGAGTAATATCCTGCGTGAAGATGGTCAAACACTTGTTTTTCAAGTGGCAGTTGAAGCGACGAAAATTGAAATTAAACACGCTGTAGAAAAAATGTTTGAAACGAAAGTTGCGACTGTTCGGACAGCTATTGTTCACGGTAAAACAAAACGGCAGGGGCGCTTCGTGGGGCAACGTCCGGATTGGAAGAAGGCCTACGTGCGGCTCCGCGAAGGCACCAAGATGCCTGAATTTCTTGAAGGCGCCTAGGTGATCGAAGTCTGTGAAGTGGTGACGCGAGAATTTTGGTGCTGAACCAATAAATGGTTAAAGAATATGCCCATTCGTAAATACAAGCCGACATCGCCTGGACGACGTTTTCAGACAGTGCAGGTCTTTGATGAAATCACGGCGACGAAGCCCCATAAACCATTGACGGAGCCACTCCATCGATCTGGCGGTCGTAATAATTCTGGTCAGTTGACTTCATGGTGGCGTGGGGGTGGGCATAAACGTCTCTACCGCGTGATTGACTTTAAAAGATCCAAGCATGATATACCGGCGAAGGTATTGACTATTGAATACGATCCAAATCGGTCTGCTCGGATCGCCTTGGTCGCTTATGCAGACGGCGAGAAGTGTTACATATTGCAACCGGTGGGAATTAAGGTCGGCGATACGATTATTGCTGGTGACAATGTTGATATTTTGCCTGGCAATGCCCTGCCTTTGAAAAATATTCCTCTTGGCACAATGGTCCATAATGTCGAGCTCAGACCTGGCAAGGGTGGACAGATTGCCCGGAGCGCAGGTTCAGCTGTTCAAGTTGTAGCTAAGGAGGGCGACTATGTATCTGTCAAGATGCCTTCTGGTGAGGTGAGGAGAATACATCGACAGTGCGTAGCTACGATTGGTCAGGTAGGTAATCTGGAATATGAAAATGTTTCTGATGGCAAGGCTGGTCGGAGTCGTTGGCGTGGTAAACGTCCCCATGTTCGTGGCGTCGCCATGAATCCAGTTGACCATCCACTGGGTGGTGGAGAGGGCAAGGCCGCTGGTGGCCGGCATCCGGTATCGCCTTGGGGTATGCCAACTAAGGGTTACAAAACCCGGAATAATAAGTCTACTGATCGGTTTATCGTACAACGTAGGTCTAAGCGGAGATCTCGTTAGTTTTGGAAGGTTAAGCATGGGTAGATCGTTAAAAAAAGGACCGTTCGTTGAGTTGTCACTGTTAGAAAAGATCGAGATTATGAATCGTGGTGGTGACAAGAAGGTGATTAAAACGTGGTCACGGCGATCGACTGTTCTTCCAGAAATGGTGAGTCATACGATTGCAGTGCATAACGGACGTAAGTTTATTCCTGTATATGTGACGGAGAATATGGTCGGACACAAACTTGGAGAGTTCGCACCGACTAGGCAGTTTCGAGGACACACGACAAAAAGTGAGAAAGCTGCCTCCGTGGCTTCCGTAGGGGCCAGCACAGGAAGTTCCAGCACAGGAAGTAGTGAAAAGACTCCGACTCCGACAGCGAGTACCTAAATTATGGTCGAAGCACATGCAACTGCTCGGTATGTCCGCACGTCAGCACAGAAGGCCAAATTAGTGCTCGACATCATTAGAGGGCGAGATGTGAATTCTGCGCTAACAACGTTAAAGTTTGCGAGAAAAAGTGTCGCGCGAGATATTGAGAAGGTTTTGAGGTCGGCAATTGCTAATGCTCAACAGCAAGACGGTTTTACGGGTGATGTTGATCGATTGTACGTGTCATCCTGTCACGCTAATCAGGGCCCAGGGATGAAACGTGTTCGTCCAGCGCCAATGGGACGAGCATTTCGAGTGGTGAAGCGCACAGCGCATCTAACAGTCCGAGTAGCCGAACGTGAAGTGTTACCGACGAAAAAAAAGGCTTTAAAGAAAAATGACAGTACGGACGACGCTTGAGGCGATGCGCCATGACTGGATGTGAGGACAAATAATGGGTCAAAAAGTACACCCGTACGGTTTTCGACTTGGTTTTAATAAGACGTGGCGCTCTCGATGGTACGCAGATCGCGATTATGCGAAGCTCTTGCATGAAGATCTAAGCCTTAAGAAAGATCTGAAAGAGAGGTTTTCGCATGCAGGCGTGTCCAAGATTGAAATCGAGCGTGCGGCTAACAAGTTGAAGATTGACATTCATACATCCAGGCCTGGAATCATTATTGGGCGTAAGGGAACGGAAGTCGACAAACTTAAGACTGAGATCCAGAAGCGGACCAATAGAGAAGTATTTATTAATATTCAGGAAATTCAAAAGCCGGAGTTAGACGCCCAACTGATTGGGGAATCAATCGCTCTCCAGTTAGAGAAGCGAGTTGCCTTCCGTAGGGCGATGAGAAAGGCTGTTGAAGCCGCACTACGATTTGGCGCACGCGGCATTAAAGTCCGCGTAGCTGGACGACTCAACGGTGCTGAGATAGCTCGGTCAGAATGGTATCTGCATGGACAACTACCGCTACAGACATTGCGTGCAGACATCGACTATGGCTTTGCTGAGGCTCGTACGACTTATGGTCGGATTGGAGTGAAGGTGTGGATGTACAAAGGAGAGCGATTGCAGCCTTTGATTGGTCGTGAGGAGGATTACCGGATGCCGGGTCGGTCGGCTCGGAACTAGCGTGATGTGTGTGTGGTAAGGGGTAGGCAATCATGTTAATGCCAAAAAAAGTTCGCTATAGGAAACAGCAGCGCGGCCGTATGGCTGGGAAGGCATGGCGAGGCTCGTCTGTTTCATTTGGCGACTACGGCTTAAAAGCTCTGGAACCTTGCTGGTTGACCGATCGACAGATTGAAGCAGCGAGAGTTGCCATGACTCGTTTTATTAAGCGTGGTGGCAAAGTGTGGATTCGCGTGTTTCCGGACAAACCGATTACAAAAAAACCCCAGGAAGTTCGTATGGGTAAAGGGAAGGGTGCACCTGAGCAATGGGTGGCTGTCGTGCGCCCTGGACGAATCTTGTTTGAGATGGAAGGTGTTAAGGAGGACGAGGCACGAGAAGCGATGCGGCGTGCTGCTCAAAAACTACCAATTCAGACAAAATTTGCCACTCGTTTTGGAGAGACATCTTCATGATAAAAGTTTCAGAATTGCGCGAGCTTGGTTTAGAAGCTCTTCGACAGCGTGAACGTGATCTTGAAGATGAAATATTTCAAATGCGTATCAAGAAGTCCATGGAACAGTTAGATTCACCTGTGAAGCTTCGCGAAGTACGACGTGGTTTAGCTCGTGTCAAAACACTGCTAAAAGAGCAAGAAGAGCAGGTATAAACAGTCCAATGTATAAGCCCGAGAGTTTCGTATGAGATATAAGAGCGAGTAATGGCTACAAAATCTGAGGTAACCGGGGTTGTCGTTAGCAGCAAAATGGACAAGAGCGTCGTGGTCGCCATTCAGCGACAAGTTCGACATGCGCTTTATGGAAAGATTCAACGTCGAACGTCGAAATTTGTTGCTCATAACACTGTTGCGGACATCAAAGTTGGTGATCGGGTGAGTCTTGCTGAGACGCGTCCAATGAGTCGTCGCAAACGATGGGTGGTAACTCGAGTAATTGAACGTGCAAAGTAAATTAAGAGTTCGACTGGAGTCGTACTGATGATTCAGATGCAATCAATTTTAGACGTGGCTGACAATTCTGGAGCTCGTAAGATTGCCGTTATAAACCCCATTGGTGGTTCAACGGGTCGATGCGCGGGCCTTGGAGATCGTGTCACGGCTTCAGTGAAGGAAGCGACACCAGCTTCAAATGTAAAGAAGGGTCAAGTGGTTAAGGCTGTCATCGTCCGGACAAGTAAAGAATATCGCAGGCGGGACGGCAGTTACATTAGATTTGATCGTAACGCCGCGGTGCTTATTGATGATCAAGGCGAACCCATTGGCACGCGGGTGTTTGGACCCGTCGCGCGTGAGTTGCGCGAGCGGAAGTTCATGAAAATCGTATCATTGGCGCCAGAAGTGATATAGCGATCACAAATATTGTGAATAAGGTGAGAGATCGATGCCACGTGTAGACACGCCAATCAGAAAAAATGACAACGTCCTAGTAGTGACTGGACGCGACCGAGGTAAGCGTGGTCGTGTGTTGGCCATGATCTCATCAAAAAATCGTTTGGTTGTTGAAGGCGCGAATATCGTTAAGCGCCACACTAAGCCAAATCCACAACAAAACGTTAAGGGTGGCATCGTAGAGCGCGAAGCTTCTATCCATGTTTCTAATGTGCAGCTTATTTGTCCAGAGTGTGGTGCTGCTACGCGTATCGGCCGACAGATTCTCGGAGATGGTCGCAAGGTGCGAATCTGTCGTAAGTGCGAAGGAGTGGTCGATAAATGAGTCGGTTAAAAGAACGGTACTTGAAAGACATCGTTCCGGAGTTAATTAAAGCATTCGGTTATTCAAATGCGATGGCGGTGCCAAAACTTGAAAAGATTGTGGTGAATATGGGGCTGGGTGAAGCGACGGCCAACGTAAAGGTTCTTGATGTGGGAAGTGAAGAGATTGGACGCATTACTTGCCAGAAGGCCGTTACGCGGAAGGCTAAAAAATCTGTTGCGGTTTTTAAGGTGCGTGAAGGAATGCCGATTGGTTCAATGGTCACATTACGAAGCGAGCAAATGTACCAATTTTTGGATCGGCTCATTTCCATCGCTTTGCCTCGCGTGCGTGACTTCCGAGGAATTTCACCAAAAGGGTTTGATGGGAGAGGTAATTACACGTTAGGCCTCCGCGATCAATTGATATTTCCTGAAATTGATTACATGCGGGTTGATAAGAATCGTGGAATGAATATTTCCATGGTAACAACGGCGCGAACAGACGAAGAAGGTCGCCAGTTGTTGAAATTGTTGGGGATGCCGTTTCGGCAAAATTGAGAACACATGTGTTGATATTGATGTGCATTGCACAAGAACCGAAGAATGTGACTTATGGCCACAACAGCAAAGATTGCTAAGTCGAAGAAAGTTCCAAAATTTAAAGTTCGCCAGCGGAACCGTTGCTTGCGCTGCGGTAGACCACGTGCTTTCATGAGGAAATTTGCGCTTTGTCGGCTGTGTTTCAGGACGCTTGCGTTACACGGTGATGTGGCCGGTGTGATTAAGAGTAGCTGGTAGGACAATGACGCGAAGGGAATAACCGACGCGAGGAAATAGTAAGAGTGAAGAATTATGACTGATCCGATTGCTGACATGTTAACGCGTATTCGAAACGCTACGAGTGCTCGGCATCAGCGTGTCGATGTGCCAGGTTCAAAACTTAAAATTGAGATAGCTCGAACCCTGCAAAAAGAAGGTTATGTTCAGGGATTCAAGGTTTTTGAATCGGCAGAGAATAATCAAAGCGCCTCAACGACGATTCGAATATTTTTGAAGTATGGTCCACGAGGAGAGCGAGTGATTTCTGGCATTAGTCGGGTAAGTCGGCCAGGTCGACGTGTTTATTTTGGTCGAGATAATGTGCCAACCGTGCTTGCCGGGTTGGGTTCGAACATCTTAACGACATCACGTGGAGTAATGACTGGCCGAGAGGCTAAAGAGGCTGGGGTTGGTGGAGAAGTTCTGTGCAACGTATGGTAGCCCACTGCCAGTATTGCTTGGGGAATAACTAGTTATGTCTCGTGTAGGTAAACGACCGATACCAATTCCTAAAGACGTTAAAGTGTCTATCTCTGTGGGTAGCGTGGATGTACAGGGACCAAAGGGACGTTTGAAACAATACGTTCCTCCTGGTATTGGTTTTGAACTTGCTGACTCAGTGCTCGAAGCTCGTATCGTGGGTGAACAGTCTGACTTGGGCAAGTTTCATGGTTTAGCGCGTACTCTTGTTGCTAATGCTGTGAAAGGTGTAGTTGAAGGTTTCAGTCGTGAGCTTGACATCGTAGGTATCGGTTATCGGGCTGATGTTAAAGGTAAGCAAGTGATTTTCGCGCTTGGTTACTCTCATCCAGTTGTGTTTGATATTCCAAAAGGAATTGAGATCAAAATTGATAAGCAGACGCATATTGTGGTGACTGGAGTTGACCGTCAACTTGTTGGTCAGGTAGCAGCCGACATTCGTGGGCTCCGCAAACCCGATCCTTATAAACAGAAAGGGATTCGGTATACGGGTGAAGTCTTGAAGAAAAAGGTTGGTAAGACTGGTGCCTAGGTTGTGAAGGTATTTGATGAGAGTTAAGACTAAGAAAGATCGCCGTAATCGCGTTCGACTACGTTCGCGTAAGCGCCTGTATGGAACAGCTAATAGACCACGGCTCGTCGTGTTCCGTAGTCTGACACATGTTTATGTACAGGTTATTGACGACACGGTGGGAAGAACGATTGTGTCAGCATCAAGTATTGAGTCAGGTTTAAAATCGACGTTTGAGAAAACGGTGCATGGTGGAAATGTCGCTGGTGCTCGAGCAGTCGGTAAGGTGGTAGCAGAACGTTTGATAGCTAGTGGTGTCTCTGAGGCAGTATTTGATAGAGGCGGTTTTCTGTATCACGGACGTGTGAAAGCGGTAGCAGAGGCTGCCAGGGAGGCAGGGCTGCGTTTTTAAGTCATCAGTTCAGTGGAGTGATGTGTCCGATTCCGAGACGTATCGTTAAAAGGCACTGAACAAGAAATACGCACCTGCGACAGATTTATGTTCGAGACGAGAGAAAAAATTGATCCTGCAAATTTAGATCTTCGAGATGTGGTCGTCTCGATTAATCGAGTAACTAAAGTTGTTAAGGGTGGAAAGAATTTGAGCTTTAGTGCCCTCGTTGTTGTAGGCGATGGTCTAGGTTACGTAGGTTTCGGTGTTGGCAAGGCGAAGGAAGTGCCGTCTGCGATTAAGAAGGGTATCGAGGTCGCTCGTAAGTCGCTGATTCGTGTACCAATGCAAGGAACCACAATTCCGCATGTAGTGGTAGGTCGTTTTGGAGCGGGGCGTGTCTTGTTGAAGCCAGCGCCAGAAGGCACTGGCATTATTGCCGGAGGAGCCGTTCGGGCTGTTGTTGAGTCAGCTGGTATTCAAAATATATTGACCAAGTCTATAGGAACACCTAATCCACACAATGTAGTACGCGCGACGTTCGCGGGACTTATGGAATTACTCGATCCAGTAGAGAATGCACGCCTTCGAGGACAGCCGGTGCCCCAGAATGAGCAAGTCGCTGAACCACCTGCAAACAATGAAGGCGTTGAGACTGTTTAAGTTATTAATAATAATGGAGTTACTGTTCGAATGGTAGCTGGTAAGACGCAATCGAAACGTGGAAAGAAAGTGATTAGCAAGCTTAAGGTCACCCAAATTAAGAGCACGATCGGGTATGCGCAGAGACAGAGGCATGTGGTTAAAGGATTAGGCCTGAGGCGGTTGGGTCATTCTGTCGAAGTAGCTGATAATCCAGCAACCCGCGGGATGATTCAAAAGGTGCGCCACTTAGTTGAAGTTGTAGAGGAGTAGTTAGCAGATTTTTTAGGAAATCAGGACTGCTGTTATGAATTTGAGCGATCTTCAACCTCCCAAAGGAAGAACTCAATCTAAGAAACGGATTGGCCGTGGGCCAGGTTCTGGCACTGGTAAGACTGCCGGTCGTGGTCACAAAGGTCAGAAGTCCAGATCTGGTTATAGTCGGAAGCGTGGCTTCGAGGGCGGACAGATGCCGCTCCATCGAAGGTTACCTAAGCGAGGTTTTCATAATGTGTTTCGCGTGGAGTACGCAATCGTAAATCTTGATGATTTGAGTAAGAGGTTTGAGGCCAGCACTGATGTCACTCCTGACCTTTTACGTTCTCATGGTCTGATTGGCCGATCTGATCGTCATATTAAGGTGCTTGCGCGCGGGGACATATCTATTGCCTTAACCATTCATGCTCATCGATTTAGTCGTAAGGCCACTGAGAAGATTGTTGCGGCTGGAGGGAAGGCTGTCGAGTTGAATCGAAACCAACCCAAGGTTGTTGAAGACTCTGGCGAAGAAAAATGATTGATAAGCTGAAAAGTATCTTCGCAGTTTCTGAATTGCGTAACCGTATCTTGTTCACGCTGGCCATACTTGCGGTCTATCGTGTAGGCAGTGTGATTCCGACACCTGGGATTAATACCGAGGCTCTCGCGATCCTTGCTGACCAGACAGCTGGTACGATGTTTGGTTTATATAACATGTTTTCTGGGGGTAATTTATCAAGAGTAACGATCTTCGCGCTAGGCATCATGCCGTATATAAGTGCCTCGATTATTATTCAACTTTTGACAGTGGTATGGCCGTATCTAGAACGATTGAAAAATGAAGGGGAACTCGGTCGTCGGAAGATCACACAGTATACACGGTACGGAACTCTGCTTCTTTGCATAGTTCAGGCGTTAGCTATTGCTCTCTTCCTTGAGCGACAGACCAATATCGCAGGTGGGCTCCCATTAGTTTACGAGGGAGGATGGAGCTTCAGATTGTTGACTGTTCTCACTCTGACAACCGGTACGATTTTTATCATGTGGCTTGGTGAACAGATTACTGAGCGTGGAATCGGAAACGGAATGTCGCTGATTATCTTTGCTGGCATTGTGGTAGGGCTGCCTCAAGCTGTTATAACAACGGTTGACCAGCTTCGAACAGGTCAGATTGGGTTATTTAGGCTCATTGCGTTGCTAGCGCTCATGATACTTGTAATTGCGGCGGTGGTATTTATTGAGCGTGGACATCGAAGAGTCAATGTGCAATACGCCAAGCGTGTCGTTGGTCGTCGGATGGCCGGTGGTTCAAGCACCCACATACCATTGAAGGTGAACACGGGCGGTGTAATTCCAGTTATTTTTGCATCCTCGATTCTTGCACTTCCGGCAACTGTAGCTGGTGTCTTGCCTGCGGGAGGTTTGGGGCAGGCAATTACAGACCAGTTGGCTTACGGGATGCCTCTTTATTACCTGCTCTATATTTCTGGCATCATCTTTTTTGCGTACTTTTACACAGCGATCATCTTCAATCCTGATGATGTTGCAGAGAATATGCGGAAATATGGGGGTTTTATTCCAGGTATAAGGCCTGGTAAACGAACAGCTGAACATATAGACACTATTTTGACGCGTATCACATTGGCAGGGTCGATTTATCTGGCACTCGTCGCGGTTCTACCTGACTTCTTGATTGTCGGATTAAATGTTGCTCCGATTCCCTTCATCGGCGATCAATTAGATGCTCTACTGCCTCAATTTATTACTCAGGGTATGAATGTGACGTTCTATTTTGGCGGCACATCGTTGCTGATTATTGTGGGCGTGTCGATGGATACGGTTAATCAAGTTGAGTCGCAACTCATTATGCGGCACTACGATGGTTTTATGAAAAAGACTCGTATTCGAGGGCGACGCGGGTAAATCTGAGATGACGGTCAATATGGTTATGTTGGGGCCGCCAGGGGCTGGTAAGGGTACACAAGCTGAGCGTTTTGCTGAAGACCATGGGCTGCTTAAGATTTCTACTGGCGACATTCTTCGTGAGGCAGTGGAGTCTGGTACTGAGATGGGACTGTTGGCCAAAGCAATTATGGATAAAGGTGGATTGGTCAGCGATGAAATTGTGATCGGCATTGTTCGAGATCGATTAATGCGTACAGATGCAAAACCTGGTGTCGTCTTGGATGGCTTTCCACGCACTGTAGCTCAAGCGGTAGCGCTGGATGAAATTCTGGAGGACTGTGACGACTTATTTGTCATTGATTTAGTGGTGTCTGAAGAAGAACTTGTTAGACGATTAAGTGCAAGGCGTGTTTGTGGCCAGTGTGGCGCTACCTATCCAAATGCTGGTCTTAATGGAAACTGTGAACGGTGTGGCGGAACATTGATTCAGCGTAGCGATGATTGCGAAAGCGTTGTCCGTGAGCGGTTAAAAGTTTATGCGCGAGATACACAGCCGTTGTTACACCATTATTCTCGTCGGCTTAATTTTGCTTCTGTCGATGGGTCACAGTCGCCTGAAGTTGTCGGATGTGAGGTAAGAGCCATAATTGAATCGAAGGCGACTGAGGGTTCACTTGAGGGGACGGCGAAGGAGTCTCCGCAATGATTGTCTGTAAATCAGCGAGTGAATTGGTCCGTATGCGTACCGCGAATGCACTGGTGGCTGACGTGCTTGGCACGCTTGAAGCGATGGTCTTGCCAGGCGTGACAACTCTAGATTTAGATGCCGTTGCTGAGTCACTTGTTCGGGATGGGGGTGCGGAACCGGCCTTTAAGGGATATCGAGGTTATCCAGCGACAGTTTGTGCTTCAGTAAATGAAGAAGTTGTGCACGGCATTCCTTCGAAGCGTCCACTGAAGGCTGGAGATATTGTGTCATTGGATGTTGGTGTTCTCCTAGACGGTTACTATGGTGATTCGGCGCTGACGGTTCCTGTTGGGGAAATTTCAGTTGCTGCAGCGAAATTGTTAAGCGTGACTGAACAATCATTAGTGCGCGCAATTTCAGCTGTTCGAGTAGGTGCGCGTGTATCGGATTTGGGGTATGCCGTTCAGCATTATGTTGAGGCGAACGGTTATTCGGTGGTGCGAGAATTTGTGGGGCATGGGATTGGCACGAAGCTTCATGAGGAACCGCAGATCCCGAATTATGGCCAACCTGGTCAGGGTCCGAGGTTGGCCGAGGGTATGGTGTTAGCCATTGAGCCGATGGTTAATATCGGGTCCGCAACTGTAAAGATTTTGAAGGATGGCTGGACCGCTGTTACCAGTGATGGAAATCTATCAGCCCATTTTGAACACACTGTTGCGGTGACTGCTGAAGGCGCTGAAGTTTTAACCCGTCGTCCTAGTGAAGGCGACCACGATGGCGACAATTTGAGTGTGAGAACAACGCAACATGATTCTATGTCCACTGTATCGCCAGAATCGTAATGATGTGGATGTCATTACAGTGATTAAGCATTGTGTGATAAAGGTGCTGAAATGAAAGTTCGAGCCTCGGTTAAGCGAATGTGTCCTAAATGTAAGATTGTTCGGAGACGTGGGGTTGTTCGAGTGATTTGTTCGAATCCAAAGCATAAGCAAAGGCAGGGTTAGATTAAACTTGTATTGTCTGACTAAGGAAATCTTAGGACGGAGTGAAAACTAGATATGGCACGTATTGCTGGAGTTGATTTACCTCAGGCGAAGCGAGTGGAAATTGCATTGACCTATATCTATGGTATTGGTCAACAGCGATCAGGAAATATTCTCGAATCAGCTGGAGTCAGTCCAGATGTGCGGGTTAAAGATCTTACGGAGGACGACGTTCGCAAGATCAGTCGTGTCATCGAAGAGCAGGGTCGTGTCGAAGGTGACTTAAGGAAAGAAATCTCTATGAACATCAAGCGCTTAATGGAGATTGGGTGCTACCGTGGAATGCGTCACCGAAGGAATCTTCCGGTTCGAGGGCAACGTACACACACCAATTCGAGAACCCGAAAAGGTCCAAGGAAGGGTGCGGTCGCGAAGAAAAAAACGATGTGACACTGTCAACATGAAGGTAGAGGTTCTTGATAATGGCTAAGAAGGATGTCGTCGACGCAACGCTTACGGAGGGTGTGAAACGACCTGCGAAGCGTAAGAAAACAAAAAAGAAGGGTGAAAAGCGTGTTGTGCACCATGGGATTGCACATATTCAAGCCTCATTTAATAACACAATTATTACGATCACTGATGCCGAGGGTAACGTCGTAGCATGGTCAAGCGCCGGTGGTATCGGTTTTAAAGGTTCACGTAAAGGTACACCGTTTGCAGCGACTCAAGCTGCGATTAATGCTGGCAACGCTGCCAAGGGTGTTGGTATGCGGTCGGTTGAAGTTAAGGTTAAAGGGCCAGGCTCCGGTAGGGAGGCAGCTATTCGAGCTCTTCAGACTATCGGTCTGGATGTTCGTATGATTCGTGACGTCACGCCAGTGCCTCATAATGGCTGTAGGCCTCCTAAACGGCGTCGTGTTTAAGGTTTTGTCGTTGAGATATTTTTTATTAAGGTTAGAAAAAAGGATAAGGACATAGCATGGCACGATACAACGGTCCGGTATGTCGACTTTGCAGGCGAGAAGGCATGAAACTGTTTCTTAAGGGTGAGCGTTGCTATATGGAGAAATGCGCTATTGAGAAACGGAATGTTCCACCAGGGCAGCAGGGAAAGGCTCGTAAAGCAAAGTTGATGGGCTATGGTTTACAACTGAGAGAAAAACAGAAGGTTAAGAGAACCTACGGGGTTCTTGAAAATCAATTTCGTCGCTACTTCGAATCAGCTGATCGCCAACGGGGAATTACAGGTGAGACGCTTTTACAGTTGCTGGAGTGTCGTTTTGACAATGTTATCTACAGGCTTGGGCTAGCGACTTCAAGGCCTCAGGCTCGTCAGCTTGTTCGGCACGGACATTTTTTTGTTAATGAACGAAGAGTCACGATACCGTCGTACTCTCTGCGTGTGGGCGACACTGTAACCGTACAACAAAAGAGCACTAAGAACGTTTCGATTCAGCATGCGATAGAAGAGGTTAAAGGACGTGGTATTCCTGACTGGTTAACATTCGACGGTGAGCAATTATCTGGAAAAGTGTCATCACTGCCAACACGTGAACAGATCAATTTACCTGTTCAAGAGCAGTTAATTGTTGAGTTGTATTCGAAATAGAGGTTCGAGGCTGTAGTGCAAGGCTTGGGACGACGATCCCTGGCAAGAAAGGATTGATGTCGATGTTGTGGAAGGGTTTCCAAAGACCAAAGCGGCTCGAGTTTGAGCGTGAAACGTTAACCGATCGGTTCGGACGATTTTCGGCTCAGCCGTTCGAACGTGGTTTCGGGACAACGATGGGCATTGCCTTGCGACGGGTCTTACTTTCTTCGATTGAAGGAGCCGCTGCGGTGGCAGTCAAGATTGACGGTGTGCTACATGAGTTTTCCCCCATACCTGGCGTGGTAGAGGATGCGACGGATATCATTCTCAATTTAAAGCAGGTGCCACTCAGGATGCACGTTGAGACGACCAAGATACTTACGATCAACGTAACCAAGCCTGGGGAAGTCAAGGCTCGAGACCTTCAAACCGATGCAGATGTTGAGATTCTAGAGCCGGATGCGCACATCGCAACAGTTGCAGAGGGTGGTGCTCTCAATATGGAGGTAAGGGTTCGGCGAGGACGTGGATACGTATCAGCCGATAAGAATTTCGATGAGGATTTAGGAATCGGTTGGATACCTATTGACGCTGTTCATTCACCAGTTAAAAAGGTGAAGCATGTAGTTGAAGCTGCTCGTTTAGGACAGACAACTGACTACGAGAAAATAACGATGGATCTCTGGACTAACGGCTCGATTGCTCCTCGTGAAGCAGTCTCTTTGGCCGCTAAGTTGCTTCGTGATCACTTAAACATCTTTATTAATCTTGATGATCCGGTTGAGCAAATCAGTGAACCGCCGGTAGAAGTTCATGAGGTAATATCAAACGAGAATCTTGAAAAAAGTGTCGAGGAGTTAGAACTTTCAGTCAGATCATACAACTGTTTAAAAAATGCGAATATTGAAACAATTCGTGAATTAGTACAGAAGACTGAAGGTGAAATGCTGAAGACCAAGAATTTTGGTCGTAAATCACTGAACGAGATTAAGGATCTGTTGACCAGTATGGGACTCAGTTTAGGTATGCGGTTAGACCAACCAACAGAGCAACTAGAGAGTCCTGGCAATTCTCTTGAGGTATGACAACACATGCGTCATCGTGTAGCGCATCGAAAATTAGGTCGAGTTAGTGAGCATCGTCGTGCGATGTTGCGGAATCAGGCGCAGGCCTTATTACGGCATGAGCGGATTGAGACAACTGTACCACGCGCTAAGGAATTGCGGCCGTTTGTCGAGCGTCTAATTACGCTCGCTAAGCGTGGCTTGGCGAGTGAAGAGCCGTCAAAGATTGTGCATGCACGTCGTTTGGTTCGTCGAGAGATTGCTGATCCGATTGTATTGAGTAAATTATTCGATGGCATTGCACCCCGCTTTTCAACTAGAGCCGGTGGTTATACGAGATTGCTGAGACTTGGTGCTCGTCGAGGTGACAGTGCTGAAGTTGCCCAAGTGGAATTGGTTGGTAGCGAATACGTCCAGTCTCCGGTGAAGTCAGACGATGAAGGAACAACCGCTCAGGTTAAGTCGAAAGGAGTGGGAGGTCGCTTGCGAGCAGCTGCGCAGCGCATAAGTGGCAAGGGATCGAAACCCAAAGATGATTAGGCCTAGATTCAAGGTGCTACTGATAAAAAGCGTCGTCCTGCATCAAAAAAACTAAAACATGAGAAAGACCTTCAACCGACAAGTGATTCTTGTATCTAGATAGTCTTGTTGTAAGCTAGCGCACAGTTGTCATGCTAGTCTTCATCTTCTGTTTCGGCACCGCCTTCGTTTTTTGAAGCCGAGATTATCTTACCCTGAAGGTGACTTGGTACTTCTTCATACTGTAAAAATTCCATGTGATACGATCCTCGGCCACCAGTTGCTGAGGTTAACTGCTGCTCGTAAGTAAGCATTTCGGCCATTGGAACCTGTGCCTTGATGGAGGTCATGGCACCCCGAGGTTCCATACCACCGATGCGACCTCGGCGACTGTTGAGGTCTCCCATCAAATCACCAGCGAACTCGTTCGGAGCGTAGATTTCTACATTCATAATAGGTTCTAATATAGTCGGTTTGGCTCGAGCCATGGCGTCTTTAAAGGCGAGTCTACCTGCCATTTTGAAGGAGAGTTCATTTGAGTCCACTGCATGGAACGAACCATCAAAGACCGTGACTTTGAAATCGACAACTGGATAACCAGCTAGAAATCCTTTCATTCGAGCTTCGTTAACTCCCTTTTCAACTGCAGGAATGAACTGGCGTGGAATCGAACCGCCAAAAATCTCATTGGCGAACTCAAACTCTGCACCACGTTCCAACGGTTCCACGCGAATCTTGCAGTCTCCGAATTGCCCGTGTCCGCCACTCTGCTTCTTGTGTCGACCATGGGCCTCTGTATGCGTCGAAATTGTTTCTCGATATGGAATTCTTGGTAGGTTCAGGTTAACTTCGACACCAAACCTTCGTTTAAGTTTAGCTACGGTTACTTCAATATGGAGCTGGCCTTGGCCAGAAAGCAGTAATTCATTTGTCTTTTCGTCTCGGCCGTACTGAATTGTTGGATCTTCCTCAGTTAATCGTTGCAACGCGGTGCTGATCTTCTCTTCGTCACCACGACTCTTTGGCTCAACTGCATAAGATAAGACCGTCTCTGCGTATTTGAATGGCGCAAAAGCAACCGTATTGGCCTTATCACCGAATGTATCTCCTGTGTGTGTATTTTTCAATTTCGCTACTGCACCAAGATCTCCAGCCTTAATCTCTGTGACATTAGCTTGGGTTTTTCCTTGCAGTATCATCAACTGTCCTAGCCGCTCACTGTCATCCTTTGTTAAATTGTGAATGGTGGTATCAGATTTCAACGATCCAGACACTGCACGAAACATCGTAATCTTTCCAGCGAACGGATCTGCGATAGTCTTCCAGACGAAAGCGGCGTACGGATCAGATTCCTTAGGCTCACACAATACTGGTTCGTTGTTTGAACGATCTACGCCAGCAAATGGTTTATCAGCTGGTGATGGCAAATAGCTGAGAATGCTTTCTAGAACTGGCTGAATACCAATGTTCAATGTTGCAGAAGTACAAAACAATGGAAACACTAGTCCAGCACGTGTTGCTGTTTTCAAACCTTCATTTAATTCTTCTTGGGTCAGTGTTCCCGTTTCAAAAAACTTTTCCATCAAGGTGTCGTCGGTTTCAGCGATCGCCTCAATCAGTATTTCTCGTGCTGCGTTGGCCTTTTCTGTGGATTCAGATTGGATTTCTTGCGCGGAGAACTTGCCACTGCCATCGCTTTCGAAGACAAGTTCTTGCATGGAAACAAGATCAATTACACCCTGAAAAGACTTCTCTTCGCCCAAAGGGAGCTGTACAGGTATTACCATGCGTCCAAAGACATCTTGAAGTGAGCTGAGAGCCCGTTCAAGACTTGCACGCTCTCGATCGAGCCTGTTCAGGATTAGCATACGCGGTAGGCTGAATTCGTGAGCTGTGTTCCATACTTTCTCCGTCTGCACTTCAACTCCAGCGACGGCGTCCACAACAATAACGGCAGCATCACTTATTTGGAGCGCGGCTTGCGCTTCGCTCAAAAAATTTGCCATGCCAGGCGTATCTATTATGTTGATTTTGTGCTTATTCCATTCAGCATGGGCGAGGCTAGCCGATAGCGTATGTTTTCTTGCGATTGCTTCTTCGTCAAAGTCTGTCACTGTTGTGCCATCGTCAACTTGACCTAGGCGATTAACCATTTCAGCGTCGAATAATATTGTGGAGGCCAGTTGAGTTTTTCCGGATCCGCTGTGCCCAACGAAAGAAACATTTCGAATGCTGGGCGCGTCGTAAACCTTCATATGGCGTTACACTCCTATCCGTTTCGATTGCCTTGCTGGATTTTCCTGAGCAGACCCCTTAGACTCACGGTTCTTTACGGTCCAAACCATGCTTAGAACGCGTGCCTATACCACCAACGATAGATCATATACCAGTCGTCGGCCAAGGTAGAATACATTTGAACAGACAATAAGGCAGAAGTTGCTTGAGAAATGCCCAAAATCACCAAGAAGCTAGACGGCGCTTCCCGCGCACGAGAAATGAAAATGGATATCGACGAGAATAGCCTTATTTTCTGTCTTGACAGGATCCAGTGGGTTCCTTACGATGCAGTGTTTCGCTTGCGGTGACCGTTTATGTTTTTTTGACGTAGAGAGCTAGGGAGAATATAGTGCTCGGTTTTGTTCCTAAGGAATTGTTTTTTACTAAAGGTGTGGGTAAGCACCGAGAGAAGTTGACGTCGTTTGAATTGGCACTTCGTTCAGCAGGGATAGCCGCTTGTAATCTTGTTCGTGTGTCGAGTATTTTTCCACCTGGCGGTAAGATTATTTCTCGTTCTGCCGGAACAAAACGGTTGAAACCAGGCCAGGTGACTTTTGTAGTGATGTCCGAAGCTGCCTCTAGAGAGCCTCATCGACTGATCGCTGCAACTATTGGAGTCGCGATTCCTCGTGATGCCGAATTGTATGGCTACTTGTCAGAACATCATAGCTATGGGGAAAATGAAAAAACAGCCGGTGACTATGCTGAGGATCTGGCTGCTGAAATGTTAGCTACCACGCTAGGTCTCGACTTTGATCCAGATACAAGCTGGGATGAAAAGAAAGAGGTTTACCGTCTATCAAATAAAATTGTGCGTACACAGAATGTTACGCAAACTGCAGTAGGGGACAAGAATGGTCTATGGACGACGGTAATTGCAGCTGCCGTCCTTGTAGATTGACGAGAGTCGTTTACACGCAGGACAGTTGTTCGATCAATACGAAGTGTTTGTTCTTTAACCTTTATTGATATCCAGCGTGCCTATTAAATACCGTAGGGGAATATGACAGATAAGAATCGATGGCTACTTCTCGTTTGCACCTTTGCTGGACTCACTGCATCGACAGTGTCGGCATATGTCGGGCTGCAGTCTCGTCTCGACTCGAGTTATGCCAGTTTCTGTGACATCAATGCGACTATGAGTTGTACCGATGTATATCTCAGCCAATTTGGGAGCCTCTGGGGTGTACCAGTAGCTTTTTTTGGGATAGTCTGGTTTGTATTGAATGCTTTGCTGATATTGGCAGCACCGCTCGGTACACAACATTTTCGCGAAAGCGTACCGGGTTATCTGTTCGCTTGTTCGACGATTGGTCTCGCAGTCGTATTTTACTTAGGTTATGCATCATTGTTTCTGCTTGGCACAGTTTGTGTAATGTGTGTGATTGTTTATTTAGCTGTCATAGCGATCTTCTTGATTTCTGGTGCCACAACGCAGTTTAAATTGATGACGTTACCATTACGCATAAGTCGTGATCTACGACAAGGGATGACCTCTCCGATTGCGTTGAGTATAGCTGGAGGATTTGTAGTGGCGACCGTAGTTGGTGCTGCTTGGCTGGGCGAGCATCAGGTTGCTGAAGGCACGTCTTCCGTTCGCGGTGCCGAATTATTATCGGAATCGGAAAGAGAGGAATTTATTCGATGGTGGGAAGCCCAACCTCGTGTGGAGTTGCCAATTTCTGCAGACGATTCCAGTGTATTGATCGTGAAGTTCAATGACTATATGTGTCCTCCATGTCGGCAGACGTATCTAAGCTATCATGGCCTCCTACAGGCGTACGAAGTAAGCAGACCTGGCGCTGTGAGGCTCGTTACTAAACATTTTCCATTGGATCCAGAGTGCAATGTGAATACGCCCAATGGTATGCATCTTGCTTCCTGTGACGCCGCTGTCGCTGTGACGTTGGCCAAGCGAAATGGTCAGGATGCACGCCTCGAAGCTTGGTTATTTGATAATCAGGCAACCCTATCTCCGGCTAGTGTGAGAACGGCCGCACGAGATGTCGCGGATATTCAGGATTATGATAGTGAATACGCTCGCACACTGGAGGTCATTAAGTCGGACATCGCGTTGGGGACTAGTCTCAGCGTTGATGTGACTCCGACATTTGTAATCAATGGCGTGCGAGTGGCTGGTGGATTAACCGTGCCGTATCTTGATGCTGCGATTGCGTATGAACTTGCTCGTAAAGAATAGAACGACCCTTGATGTAAGACTTTATGCAATTGCCTAAATTCTTTACGTGCGAGTTTCTTGCAAGCGTTTCTCTTATATGCTCACGCCTGTTGACCTAATTACGCATCCCTATTTTCTTTAGCGCGCGTTCAATCTGTTTGCTAGTCACGTCTTCAACAATCGTTGTAAGTCCGATTTGGGTTGGTAACACGAAATGTAGCTTACCTTGGATGATTTTCTTATCTTGTTTAATCGTATTGATAATCTGTTTGATTGATAAATCATTGCTTGAGGGCAGAGGCCCCAAACGTCTAATCAACGTAACTAATGCATCCCTGTCTGTTCCGCTGAGTTCACCCCTAGTCTCTGATATGCTCGCCGCAGCTAGCATTCCAAAAGCGACTGCCTCACCATGACGAAAGCGGCGGTACTTTGTTACAGACTCAATTGCATGCCCGACTGTATGACCAAAATTCAGAACGCGACGTAACCCCGTCTCCCGTTCATCAGACTGGACGATTGAGGCTTTAATGCGACAACATTGAGTGATGATTGACATGAGTGCTCGTGGTTCATGGTCGAAAACGGCCGTCAGATCACGGTTTAGTTTCTTAAACAGTTTCGGACTAGCTATCATGCTGTATTTAATGACTTCGTAGAGGCCCGCACGAAATTCTCGACGTGGCAATGTGTCTAACAATTGTGGATCGGTGACTACTAGTTTTGGTGGATGAAAGGCGCCAATGAGGTTCTTGCCTAGTTTGTGGTTAATGCCAACTTTACCGCCGATTGAGCTATCGACTTGGGCCAAGAGTGTTGTTGGTATGTGAACCAGTGAAAGCCCTCGTAAGAATGTAGCTGCAGCGTATCCAGCGATGTCACCAATGACTCCACCTCCTACAGCAATGAGCACGGTATGACGATCGGCCCCAGCTCGGATAAGGGCATCATAAATGTAATCAACCGTCTGCTGGCGCTTGTAGCGCTCGCCATCAGGAATCAAGATGGTTTCTGCGTTAGGGATAGCTTGGCCGATTGTTTGGCCATGGATTTTCCAGATAAGTTGATTGGAGATAATGAATGGTCTATGTGACAAGATAGCTTCATGAAGCAGTGTCTCGAGATTGGCAATAAGGCCAGAGCCAATATGGACCGGATAGGTGTGACTGCCTGATTTGATTTTGACTTGAATAGGTTTCATGCTGAATCCGAGTAAGAATAATTTAGGTGTTCGATGGTAGGATACAGCAATTCGCCCCCTTCGGAGCCCTCCTACGCTCGAATACACTGAAGGGTGCAGTAATTGTGAGCGGATCAACGAAAATTAAGGTGGCGTATTGATGGCGGAGAAAAATACTACATTTGTAAAGGAAATCACTCCTCAGTCAGAAGATTTTTCGAGGTGGTACCTCGATGTGGTCAGGAGGGCCGAACTCGCTGATTATTCACCAGTCAAGGGTTCTATGGTTATCCGGCCGTACGGCTATGCGATTTGGGAGTTGATGCAGAAAGCGTTGGATGATCGATTTAAAGCAACCGGGCATGTTAATGCTTATTTCCCATTATTTATTCCGGAATCCCTCCTCAAAAAAGAGGCTGCTCATGTTGAAGGCTTTGCACCTCAAGTTGCTTGGGTTACCCAGGGTGGTGAAGAAGAGTTGGATGAGCGTCTCGTTGTAAGACCAACGTCTGAAGCAATTGTAGGTACGATGTACTCAAAATGGATTCAATCGTGGCGTGACTTACCATTACTCATCAATCAATGGGGAAATGTTGTTCGATGGGAGAAAGTTACCAGACCATTCTTACGCACAACCGAATTCCTTTGGCAGGAAGGGCACACTGCCCATGAAACCGAGCAAGAGGCTGAGAAGGAGGCCTTGCAAATGCTGGGTGTTTATAAAGACTTCGCTGAACGTGAACTGGCGATGCCTGTTATTGAGGGTAGAAAGAGCGAGAGCGAGAAATTTGCAGGTGCAGTACACACATATTCGATAGAGGCGTTGATGGGCGATGCTCGGGCACTCCAAGCGGGGACTTCCCATCACTTAGGGCAAAACTTTGCAAAGGTCTTTGACATAACGTTTCAGGCTCGTGACAAGTCTTTACAGCACGTTTGGCAGACTTCATGGGGTTTATCCACTCGTTTGGTTGGTGGTGTCATCATGACGCACGGTGATGACAGTGGTCTGGTCTTGCCACCTCGGATCGCCCCGCACCAAGTCGTTATTGTTCCAATTCAGCGTGGAAACTGGAAAGAAACCGTTCTACCACACGCCACAGCTGTTGAGCAGCAGTTACGCGATGCCGGCATTCGAGTCAAACTTGACGACCGGGAAGCCTATACTCCAGGATGGAAATTTTCTGAATGGGAACTGCGAGGTGTTCCCTTGCGTCTGGAGATTGGCCCCAAGGATATCGAAAAATCTCAAGTCGTGTTGGCACGCCGTGATACGAGGGACAAAAGTTCGACGTCACGAGACAACCTGGTGATTTCCGTCCAGACGCTTCTTAAAGAAATCCAAGATGGTTTATATGAGCGAGCCTGTCACTTCAGGGAGCAGCGGACGATTCGTGCGGAATCGTATAAAGACTTTACGGAAATGATGCAAGGAAGGCCAGGCTTTGTAATTGCACCGTGGTGTGGCGATCGGTCTTGCGAAGAGCGAATTAAGGCTGCAACACAGGCAACGATTAGAAATTTGCCGCTTGAGAAACCTGAAGTGAATGGTGCGTGTATAGCGTGTGATTCACCTGCGCAAGAAGAGGCTTATTTTGCGAAAGCCTATTGACCAGATCGGCAGCGTCACTTCGTTGATTCATCGTCAAGGGAACGTTTCCTGAATACGTAAGCAATCAGAATGCTTAACCCGTAAAGCATCATCATTGGCACCGCCATGGCCGTTTGTGTTACTGGATCAGCGGACGGTGTGAGTATTGCAGCGACGATGAAGATAATCAGAATTGCGTACTTCGTATTTTTGATAAGGAATTTTGGTGTTACTAGGCCGAGGCGTGCCAAGAAAAATACGAGTGTTGGCAGTTGGAAGACAATTCCCATGGCAAGGAGCATCTTGACGTAGAGTGAAAAGACCGGACCAATTTTTGGCAGGAACTCCATGTAATCCGTTGAGAAACCCGCAAAAAACTTCCAGGCTAGCGGAAAGACAGCATAGTGTGAAAATAGAGCTCCCGCGATAAAAAACATTGTCGAAAAAACAACAAAAGGAATCGCGAATTTCTTTTCGTGTTGAAACAAGCCAGGGGAAATGAAGAGCCAGACTTGAGTCAAGGTGAATGGTGTCGCCAGTACGAGACCTGCGAGTGCAGCAATCTTCATATAGAGGAAGAAAGCTTCAGCCGGTTCAGTGTAGACGAGTCTTCCACCCTCTGGGAGCACCTGTTGTAAGGGCACCATGATAAATTCGAAAATATATTTGATAAATGCGAATGCTATTAGGAACCCGGCAAGGATCCCCAGCACCGTACGGACCAAACGCTTTCTGAGCTCATCTAAGTGATCCAGAAATGACATCCGACCGGCTGACGAATCATCGTCAGGATCGGAATCGCCTGGTGGTAACGGAGCGAGTTCGCCAGGGGGTTTTTCGGATTTTGATTCCAGCGCCATCGAGAATTAATCAACCACCTTTACGACTGACTCTTGCTTGGCGTAGCAGGCGTTGATGCAGGAGGCGTCTGACTTTCGTCGTTTACCGTATCTTTTTCAGCTATTGGTTCGCTCTTCGGAGTGTCGAGTGGTGTTGTTTGTTTCTCTTCGACGCGGATCTCCTCCTCCAAGGTATTCCTCAAATCGTTCGAAGCCCGCTTGAACTCACCAATACTCTTACCAAGAGATTTACCAAGTTCAGGTAGCTTACGTGGTCCAAAAATAATTAATGCAATTACGAATATGATGATAAGTTCGGGCATTCCGATTGAACCAAACATCGCCTGCCACTCCTTCGTTAGCACGTGTGTCTGTTGCCGGTGCGAACACCATATATGGTTACACCGACGTCTATCGTAATTCGCAGCTCGATAGCAGAACCCCCAGCATGAGGGTTTCCAGCACGTGCAAGTAACTGATCGCATTATAGAAACGTCCGCTACTCTGGTCAAGCAATCTGGTATGTGTCGGCGCTTGGAACTAATTGTTGGATAGAGGCTTATCTGTTAGTATCGAGTTTATGAAAATGCCCGGATCTTCTTCCCTTGCGGTCTGGGCCGTGTTCCTTTCAGCGGTCACAGGCGGTTTGTTTGGTGGGCGAGTATTAGCAACCCAAGACCGCAGTTTCGAAAAATATAAAGTTTTTGCAACCGCTCTAGCAGTTATTGAGGAAACCTACGTTGGGGACGTGGGTTCCGATCGCCTCGTGTACGGTGCTATTAACGGAATGCTTCAAAAACTCGATCCACATTCGAGTTTTATGGATCCTCGTTCGTACTCGCAGATGCGTGAACGACAGGAGGGGCGTTATTATGGCCTCGGCATTACGATCCAGGTTCGTAATGGTGATATCTCTGTTATCTCACTATTTGAAGGTTCACCAGCCTACCGACAGGGGATTCGACGTGGTGATGTCATTGCGAGGATTGAAGGAGAGGATGTCAAGGGATGGACTAGCGATCAAGCAGTACGACAGTTGCGAGGGCCTAAAGGATCGACGGTTAACATCTCGATTCGTCGCGAGGGCTACAATGAGTTAATTCCACTTACGGTCGAACGAGATGAAATCAACATCCCGACTATTCTTGGCGCGTTCATGGTTGATGATTCGACGGGATACGTGCGTTTGCGGGATTTTTCAGAGACGACTGATCGCGATTTAAGTAATGCCTTGCACGACTTGTCTGGGCAGGGAATGAAGCAGTTACTGCTCGATTTAAGGAATAACCCCGGTGGACCACTTGACCAGGCCATTAAGGTGGCAAACCGATTCCTCACTCGTGGGGACATGATCGTCTATACACGTGGGCGAATTCAGAACTCGGACCAGGATTATCATGCCAGTGAAGACAGTGATTTTACTGAGTTGCCATTGGTAATACTGGTGAATAGAAACAGTGCTAGTGCTTCGGAAATTGTTGCCGGTGCGGTGCAAGACCACGATCGTGGCTTAATCGTTGGAGAAACAACGTTTGGAAAAGCTCTCGTACAATCAATTTACCGTATAAGCCAAGGGGCTGGGCTTGCTCTAACGACGGCACGCTATTACACGCCAAGCGGACGACTCATTCAGCGTCCGTGGGAGGGTGAGTTTTCCGAGTATTTGACCTACTCTCTTCGAGAGCAAGAAGTGGAACGCGATCACGAGATCTCTGATTTAAAGTACACGTCTGGGGGACGTCAGGTCTATGGCGGCGGTGGCATTGAACCGGATTTCTTTAAGCCTGGCCCTATAGAGGGTTTTGTCCCAACAGAGTTCGGCAGGTTACTGTACGCTCGGCAGACATTTCCTCGTTACGCGCAAAAGTACTCCGCACTTGGTGATACACGTATTACTGTGACGGCGACAGGCCGCGAGACGGTTTCGCAAGGTTTTGAAGTGTCTGAGGCGATGATGCGTGATTTTAAATCGTTTTTAGACGATGAGCGGATCTTGATTAAGGAAGAGTCATTTCTAAGCGACAGATTGTTCATCCGCAGCATGATTCGTTATGAAATTGACCTTGCTCTATTTGGGATCGTCGAAGCTCGTCAAAGGTTGCTGAACGACGACCCACAGGCTTGGTATGGACTCAGCCTGTTTAAGGAAGCCCACGAACTTTCACTTTTATCGAAAAAATCGACTGTAGTGAATCCCTGAGACATTCTGTAAACCATTCGATTTTTCGTTTCAGAAGCATTGCCGCCAGCTTCGGATAACAATATTTTGTGGTGTAAATTACTCTTGCCCCAAGGGGTAGCACCTTGGTACACTTAGCCCAATAAAAGTATGACAACGGGGTCTCCCGGTAGATTTCAGACTGAGGGGAGGGAGTCACCGTAACCGTCTCTAGATAAGTTATTTAGCTGTTTTAGGTCGGTGGAGATGAATATGTGCCGGCCGCGGTAGAGGGGGCAGTTAGTGGTCATTTTACAATATGGCACGCCCTCTAGGTTCCGATGAGGAATTCCCAGCCGTTCGTCGGCGTTCGACTGCGTCCGACCGTACGGCTAGTTTTGCGTACGCGGATGTTTAACTGGCTTGACATATTTATTGGGTGAGGAGTCAAGGGAATGCAGCAAGGTATTCAACTGCACAACCTGGAGATCTCGGGTTTCAAAAGCTTTCCAGACCGTTCTGAATTGGCATTTGACCAGGGTGTAACGGCTATCGTCGGACCAAACGGGTGCGGAAAGAGCAACTTGGTCGACGCCATTACCTGGGTGCTTGGTGAACAGAGTGCCAAAAGTTTACGGGGCGCCAAGATGGAGGATGTGATTTTCAGCGGTAGTGATGGCCGTAAGCCGACATCTGCAGCGGAAGTAAAACTGTTGTTGAAAGGCGTGATTTCTACCAGCAATGGTAACGGGAATGGTCACAATGTTTCTGTTGCAGTTGAGCCCAGCGATGTGTCGGTCGTGACTCAGGAGACAGAATTAGCGGGAGTTGGAGCCCGTGATGTCGTTGTTTCAAGGCGCCTCTATCGTTCTGGTGAAAGTGAATACCTCATTGACGATAAAGTGTGTCGCCTTCGTGACGTTCAGGATCTTCTGATGGATGCGGGGGTTGGTGTCAAGGGCTATGCAGTCATCGAACAGGGCAAGATTGGACAGATTTTAAGCGCACGTGCACACGACCGTCGGGTCTTGATAGAAGAAGCGGCAGGTGTAACGAAATATAAGAGTCGACGTCATGCCGCCGAGTTAAAACTGAACGCAGCACAGCAAAACTTGGTTCGGGTTGAGGATATTGTCTACGAGGTTCAGAAGCAGCGGAATGCTTTAAAGAGACAGGCTGCGAAGGCTCGTCGATATCGGCGGTTACGTGACGAATTGCGTAAATGGGAGAAAGTTGTATTTGCGTATCGATATCGGTTGTTAGGCGAGACGGTAGAGGCTGCACGTCTCGAACTGACGGAAGAACGTTCCCGAGAACAGGTTGCTGAAGACAGTCTCTCCCAGGTCGAAACGCGCCAAGAGCAATTGCGTATCAAGTTGGCTGAAAGTGAGACTAAGGTCACGTCAAATCGTGACACAGTTCATGCATGTGACCTTGATATTAAAAAACGGCAGCAGCAGATCGAATTTGATAAAGAACAGATCTCAAATTTAAATGTAACGTTGCAGGAATTACGTAGTGAAATTAGCAATCTCGAATTACGTCAAGAGCCGGCTCGTATCGATCTTACGGAACGTCGAAAGACTGCTGAATTAGTGAGATGCGAGCGAGATAAGGTTGCTCAGCAGTTGTCGAAAGTTGAAGTGGATGACCTAGGCATTCGGCAAGCTGTAGAAGTTAAGGAGAAAGATGTTGAGGCGTGCCGAAGTGACGTGTTCTCAGTTATTAATACTGCGACTACGCTGCAACATACTTTAGATCACACAACAAATGCCCAAACAAGACTTTTGGATGAATTGGCTAAGATTGATATTGAAAACCAGGATGTGAAGTCTGAAGCTGAACAACTCTCGGCGACACATCAGACGACGATTGAAGCACGTGCTCTTGTGCAGAAGGATCTAGACACAGTTTTAGAAGCTTATGGTAAGTGTCAACGTGAATTATCTGCGCTTTGTGAGCAACACAGTGCTTTACGTGAAAAGGCTAATACATCTGATCGCGATATCGCGACTTGTGCAGCCCGTCTACAATCTCTTGAAGAATTAAGTGCGGCGCGAGCCGGTTACATTGATGGTGCGCGGTTTATCCTTTCTCAAAAGAATGAAACCCGTCCTCATTTGGGATCAGTTGCTGATTACGTCAATGTTGCGCCTGAGTACGAACGTGCTGTTGAAGCTTGTTTGGGAAACTTATTGCAGTATGTTGTAGTGTCCAGGCATGTTCATGCGACGGAGTGGTTGGAGCACATACGTAAGGAACAAGCAGGACGTTGCGGATTTCTGGTGGTGGATGATTCGCTTGTAGAAACTGCACAATCTGAGAATATAACGCCTGCAGAACTCGTGTCGGTGGAATCTGTCGTTAAAGTTGAGGGTTCTTACGCGTCGGCTATCCGTGAAGCCATTCGCGTAGTCGCTGGGCAGGTTGCGATCGCTGAAACTCCTGAACAGGCGAGAAGGGTTGCCGGTCAGACAAGTCAGCAGATTGTGACATTGTCAGGGGATATTTTTAGTGGTTCAAGATTGGTGTGTGGTGGAGGTAAGACTGAGGCGCTTGGGATACTAGCCGCTAAACGAGAAGTGAAAGAGCTGCAAAGTCAACTGCTGACGATGCGGGGTAAGGCAGAGGTCATTACGACTGACCTTCAAACACTCAGCCATGTGCAGGTCGATCTTGAGTCAAAGATTGTAGGGTTTGAAGAGGATCAGAGAAAGCATGAGAAATCGTTACTCGAGTTTGATCTGCAGCTAGGCACCTTAGCTAACGAGTCGTCCCGCCTTCAACGTAAACAAGACCTTCTTCATGTTGAACAGCAGAAAGCCGAAGAAGAACAACAAAATATTAAAGCTCGCCAGGCTGAAGTCCAAGAATCGCTTGAACAGATAGATCTGAAAAAACGGAAGTCAGATGAGCGTTTGACGCTGGCCCAACAAGACTTGTTTCAAGCCAAAACTGAGATTGATGTGTTGAGACAACGGCTTGCAGAGTCCAAGGCTTCCTATGCGGCTTTGACAGAGCGATCTACGGCAACCGATACCGATGTACATCGACTTGAAGAATTAGTAACAGATCTTGAGGTAAGGTTAGCAGCACAAACGGAAGCAGTGGAGCGGGCCGAAGCTCGATGTGAATTGTTACACTCTGGTATTGAAAGTGCTGAGAAAGAATTGGCCAGAGAGGTTGAAAATTATGAGTTGCTTCGTTCTGCTGTGAAGTCAGGATCCGATGAGGTGTCGGAGTTGCGTCGCGATTTTAGCAGCTTGGATGAAACTCTTAGAACATCACGATCCGAACTCGATGAGATTCGCGATAAGGTTGGTCAATTCAAGGTTGCGTGTGCCACAGTTGAGGCAGATTTATCACATTTGAGTAACTCTTGTTTGGAAGCTACTCAACTGGACCTGGATTCCGTTGTTGCTGAAGTCGCCCAATTGGAGTCCGACTGTGCGATTCAGCCCGATATTGAGACGGCTGAATCTCAGGATGATCTCGAAGAAGAAGCTGATTTTTCAGACACAGAAGCCATTGATGAGAGCGTAGACGCCAACTTGAATCGCGATAGCCAAAGTTCAGAGTCTACGTCTGAGTCTCGTCCACTAACTGCAGATGAGATGCTCGTGCGAATTCGTTCAAAAATCGATCGACTAGGTGCCGTGAATATGATGGCTATTGACCAATTCGATGAGTTGGAAACTCGGCATGCCTTCTTGACGTCGCAACAGCAAGATCTCCTAGACTCGATTGCGGCAACTAACACTGCTATCAAAAAAATTAATAAAACCACTAAAGAACGTTTCCAAGAGGCATTCGACGCGATTAACACACACTTTCAGTCTACGTTTTCGACTTTGTTCGGAGGAGGGCGCGCTGGTCTAGTATTGCTTGACGAGGCTGATGTTCTCGAAAGTGGGGTAGATATCATTGCACAACCACCCGGCAAGCGTTTGCAGAGTGTTCAGCTGCTTTCAGGTGGGGAAAAAGCGATGTCTGCTATGGCGCTTATGTTTGCTATCTTCAAATACAAACCGAGCCCATTTTGTTTGCTTGATGAAATTGATGCACCACTAGACGACGCAAACATTGGCCGCTTCATTGATATGCTGCGTGGGATGCAAGATCACACCCAGTTCATTTTGATCACACACAACCGCAAAACGATGGAAATAGCTAATCGTCTTTACGGGGTGACCATGGAGGAACCGGGCGTGTCTAAGCTCATTTCAATGGAGGTTAACTGAAAGGCTCGCCACAGACCTTATAGTTGTCGTTGAATATTTCTGACTTGTCTTGTTGAAGAGTGAACGAAGATAAAGCTACCAGGTATCATCGTCTACGGCGCCGCGCAGCACTGTTCTCACTTATCACCAGTTTCTCGATGCTTCTTTTCCTAATCGGATCTGGAAGTAATGAGATCATGCGTGACATTGCCCAAGATTTTGCTGCGGCCGCACCGTCTTTTATCAGGGCCATTGCTGCCGCTTGTTTAGCTGCGATTGCTTTGATTGTGCTGCATGAAACGCTAATGCTGGGACCACGCCTCTATATTGTGAATCTTGAACGTCGATATGGATTGACCACAGTGTCTCTTGGAGCATCAGTTGTCGATCATTTGAAGGCCATGTTTTTCACTTTGATAGTTGCTTCGCCTGTTGTAGCAAGTGTCTACATTACTATGCGATCCTGGTCTAGTTTATGGTGGCTCTTTACTGGGATCCTTTGTTCACTTGTAATGGGTGGTGTGATGAGAATAGCACCAGCCGTGTTGTTACCAAGACACACACCTTTCGTACCAGTTAATCGTCAGGTTCTGTGTCAACGTTTAAAAGATCTCTCTAAGCGTGCTGGCACCACCACCCTTGGAGTGTATGAACTTCGTGTAGGAGGAAGAAATCGAAGGGCTAATGCGACAGTCACAGGGTTTGGTGATACTTGTAGTATTTTTCTTTCCGATACACTCATACAGAATTACTCGGATGACGAGATTGAGGTTGTAATAGCACACGAGATGGCACATCATCTGCATGGCCACATTTGGTTTAGTCTGGTGTGCGACTCTTTAGTTCTGCTTGCAGGATGTTTTAACGCATCACTGGTTTTACCTATATTTGTCAAACATTTTGGATTACAGGGCATCGATGATGTGAGTGGGTTACCGTTGATCGTACTCGTGGTTGGTCTAACTGTGCTGGCCGGTCAACCGATCATCAATCTAATTTCGAGATATCAAGAACGACTTGCCGATCGTAAGGCTCTGGAAATGACTAGGAAGCCTGCTGCATTTGTATCGGCACTTCGGCGTCTCTGTGTTCAAAATCTTGCTGAGTATCGCCCATCCTGGTTAAATGAAGTTCTTTTTCATACCCATCCGTCCGTTGCTCAACGGATTTCAGAAGCTCAGCGTTGGGCTAAGCTCGAGGGGTAAAATGTAAGGAATGAGGCGACCGCTGGTTGATTAGCACCAAGAAGTGCGCGTCGACGGACCATTTCTCCAGATAAGTCTGGAGAAACTCTCTTGGCTTAATCCTTCTTGCCTGACTGTTCGTCACTTTCTTTCTCTTGTAAAAGAGCCTTGCGACTGAGTCGGACTTTTCCTGAAGGGTCAACGTTTATCACCTTTACAAGGATGCGTTCGCCATCCTGAAGCTCATCACGAACGTCTTTGACACGATGATTTGCAATTTCCGAGACGTGCAGTAGGCCGTCGATTCCAGGCATTATTTCTACAAAGGCACCGAAGTCGGTGATGCGTTGTACTCGACCCATATATGATTTATTGAGTTCTGGGCTCGCTGTGAGTTCTTGAATGATATCGATTGCCTTCTGGGCAGAAGATTCATCAGACGATGCGACATTTACCTGTCCGTCATCCTCGACATTGATTTTGACACCTGTGCGCTCAATGATGCTTCTGATCATTTTTCCGCCTGGGCCAATGACGTCGCGAATCTTATCTACCGGAATCTTGACCGTCACGATTCGAGGCGCATACGTGGAAATGTCTTCCCGAAAAGCTGGTAAGGTGCCGCTCATTTTATCTAGAATGTGCAGCCTACCAACTCGTGCCTGCTCAAGTGCTTCACGCATGATCTCTGTAGTGATGCCAGCAACCTTAATGTCCATCTGTAGAGCAGTTATACCTTTTTCGGTACCAGCAACTTTAAAGTCCATGTCGCCATAATGATCTTCAGCTCCAGCGATGTCACTGAGAATTGCGTGTTGCCCATTCTTCTCATCTAGAATAAGTCCCATCGCAACACCTGCAACAGGTGATGCCAATGGTACGCCGGCATCCATTAAGCTGAGAGTAGAGCCGCACACTGTGGCCATTGATGACGAACCGTTTGATTCCAGAATTTCCGATACGGCGCGCATAGTGTAGGGAAATTTATCTTCATCTGGGATCACGGGTGCTAATGCACGTTCCGCAAGAGCGCCGTGTCCTATTTCCCTACGTCCAGGGCCTCTTAGAAATTTTACTTCGCCGACTGAAAAAGGAGGGAAATTGTAATGCAACATGAATCGCCGATAAGTTTCACCGGCCAGCGTTTCAATTTTTTGTTTATCGTCACCAGTGCCTAAAGTGGTTGTAACTAAAGCCTGCGTTTCACCCCTTGTGAACACCGCTGAACCGTGGGTACGAGGTAACAGGCCAACCTCAGACGAAATTGGTCGAATTTCGTCGAACTTTCTTCCATCTAAACGTATCTGACGCTCAAGAATTTCAGAACGTAATACCTGTTCATTGAGTTCCTTGAATATCTTCTTGGCATCCGCCTGCAGATTTGTATCGTCTTCTGGTAAGGTCGCCAGTAGGTCATCAAGAACTTGGTCAACTTGGGCATAGTTCTCAATTTTTCCCCGGATGCGCATTGCGTCAGTTAATGGATTGAGTACTTTCGACTCAATGTCACTTCGTCTCTCAGGAGCTATTGTATGTGGCTCGACTGTTAATTTCTGTTTGCCGACCTCACCTGCCATCGTGTCAATCAACTCGATAATTTGTTTGATAACAGCATGACCCTTTTCGAGCGCTTCCAGGATTTGACCTTCAGAAATCTGTTCAGCTCCGGCCTCAACCATTACGATGGCATCCTTAGTGCCAGCTATAACTAGATCCAGGATGCTATTTTGTCGTTCTTCGTATGATGGGTTGATTACGTATTCACCTTCTATTAGGCCGACACGCACTGATGCGATAGTTTGAGTAAACGGAATGTTTGAAAATGCAAGCGCTGCAGAGGCGCCCGTGAGAGCGAGGACATCGGAATCGTAGTTGGTGTCTGCCGAGAGGACGAAGGCAATGACTTGTGTTTCGCGTTGCCATCCTTGTGGGAATAAAGGGCGAAGTGGTCGATCGATCACTCGACTTGTGAGCGTTTCCTTTTCTGTGGGCCTACCTTCCCGCTTGAAAAACCCTCCTGGAATTCTTCCTGAAGCGTATGCGTTTTCCTTGTAATCCACTGTTAAGGGAAGAAAATCAATGCCTTCGCGTGCGGTAGACGCGCAGCAAGCTGTGACTAGCACCATGGTATCGCCGTAACGGACCACTACGGCACCATCCGCCTGCTTAGCCAGTTTTCCAGTTTCGATCGAGAAAATCTCTCGTCCGATTTTCAGATCACGTGTGTGCATAGGTAAATCGCCTTTACTGATGTTTCGGGGAAGTGACGAACTTCACGGTTGTAGAGCTTATCCGGATGCTTCCACTAGGTACCCTAGCAGAGACTACTTACGAATACCCAGCCTTTGGATCAGACTCGCATAACGGTCCGAATCTTTCCGCTTAAGGTAATCTAGCAGGCGCCGCCGTTGTCCGACAAGTTTAAGCAAGCCCCGTCGTGAATTATGGTCCTTCGCGTTTAACTTGGCATGCTCCGTTAGATAACTAATGCGTTCGCTGAGCAGTGCGACTTGCACTTCTGGTGAACCTGTGTCGCTATCGTGGGTGCGATAGTCACCGATTAAATTTGTTTTATGCTCAGGTTGCAAAACCAAGTCAGTTACCTCCATGCAGGGTCTAGCTTCAAGCGCGAACTACAGATTGACGAGCTTGAAGCCCACCCAGCCTTGTGAATTTTCTTTCTCATTTTAAACATCCATTTTAAACCAGAACAACCATCGGATGCAAAAGGCCTGTCGGTTTAGGCTGGGCGAGTGCGATGAGTGAGCCGTCTTGACTTAGTAACCTAATCCAGGTTGTGGAATCCATAACTCCTGCAGTGGAACGGCTAAGATTTGACCCCATTCCATTAGAAATGTCTCTCTCTAGGAGAAGGTTTCCATGTGCAGCTCGTGTTTGACCACGCAAGGTGAGTTTAACAGATGGTAGATGCTGCAATAGTTTTGAGAGTGGGATGATCTGTGTCAGTGCAGCCACACCTTGTTGTTGAATATCAGAGACAGAAAGTGCCGTTTCAAGTCCAAATTCACCACTTCGTTCTCGCCTCAGTGCTTCTAAATAAGCTCCGCAACCTAAGGCTTGCCCGATGTCATTTGCTAAGGATCGCACGTAGAATCCAGGTGAGCAAACCAGACGAATTCTGAGCAAATCGACAGTGAATTCAAGTAAATCAAGACGTTCAACATGCACGTTTACCGGTTCTGGTGTAATTGGGCGTCCTCGTCTTGCCAGTGTGTACGCTCGCTGACCTTCAATTTTCTTTGCTGAAAACGGTGGTGGAGTTTGTAAAAATGAGCCGGTGAATTTATTGAGAACATTTTGAACACGATGGCGGTCCACTAACAGTCCAGTCCGAGATTCCAAACCCATGATTGTTTTGGAAGTCGACTGCTGTAGCACACCAGTTCGGTCAAAGGTGTCAGTCGAGGTTCCAAGTCGTATTGAGGCTTCGTAGATCTTTGGTGCGATTGACAGAAAATCTGCTAAGCGAGTCGCTCGTCCGATAACAAGCGGTAAGATCCCTGTAGCTAATGGATCGAGAGTGCCAATGTGACCAATTTTCTTAATCTGCAACGCTCGCCGTGTACGAATGACCACGTCGTGTGACGTGAGTCCTGGGGGTTTGTCAACAAGAAGCACGCCGTGATTTGTTGTCTGATCTGATTGAAGCACTTTCTGATGAACCTAGGTATTACGTGAGATGTTATCAGTTGATTGTTATGAATCAGACGATTCATTATCGAGAGTTGCCGTTATCTTGCTAATCAGTGTTTTACGAACATCCTGAATAGGTGCATCAGAGGTAAAACCAGCTGCATTTGCATGTCCACCACCCCCGTAGGTCACAGCGACAGATCGAACATCAATGTTTCCCTTTGACCGGAGGCTAACTCGCAAAGGTTGTCCATTGAGATCCTTAAAAAATGCGACGGCTTGCACCACTTCGGCTGACAGTGGAATATTAACAAGGCCTTCGAGGTCATCTTCGGAGCCACCAGTCTCATTCATGATTTCGTCATTCAAGTAAATTACCGCAAGCCGGTCAGAGGCTTCAAGATCCATCTTATTGAGAATGGAACCTACAAGTTTTAGACGTCCACGAGTTCCACTATCAAAGACCTTACGGGCGATAGAAGATGGGTTCACCCCAGCCTCTACAAGTTGGCGACACATCTCAAAGGTCCTGGCGGTAATATTGCCATAGTGAAAAGATCCTGTGTCTGTAAGGGCGGCTAGGTAGAGGTGAGTAGCGATGTCATGTGTGATTCTGATACCCAGAAAACGAATTAGATCGAATACCATTTCACCGCAGGCTGCTGCTGTTTCGTCGATCCAATTGATATCGCCGTAGTTTTCGTTACCTAAGTGGTGGTCGATATTAATCGTATAGTTTCCTTGTAACTCTTCAACACCCGGTCGACCCAAGTTGCTGCACTCCATGACGATAAGAGCCTCGAAGTTTCCCATGGCAGTCGAAGAAATTTCAATGTCTTGAACACCTGGAAAGGTGCGATACAAATCAGGCGTCGGGTCGCAGTTGATTATCCGCACCTGTTTATTGAGTTGTTTTAGAGCGAATGCCATGGCCAGTTGAGAGCCGATTGCATCACCGTCAGGTCTTGCATGCGACGTGAGCAAGAACCTTTCTCGATTCTGTATCACATCGCAAATACTTGCGAGCGCGCTATTCTTACTCTCATTCGGTGTCATCATCGTTCAGTGTAGCTTGGTTGGCTTGTGTCGACAGACCTAGACCCTCAAGTAGTTCCTGGATTCGTTCGTGATGGCCGATTGATTCGTCAAAATTAAATCGTAATTCTGGTATGCGTTTCAGGTGGAGGCGTTTGCCTATCTGGCGACGAAGAAAAGGAGCCGCGCGGCCTAAGGCTTTCGCACTGTTTTGACGGGCTCGCTGGTCACCTATACAGGTGTAATAAACTCGCGCATGCTGCAGATCAGCTGTTAAATCTACGCGGGTGAGGGTTACGAACCCCATACCGGGATCTTTCACGGTCCTAGTCAACAATTCGCTCAATTCAGATCGAAGAAGATCGGCTACACGTTCACGGCGAGATCCTTGAGACATGTAAAAACTTTCCTAACATCGATATTATGTTAAAAATTCAACGAGGCTACCGCACACAAGTCCAGGGTAGATACGCTCAATTTCATTTTCGGCTGCTGCCAAAGCTTGGTCTACGGTTTTGGTGTCGGTGCTTATTGCGACGACATCTAAACGGGCTCTTTGCCACAGGTTGTGATGATCTGTCTCAGCAATTGCTATGTTAAATTTTCTGAGGCGATCTTTCACACTACGTAAGACCATGCGCTTCTCCTTTAGGGAGCTGGCATTTGGTAGGTGTAACTCAAGCGAGAGGAGCCCTACGACAGGCATATCCTAAGAAATGGATTAGACAGTAACCGCGACTTCTTCAATCGTGAACACCTCAATCACATCACCGACCTTGATATCGTTATAGCGATCGAATGCGATACCACATTCCAAGCCAGTCTTGACTTCCTTTACGTCATCCTTGAAGCGTTTCAGCGAGCCGATACGCCCTTCATGTATAAGCACATTATCTCGCAGTAAGCGTGCCTGTGCTTGACCCTCGCGCGTCATTCGTCCTTCTGTGACCATACATCCTGCAACTAAACCAAATTTAGGCACCTTAAATGTGTCACGAACAGTAGCCGCGCCAAGACGGAGTTCCTTGGCTGTTGGCTCCAGTAAGCCAGACATGGCCTTCTGGATTTCGTCGCTAATCTTATAAATGACTGAATGGAGACGAACGTCAACGTGTTCACGTTCGGCCACTTCGCTCGCATTACGATCAGGGCGGACGTTGAACCCAATTACGACTGCATTCGATGCGGAGGCGAGAAGGATGTCAGATTCATTTACAGCTCCAACTCCAGCATGAATAATTCGAATCTTTACATCTTCATTGCCAAGTTTCGAAAGGGTCTCTCTTAACACTTCGGCTGATCCCTGTACGTCAGCCTTGATAATGACTGGAAGTTCCTTGACATCGCCTTCCGCCATTTGTTGCTGAAGCGATTCAAGAGTCACGGGGCCGGCTCCCTTACCCAAGTCTCGTGCTCTTTCTTTTTCTTGTCTAACAAGAGCTACTTGCCGTGCCTTGGCCGCATCCGTAAGTGCCTGGAAAGTATCACCAGGGTTTGGTAATGCGGTAAGTCCGAGGACTTCGACTGGAGTTGATGGCGGTGCTTCCTTGATCTGCTGGCTTTGATCATCGATAAGGGCTCGAACTTTTCCAGTGACTGTTCCAGCAATGAAAATGTCGCCTACTCGGAGCGTGCCATCTTGGATGAGAATAGTCGCTACTGGACCTCGACCACGGTCGAGTTTTGATTCTAGTACCGTGCCAGCCGCTTTCCGTTTTGGATTAGCTTTCAACTCGCCCAGTTCGGTAACCAGTATGATCATTTCAAGTAAAGCATCAAGGTTCTGTTTCTTTTTAGCCGAAACCTCGACAGTGACCGTTGTCCCACCCCATTCTTCTGGTGTAAGTTCAAGTTCGGATAGTTCTGTTTTCACACGTTCGGAATTGGCATCAGCTTTATCAATCTTATTCACCGCTACAATTATGGGGACCTCGGCCGCTTTAGCATGGTCGATAGCTTCTTTTGTCTGAGGCATGACTCCATCATCGGCAGCCACGACAAGAACGACGACATCCGTGACTCCCGCACCACGAGCACGCATAAGTGTGAAAGCTTCGTGACCTGGCGTATCTAAGAAAATTACACGCTGGTTATTCACTTTGACGGCATAAGCACCAATATGTTGTGTAATGCCACCAGCCTCACGTTCGGCAACACGAGTTTCCCGAATAGCATCTAGCAGGGTTGTCTTACCATGGTCGACGTGTCCCATGACGGTCACAACTGGTGCACGCGTTACAAGATCGGCTGGCTCTGAAACCTGCTCCTCTAGATGGAGCATCTCCTCTTCGAATGTGCGCATCGTTACGTCAGCACCGAATTCACGCGCGATCGTGGTTGCAGTCTCAGTGTCAAGGGTGTTGTTAATTGTCATCATGATCCGCTTGTCAATGAGTTTCTTTAAAACATCTTTCGCACGCACTTCAAGCTTGTCTGCCAAATCCTTTACCGTCATGCCCTCCGCTAAAGTGATCGTCCGTGTTATTTCTGGAAGCGGTGTCGGCTCGACTGCTGCTGCCGTAGGGCGTTGAGTTCGCTTCCGTCCCCCAGGTCGTCCACCAGGGCGACCACGGTACGTTGGTCGATAGGCTGGGCGAGGCGTGTGAGCGCCCGGTCTTGCTGGGAGCGGTGGGCGTACGGGTTGAGAGGGAAGTGGCCTAGGGCCACCGACCGGCGGTGTTTGCAAAGGTGATACCGCGACTCGTGGTGAAGCGGTTTGAGTTACTTGACGCGCTCTTGGTTGCGTTTTTGGTCGGGTAGTAGATGGTTTCTTGGGTTGGGGCTCATCCTTACCGGTTTGTTGAGAATCACTTGTTGATTGATCAATTACAGCATCAGCCGATTTCGATGAATCAGCATCTTCGACCCTTAAGCGAAGCTTTGAAGGGATAATCCGACCTGGTTTTGAAGGTGCTGGACTAGGTGTTGTTTTCGCTGGCTGTGTTTCTACCGTCTTGTCGACTATTTCTACAGAGGCTGTTTCGACAGCAGTTTCATCAGTAACGGTCGATTCTTCTTCTTCGCTGACAGTTGGTTTGTGAGACTTGACCTTTACGAGTCGTGGCGGTGGTAGTGGACGGCTCGCAGGTTTTTCAGTTTTGGACGATTTTGCAGTCGAAGCCTTGCGCTTCTTGGTTTTTAGCGCAGGTTTCGACAAAGTTTTAGAGAGTGGTTCCTTCGAGGATATTGACAGGCCAAGCTCTTTAGCAACACGCTCAATAAATTGTCGAGCGACGACCTCTTCGATTGAGCTTGATGCGCTCTTAACATCGATTCCATGGTCGCGTCGAAGTCTGGCTATGACATCCTGACTTGTAATATCAAGTATGCTCGCAACTTTATAAACTCGAACAGTGCTCAAAGTTACCTCATTTTAGCGTTGTATTTTTATCAGTTCACCGAATGTGAATACATCATCCCTAAGCCTGCTCAGCAGCTGATTCGTCGACTGCTTTTTCGTCTATTGAGGTTTCTTCCTCAGTGAGTTGGTCAGTGGTTTCCTCGATTTCTTCCTCAGTAGACTGTTCAGGTGTTTCTTTCATCGCGGCTTCTGCAGCCGCTTGTTTAGCTGCTTCCTCGGCTGCCTCTTGCTCTAACTTGGCCTTTGTTTCAGCCGCCACGCGAGCCGCATTCTGTAACGCTGTTGCCATTTTCTCATCTATCGATAACAAATTGGCTATATCAGTTGCAGAACTCTCACACAATCGGTCTACTGTATTGAGTTCAGACGTAGATAGCGTTTCCCACATGGCGTCGGTAAAACCGTCCACAGTCGCAAGCGTTGCAGCCAACTCGAATTTCGCATCAACTTCACGACGTACGTCCTCTTCGCTCTTGATGTCGATCTTCCAACCTGTGAGTTTAGCTGCCAGTCTAACGTTTTGCCCTTTCTTACCGATTGCGAGTGAGAGCTGTTTATCTTCGACAATTACTTCCACCACTTTTTCTGCTTCGTCCAAGACTGACAGACTTTGAATTCGTGCAGGGCTGATCGCATTAGTGATTAAGGAGTTCACATCATTGGCCCATTCAATAATGTCAATTTTTTCCCCTCTTAATTCACGAATGATCGATTGGACGCGCGTTCCTTTCATGCCGACACATGCACCAACTGGATCAATGTCTCGTTCTTGTGAAAACACAGCGATCTTTGCTCGGTCGCCAGCTTCTCGCACTGCACCACGAATTTGCACCGTCCCGTCATAAATTTCTGGAACTTCTTGTTCAAATAATTTAATAAGGAGTGCTGGATCCGTGCGTGAAAGAATAATTTGAGGCCCTTTTGTTCCACCGCGATTGACGCCCTTAATGACCGCACGTAATCGGTCGCCGACTGCATAGTTTTCAGCTCGCGATTGCTCCTTGCGTGGTAACAGGGCTTCAACCCGACCCATTTCGATAATAATGTCGCCACTTTCAAATCGCTTTACGGTTCCATTGATGACTTCACCTTCACGGTCTCCGTACTCAGCGTAGATATGTTCGCGCTCGGCTTCACGAACCTTTTGAAAGATAACTTGTTTTGCTGTCTGCGCAGCAATTCGACCCAAAACGTCAGTTGCTTTGGGGAATTCAATCTCCATGTCTACTTCAGCTTCATCGCCATAGAGTTTTTGAGCCTCTTCGAGTGAAATCTCTATCAGAGGGTCGGTTACTTCGTTCACAATATGTCGCACTGTGAATAACTCAACCTGGCCCGTTTCGACATTAAACTTGGTACGGAAGTCCTCGTCAGTTTTATAATATTTTCTGGAGGCAGTTAACACAGCATCTTCGATTGCCGTGATAATGACATCGGGTTCGATACCCTTTTCTTTCGCGAGCACTTCGATTGTTTGCTGTAATTCTTTACTCATATTAATCTCTTAAAGCTCTACCTCAAGTCTGCCTCGCGTAATGACACTGAACGATATTTGGTGCGTTTGTTTGCCAATATCGAGAGACAATTCATCATCTGTCACCTTACGAATACGGCCTGTAAGAGAATGCTGGCCATTGATATCTTTCGAGATAACAATTTTGGCAAGCTTTCCGATGAAACGTCGATACTCATTGACGTTTCGCAATGGTCGATCAAGACCTGGTGACGAAATCTCAAGAGTGTACGGCTGATCGAGTAAATTCTCGACGTCTAGTAATGCGCTAAGCTCTCGACTAACTTGTTGGCAATTTTCAATACTCACACCGTCCTGACCATTTACCGCTGTCGCCTCTTCGCGGTCGAGTATTACTCTCAGGACCCAACCGGGCGCTTCACGGCGCAACTGCACATCGAAAATAGATAAGCCAGAGCTATTCGCCACACGTTTGGCCATTTGCCATACCTGTTCACGCTGGGCCTTATGTGCAGCAATCAACCTGCTTTTTCCCCCTCAAAAACAAAAAGTGGGCACGTGCCCACTTTGCTCACCTCCTAAAAGGTGACATATACAAGGATAACATTTCCGGACAGTTACATCAAAGGACTAGCTAAAAGATCGTAATCTTGTGCACCCACGATTGTAGCGTCGATTAGTTGGCCAGCTCGTAGATGTTCTGGGTTGCAGTCTGTTAAGTAAACTACCGGATCAATTTCTGGTGCTTGGCTCGCGAGTCGACCTTGCCATACCAATCCATGTTCAGGTGACGGACCGTCAACGAGAATTTTAAACGTCTGACCAACTCGTTCACCAAGCGACTCTGATACCAATTTCTTCTGTAACGCCATTAGAGTTTGGCGCCGTTGTTGCTTAACCTGTGGAGGAACGTTGTCTGACAAGTTGTGAGCTCGGGTTCCTGTTTCATGTGAATAGGTGAAGACTCCTAGGTGGTCGAATCGGATGTCTTTAACGAATTCGCATAGGTCTAAAAAGTCTTGCTCAGTTTCGTCTGGAAAACCGACAATGAATGTCGTTCGAATTGCGACGTTTGGGATTCGATGACGAATTTTTTGTAACAGACGCTCGTAGCTATGTTGGTTGCCGGGACGGCCCATGTGACGGAGGACGTCAGTTGAGGCATGCTGTAAGGGCAAATCGATGTAATTACAGACCTTGTCACAGGTTGCTATCGCATCCAGAGTGTCATCATCAATAGTTGTAGGGTAAAGATATAGAAGCCGAATCCATTCAAGCCCATCAACACTGTTAAGTTCCCGCAACAGGCGTGCTAGCGCACCACGCTCGCCACGGTCGACACCATAAAAGGTGGTGTCTTGAGAAATCAAGATAAGTTCTTTAACACCACGTGAAGCAAATGTGCGAGCTTCCTCGATGATCGAGGAAGCCGGTCGACTTCGATATCCTCCACGTAACGTTGGGATGATACAGAACGCACAGGAGTAGTCGCACCCTTCCGCGATTTTTACATAAGTTAAATGGGAGGGAGTGGTCTGCAGTCTCGGTGTGGTTGCGTCATAGATATAGGTTGGCCGAGAAGGAGAAGAAGTTCGAGCCGATATCCCATTAGTTCTGGGACGGTTTCGGTAGAAGGTTGCACCTTCGCTTGATGTCTGTTGTCCCTTAGGGTTCAAAGCTTGAGTAATCAGGTCTACTTCGTTAGTTCCTAGCACGGCATCGATTTCCGGGACCTCACGACGAAGTTCTTCTCGGTATCGCTCAGCTAGGCAGCCAGTGACGATCAGACGTTGGCAAGAGCCGGTATCCTTATGTTGTGCCATTGCCAGGATTGCTTCGATGGATTCTTCTTTTGCATCATCGATAAATGCGCATGTATTTACGATGATGGTGTCAGCTAGCGTTGGATCAGCAGTGATTTCGTGTCCTTCGTTTTGGACCAGCCCCAGCATCACTTCACTGTCGACAAGGTTCTTTGGACAGCCGAGCGACAAAAATCCAATCTTCATACGAGCGTCCCTATTTTCTTGAATGGTTTGGTCATCATGGATACATCCGGTATAGCATTCGAGGGTAGGGAATCGCTTCACGCAAGTGGTCTAGTCCGCAGAGCCATGCCACAACCCGTTCAATTCCCATTCCGAAGCCAGAGTGTGGGACTGTTCCGTAACGTCGCAGATCTAAATACCACTTGAATGCTTCTTCAGGAAGTTTATGTTTATGTAGCTGGGAGAGTAGCTCATCGTAGTCGTCAAGCCGCTGACCACCACCAATGATTTCACCGTACCCTTCTGGTGCCAAAACATCCATGGAGAGAGACAACTTAGGCTGCTCGGGATCTCCCTTCATATAAAAAGGTTTTACGCTCGCGGGGTAACGGTGAATGATAACTGGTCGATCGTACTGTTTTGCTAAGATTGTTTCGTCGGTACCACCAAAGTCATCTCCCCAAGTCGTTGACTGACCTTGCTCAATAAGAATCTCTATTGCTTCGTCGTATGTGATACGAGGAAAAGGCAGGCTCACCTTGGACAATGCAGTTGTGTCTCTCTCAAGGATAGTGAGTTCTTGAAGCCTAGTTTCAAGTACGCAACTTACGACAGAAGCAACTAGCTCTTCGGCTAACCCTATTGCATCGTCAAGCGTTGCAAAAGCCATTTCAGGTTCCACCATCCAGAATTCAGTTAAGTGGCGCCTGGTTTTTGATTTTTCCGCTCGAAATGTTGGACCGAAGCAGTAGACACGGCCGAGTGCCATAATGTTTGCCTCGTTGTAGAGTTGACCGCTTTGCGTAAGATATGCAGTGGTGTCCTCAAAGTATTGAACCGGAAAGAGTGTTGTGGTTCCCTCACATGATGCTGGCGTAAAAATTGGTGTATCAGCCAGTGTGAATCCACGATTATTCAAGAAGTCTCTAATAGCATTCACAACTGTATGTCGTATGCGTAGTGTCGCTTGTTGTCGCTGAGTTCTAATCCAGAGGTGGCGACGGTCCAGAAGGTAGTCCACGCCGTGTTCTTTTGGAGTGATTGGGTAATCATGCGATTCTCCAACGACTTCTAAATTAGACACATCGAGTTCGTAGCCTCCAGGTGCGCGCTGGTCAGCTCTAACCGAACCTTTGAGTATTATTGAGCTTTCTTGACCTAAATGGTCAGCTCGTTCGAACGCTTCGTCTCCCACTACAGATTTTGACATCACTGCTTGTATAAATCCTGAGCCATCACGCACCGTCAGAAAATGAATCTTTCCACTTGAACGGCGGTTATGTAACCAACCATGCACGAGTACCGTTTCCCCTTGGTGCTGAGCCAAATTTTCGATATAGGTGATCATGGTTCTATTTTAGGTCAGACATACAAGTGGAGAGCACGTCATGAAGGCGAGAGAATTTCGAATAATGAAGTAGCGTGTCTCGGACGTAACGTATGGTGCGTGGAATGTACTGAATATAGACAGGATTACGTCGAGCTGCAGTCTGATAGCCGAATGTCCCAAGAGCCTTTAAGTTTCTTTGCAACGCCATCGTATCGAATTTACATCGAAATTCAGACAGGTCTTCCCTTATTTGCATTTTCTCTATGTAACGTCCAATCAATCTATTGACCGTGTCCTCTGAAATATCTACGTACGAATCACGTAGCAGAGAACTAAGATCATAGGTTGCGGGACCCATTCTGGCATCTTGGAAATCAATCACATAGAGCTGGTTCTGATGAAGCATTAAGTTGCGACTGTGAAAATCTCGATGGCATAGAACACGAGGTTCCTCGGCCAGCTCTTCAGAAAGCTTGATAAATTCAAGGTTCACCATTTCATGGTGGGACGGAGGAAGTTGGATCCCTCGATAAGCACCAATAAAGTACTTTAGAAAGTAGTTTAGTTCCCAAAGAAACTTCTTGGCATCAAATGTCACAGTGAACGGCAATAATGTCGACGTGTATTTTGACGGTCGATGTTGTTGCAAAGTGACTATATGGTCGATTGCTTCCCCATAGAGTGCTTCATGATCGGTTGCGGGACCTGTGCCCACATGCGCTTGCAGTGTCACGTCACCGAGGTCTTCAAGTGCCAGAATGCCGAGTCCTTCTACGTGTTCAAGAATTTCTGGAACTGGTAAGGAGAGTTGGCGAAGGAGTTTACTGACGATTACAAAAGGTAATTTTTCATAGTCAAAACGCTGCTCGTATACAGCTAGAACGAAGGAGTTGGTCGCCTTTGGAAAAACTCGAACATACCGTCGATTAGAAGCGTCACCGGTCAACGGGACAAAGTCGTCTGATTCAGCGGCTAAGTCGCTTCGATCAAGAAAATGGTGCACTCGTTCGTGCCAATCCGGTATCTCACTTTGAGGAGAATTCTCGAATATCATGACTTAATTCTGTCTTCGGCATCGTTATGCGAAAGCGGTGTGACGAGCAGATTACCGATCTTTTTCTCAAACGGTTCTTGGCGACGCTCCGTGTTGTCTGTAAGGACTACATTGCGAAAGTCTGAACCGTCTGGCACTCTCACACCATCGGTAACGACACAATGGTCGAGCGAACACCTAGCACCGACATGTACGTTATCCCAAAGGGCAGTTCTGAGAACTTGTGTGTCCTGCCCGATCTTAGTTCCAATCCCATGCAGTAGCGGTTCCTTATCTTTGGCTAACGCAAGGGATACCTCTAGATAATCTTTAGGAGTGCCAATATCGAGAAATTGCTCTGTGATCATATGAACCTGAATAGCGTGAGTGTTTCTTGAGGCGAGCGTTGAATAGATCCCACCGATAGTAGAAGCCGGCTCCCCAATTGGTAGTGTTTCAAAAACGGCAGGTTCTACCATTTGTACACCAACGAAATGATACGACGGTGTCGGGTCTCCTGCTGGAACGAAGCGTTGAACCCATCCATCGTGGTCTGTCACGACTCCACCGTAACGTTGCGGGTTTGGGTTCGGCATGACTGCTAGGGTAACGCTGGCTTGTCGCTGTCGATGGGTCGTCATTAGTTCTTGCACATTAACGTTAGTTAACGTGTCGCCATTTACTATAAGGAAGCTTCCGCTACCGAGCAGCGGCAGCGCCGCGCGTGGTCCGCCAGCTGAACCAAGAATCTTTGGTTCCCAGAGATATCGTACGTGCATTCCCAGATCGCGTCCGTCTCCAACAACGGCGGTGATGGTTTCTGGAAGGTAGTGTAAGTTTAGATAAACGTTTTGTATCCCCTGGTGTGCTAACCATGCCAATACGTGTCGAATAAATGGCGTACCTGCAACTGGGACAGCTGGCTTGGCACGGACGTAAGTGAGTGGGCGCAGCCGAGTCCCAATACCAGCCGTCAAAATGAGTGCACGATCCACTGTTACATTAATCACTTTAGGTTGCCGAACAACATATGAGTATCTTCAAGATGGCTAGACTCACAATGTTCAATAAACAAAGCATGGTACGACTTGGTGACATAATCAGAAGGAGAACGGTCTAATCGGTCAGCAGCCATATGGATACTGTTTTCTGTTCCTTCTAATTCGACAAATGTTCCTATTGGCGTCTCATCTAGCGCAATTATTACATCCTTCCAATTAAATTCTTCTCGATACTTCTCGTATCGAAATGCAACATGAAACCCCACTCGTTCGAGCACGCACAGCAAGGCTGAGCCATTTTCCACAGTAAGCTCTATTTCTTCACGAAGCTTCATGGTAGATGATTGCGGCGGTCCCTTGAAGGTTAATCGGCTTTCACGTGGTTCGATTCGAACGCGCAACACCGAGCAATCTTGATGCAATGTCTGTTTCGATGTATCTAGGACGTGATCACGTTGTAATCGACGCGGCCGCACAGGTGTCGCGCCAATTGACAGGATTAGTGACTTGGCTTCTATTGGTGACGCAAAACGCAACTTGATCTCGCGTTCTAGTGACGTGGACACGGTTCTTGTGTGGTTGATTCTAGACTCTTGAATTATAGCGAGATTGGTTGGTATCTGCCACGCTACCTCGCTAGTCGCAGGATGAACTAGTCAGAACGTTTAGTAGGGTTGGTCCCCAAAAACGGTTCTTCCAACATTTCGGCAAATTAAGTCAGTCGTGTTTGATACGAGCATCCTTGGAGCGAAGGTGAGCCAACCTGCTTACCGAAGAGTAGAACTTTGTGTGTGCTGCCCAGTCCACCCGGCATCAGAAGGGTACGAGCAGCAAGACGACGCTTGAGACTCACTCTTTCATCGACCTCTTGCTGCAGATGTTCTACCGCACCAAGACCGAGAAGAAAATATGTCTGATCGAGTAGTCCAAGTGTGCTTAAATTTGTTTCTTCTGCGACGGTTCTAATCGACGTCAAATCGATATGGCTTGTGAGATCCCATTCTCCAGGCTCATTGAGCCAGTCGGATTGAGATGCGGAGCTTTCATTTTTAGACGCGGCCGGTAGGATGGTGAGATGTTGTTGTTGCGCAGTAAAAGTACCGTTAACACTTTCGGTGGCGAACAATTCTTGGGCCAACTTACCGTAATCGATGAGAATGATAAATCCATGCTTTAGGAGTGATGCCGCATTCCGGATCCAATCAAGGGCATGTAAATTTACTTCGGCTTGTCCATGCAGTGGCAACTGTGTTCCCAGACGTTGGAAGTAATCGTCTAGGGCTGGCGTTGATAGTGGACCGAGACGTTCAATCAGTTTGCCCTTCTCTACGTCGACATAGGTTTCTCTGAGTCCTTTAAAAGTCATGGTGACGCGATGGGTGGGGAAGGCATCGAGCAGTTCATTAGCAAAGATGACGCCTTGAGAAACATTTGGCAACGTATCACTACTTGTCACCAATTTTCTTGCATGTTGACTCAGGTTCTTTTCGTGTTTAGCTCGTGCTTCAGAACTCCGCTCAATAAGATGCAATTGAATGGAATCGTAAAATTCGGACTCCATTGTGGCTGCAGCATCGAGGATGTCATGAGCGAGGCGAGCGTTACCAGCTCCGACTTCAACCAGATCAAACCCGTCAGTGTTTGTTACTGAAGTGATCAGCTGCCACATTTCAGCTAGCTGCACCGCAATCAATTCACCAAACAGTGGTCCAACGTCTACACTGGTATAAAAATCCCCTGTGCGACCAGAGCGTTGTTCGTTGCGAGCATAATAGCCACCGGTTTGGTGATAGAGTGCGGCTTCCATGTACTCCGCAAAGGTCAGCGGGCCTTCTGTGCGGATCTGCGCAATGATTAGATCGCGGAGGAGCATGGACACGAGTAAGCCGGTTACTCCTTGGTGACTTGGAGGAACACCTCCGCTCCATTCCGCCACACTAGGAATAGTGCAGTCTGTCCTGATTCAACTTCGCGCAACATGCTAGTTGCCTCAGTTGCTTGTGTGATTTCCGTGCGGTTAATTTGAAGAATAATGTCACCGCGCTGAATTCCGCCACGAGCGGCTGCACCCCGGTTTTGGAGAGCGCTCACCACTGCGCCACTCATGTCAGATGGTGCTCGTAAGCGGCGAGACAATTGTCCAGTGAGATCGGTCAATGTCATACCAAAGCCTGTGTCCAGGTCTTCGGTGCGTGCGCTACGGTTTTGTCCTTCGTTTTCCAGATCCAGTTCTGCAATAGTGATCTCTAATGTCGTGCGTTCCCGGTCACGTACGATAGTTACCGGTACCGTTGTATCGGGTGGCGTCATGACCACTTTATTTTGTAGATCGCTCGTGTCTTCAACTGTTTCACCGTTGAATTCAACGATTACGTCACCAGGTTGGAGGCCTCCACGGGATGCCGGACCACCGGGCTCGACGCTTGAGACAACAGCACCACGACGGTTGGACAACCCAAAAGCGTCAACGGCTTCTTCTTGGACTCCGGTGATTTGAATGCCGATCCGCCCTCTCGTTACCTTTCCTTCCCGTAATTCTGGTAACAACTCGCGGACAACATTAATTGGGATCGCGAATCCAATGCCAAGATTACTCGCTCGGTTGGATACGATTGCTGTGTTAATTCCGACGACTTCACCACGTACATTAAGGAGTGGGCCACCTGAGTTACCTGGATTAATGGCCGCATCTGTCTGTAACACATCCTGACTTCGACCTTCTGCCACCGGGAACGGTCGTCCGATCGCACTTATAACGCCGACGGTAACGGTGTGCGCCAAGTTAAATGGATTCCCAATTGCCATAACCCAATCACCTGGTTCCATTTGATCAGAGTCCCCGAATGTTGCGACCGGTAGATCGCGGTCAGGGAGTTCAATCAATTTGATTAGCGCGCTATCGCTTAATTGATCGCGGCCAATAACTTCCGCCTCGTAAAATTCACCTGCTTCACCTTCAAAGAATCCCACCTGAATTTTTGTTGCATCTTCAACAACGTGGTTGTTTGTCAGAATGAAACCTTCATCATCAATTAAGAAGCCGGTACCAGCTCCTTCCGTGACCTCTTCTTCAGGTTGCGGACGTTGTTCTGGAGTGCCAAAGAATCGACGCAGGAGATCGTCTCCGCCAAAAAAATCTGTTGATTCCTGAGGGCTTCTTCTCGATTCAGTGCGAATATTAACAACCATCGGTGTTTGTGCTTTGGCGATTTCACGAAATGTATTGGCATTGATGGTGCCAACAATCGGGTCACTGTTCATCGATGGGGCAGAGGACGTTTGCGCCGATGATGATGACGACAAGTCGAGTCGGGATGTGATGACCATACCGATAGCCATCGATACCACTCCAACTAACACCATGGAATAAAAAGTTGTTTTTCGCGCTGACATCTGTTTCCTCCCGCTTGGGGTCAGGACCACACTTCTATGCTCTTACAGTTTCTTACTCCGCGAGTGCCACAACCGCTGTCTGAAGTGGCCCAGTGACTGTTGCGTCGTTCGCACTAACGTACATATTGATTTCGGTCCGTACGCCGAATGATTCAAAGTAGATCCCCGGTTCTATTGTAAAGCCCGTTCCAGGTAAGATCCGGCGCTCATCGCGAGTTTCGTAATCATCTAGGTGGACGCCATTTCCATGAACTTCTTCACCTAGGCTATGACCAGTTCGATGGAGAATTTGGTCACCGTAACCAGCACGGTCAATGGCACGACGGGCGATTTGATCAACTTCCCATCCGCGTAGATCGCGACCCTTCCGAACTGCCGATTGTACAGTACTTACTGCTTCATCACGTGCGAGTCTGATAGCCTCGAAGGCTTGGCAAACTTCATCTGGGGGTTGTGCTCCAACATAACCTACCCAAGTGATATCAGCGAAGACCGCACCAGGTTCATCAAGTTTACCCCAGAGATCGAGTAAAACAACTTGGTCTCGACAGATAGCTCGAGATGAAGTGGCTGATGGCATATAGTGTGGGCTCGCTGAGTGCTCCTGTGTCGCCACGACTGGAGCTGAATCACTGATTAATCCATCTTCCTTGAACCAGCTTACCATTTGTTGTTGGATTTCATATTCGTTCGGTTCATGGCCATCTCGAATGGCTTTCCGTATTGTCTCAAAAGTCCGATCTTTGATCTGGTATAAGCGCTCGGAGGCTGTTTGATGCTGCGTCAGCATCTTAGCGTCCCAGCTGGCTTCAAAACGTTGCACTAAGTCGCCTGATGAGGAGATGTTGATTCCCAGTCGTCGTAGGAGTTCAATGGTGCCGGCATCAACCCGTGAAATATAGGGGATCGCGCATTCTGGCGAGTATTCCATTGCGATGTGACTACAACTCCCCAGTAAACTCTTGAGTTGGTTTTCAAGGGTTTCTCGTTCTAGATAGATAAATTTCTTTCCCGGCAAGGCATCAAGTGTGTGGCGTTCTATCGCGTGCAAAAGGCCACGTGGCTGGCCTGTAGCAGGAATTAGGTAGTACCATCGTCGACTCGCGAGTATATTCTTACTACTCAGTCCAGCTAAGCGTTGAGCGATCGGATTCGATCCATTGAAATCGTACAGAAGCCAACCATCTAGATGATCTGCGCGCAAGGCAGCTTGAATTGCTTGAATGTCCAACTGCATAGTATCCAGTATAGTAGCGCCTATCAGTAGATATGACTCCGCTAATTGATAAGTAGTTCGTACTTTTCTTAAAAAAATCCTCAGTGCCATTTTTTTATGATTTAGCTCGACCAATTTACCGATCGGAAGGTCTGATATAGGTGTAGGTGAACTTCGTCACTGAAGTTCTATAATGGGGGTAGACATTAGCTTTCGCGACGTGCCATGTTGTTTCAGCAGTTGGTGTATTTTTGAGAGTTAGTCATCGTTTTGGTATATGGAGTTTGCTCATGTTGACCATATCTAGAATATTGATAATTCTTTGCACAGTGTTTCTATTTGAAGCTGGGCTGGCCTTAGCTCAGCAAACCATGCCCGATCCGGGCGCGCAACAGCCGCCAGTTACGTTTCGCCTTGAAGTTAACTATGTTGAGGTCGATGCGGTTGTCACCGACGAGAATGGAGACTTCGTTGATGATCTCAAGGTTGATGATTTTGAGGTCTTAGAAGATGGTGAGAGCCAAGAGGTGACAGCGTTTTCCAGAATTCGTATTCCCGTCGAACGGCCCACGCGCTTACTGTTTTCTAATCGTCAAATTGAAGAGGACGTCAGCACCAATCGCAGGCCTTTTGATGGCCGTGTTTTTGTTTTGGCGCTTGATGATTTACACACGACACCATTACAAACGTCGTACGTTAAACGAGCTGCTACCGAATTTATCGAACAGTATCTAGGCGCGAATGATCTGGTCTCTGTAATTTTCACCAGTGGGCGTACGGATGCGGCTCAGGGTTTCACTGGAAACCAGCGCCTGCTCTTGGAGGCAGTTGACAGGTTTGCAGGACGTGCTGCGCGATCGAGCGTGTTGACACGCAGCGATACTTACTATCGACGGCTTAGTGAACGACCTGATTTTGAACCAATTGGAGACGAATTGGGTTTTGAACGGAGCGACAATGCTCGGTCAACATATGCGACATTACGAACCCTCTCGCAATGGCTTGGTGGCGTACGCGGCCGGCGGAAGGCTGTCATCTTTTTCAGCCAGGGTATCGATTACGATATTTACGATGTTAACCAGCCGCTAGCGTTAACGGTGCAGAATGAAGTGCGCCGGACGATTGCGATGGCAACGCAAACGAATGTTTCGCTGTACACAGTTGACCCGAGAGGATTAGCGACGGTTGGCAGCGATCAAATTGAGGTGTTTGGAGTGATTCCTGATGATCGCTTTTCAGGCACCGCAACAGGTCTTAGAAGCGACTCCCTTCGCGACGATCTACGACTTGCCCAGGATAGTTTGCGGGTTCTTGCAGATGAGACTGGAGGGATGGCTTTTATCAATTCTAACGACCTGTCCAGTGCCTTCGCTGAGATTATTCGTGATAACAGCTCCTACTACGTTCTTGGGTACTATCCTACGAATGAACGTCGTGATGGCAAGTCGCGCACGATTGACGTCCTTGTCAGCCGACCAGGCGTTACAGTGCGTTCAAGAAAGGAGTACTTGGCACCGAGTGGGAAAGCGGAAGAGTTCAATTTGGTAGAGGCTGGTCGAAACACGTCGAAAGAATTGCGTGAAGTGATGACTAGTCCACTGCCAGTCAGCGGGCTCGGTTTAAGTGTTGCGGCCCTACCATATCTTGGGGATGGAGAGAATGTTTCGCTCTCGGTGATCGTTGAAATTGATCCGGCGGGTTTGACCTTTATTGAACGAGATGGCAATTTCGTCGACACGGTTGAACTATCAGTGACTGTGTTAGATTCGGCGGGCAAAATCAGGGGAGGAGAAAGTCAAACCCTGGAACTGGATCTGCCTCCTGAAACCCACGAGGTGATTTCACGTTATGGACTTAAAGTCCTTTCACGAGTTGATCTAGAACCTGGTCGGTATCAGGTTCTCGTGGCGTCTCGGGAAAGTGGTGGAGGTGCAGTCGGTAGCGTGCACCGTTATCTCGATATTCCAGATTTCTCTGAGGATGCAATACAAATGAGTGGCCTTGCCATTACATCTGCGGTGGCAAGTCGAACCCCAAGTGCGAAACTTGATCCAACGTTCGAGGATGTGCTTCCCGCGATGCCGACGACCCAGCGGGAATTTCTCCGTGGCGATGAGCTTTATCTTTATGTTGATGTGTACGATAACGAACTAAAAAGACCGCACTCGGTTGATATTACGACCACAGTCCTCGATAGTGAGGAGAGAGTTGTATTTAGCACTGTGGATACACGCTCGCACACGGAATTGCAAGGTTCACGGGGTGGATATGGTCACGTTGCAAAAATTGCCACGGCCGAGTTTCCATACGGCTTGTATGTATTACGGACAGAGGCCATTTCTCGACTGGCTCCAGGTTCACCCGTGTTTCGAGAATCGAAGTTCGTAGTGCTGAACCCTCAGGCTGCTTCCAGCAGTCAATGAGCTAATATTTCGTCCAGTGTCTAGTCCAGCGGAGCAGATAACAACGGACTGAGAGGTCCTTAAATCAGCCTCTCAATCCGTGTGATCCGAATGGCTTGGTAACTTTGTCAAACGACGAATACTAGCTTTCAGATTCTGCCTCTTCAGCCTCTTCTTCAGCAGGGTCGGGAAGCTCGTCGACTAGAGTCGCTTCGATTTCGCCGTTTGCATGACTAAACTGGAAACTATTACGATTCATCCGCGAACTGCGCGGTATCCGCAATTCAACCGTCGTGGTTTCGCCAACCAGTAATGGTTGGCGCACTCGAAATGAGTCGCCCCCGACCGGATTGCCGTTGGCGTCATACCAGTACTCATCGACTTTCAAACCTGCGATAGCGCCTGTTGCTCGGTTCTGCATTCGAATCCTTGTGACGACCTCACCATCGATGACTTCGGTATCAGGTGCGAGATAGGCCACCTCGGCGATTCCTCTAATTGGTGCAACGAATCTAGGTCGTTCGGATTCCGCTGGAGCTTCCGCAGCTTCGCCAGCAGTTTCCGCAGCTTCGCCAGCAGTTTCCGCAGCTTCGCTAGCAGCTTCCGCAGCTTCTACAGCAGCTTCTTCTGCAGTGGTTTCCGACAGGGTCGACTCGTCCCCATTACTCGATCCCCCGCCACATCCCAGAGCTGACAGCGTCAGGCTCACTAGTGCAATTCCCCAAATAAAACTCAGGCGATTCATGACTTCCTCCCTATTAAATGCCCCTCCTCAGTGGATTAGGATTATAGGGCCATTATCGTAAAAGCTCAACGTTATGGAGATCCAGCTAGGCTCGTATAGGTTAGTGCCGGCCTTTGATTCCACAAAATTTACTGGGCGTCTCCTTAGTTGCTATTGGTGGTGATTTAGCCGGTAAGTGCCTTAGTAGCGAGTAAAACAAGGCTGATTTCTCTCCATGGCCGGCTATTTCAGGCTCTAGAGGTTTGACCTATTGACCACGGCCGTATTGTTCAAGAATTCTCCGCACCTGTTCAATTGGTAAGGCCTCAGCGGTTCGCCCGTTGCCGGTGATAGTCGTGGCTTGTAGCATCGAATTGTAGACGGCTTCCTCTGTTGCCTCGAGCGTCGCTTGAAACAAGGGCGATACTCCATCTGGTTGCAAAACCGATCGCTTTCGCGGACTTCTGTCTCCAAATGTGGAACGCATCTCCTGTGAAGTCGAAAATGCAATTGCGAAATCCCCACTGCCATTGCTATAAGAGGAACCAGTTCGGGCCAAGCCAAACACTGCTCGTGTGGCGATTCTCTTAAGGTCTCTTGCATCAACTGGCGCATCAGTAGCTACAACGAGCATGCAGGAGCCATCACCTAGATTGTCGAAAGAGGCAGAACCGCTGTTGTTGCCCTTATCAGCCACAGAGGGTGCATATGAATAGCGCTGGAGTTCTTTTCCAATTGGAACACCGTCAATTGTAAGGACACCGCCGTAGTTGCTTTGTACGAGCACACCCACCGTATAGCCACCAAATCGGTCGGGGAGTTGTCGAGATGAAGTGCCGATACCCCCTTTCCATCCGAATGCGCGCGTGCCGGTGCCAGCGCCCACCGAGCCTTCACTAATAGCTCCACCGGAGGAGGTGTCGATGGCTTCCCAGATATGATGCGGTTTTACATGTTGTCCACGAATGTCATTCAAACCCCCGTCGTTAGTTTCGCCAACAAGGGCGTTGACCGATCGCACGTCCTCGTTGCCATCAAGGCGTAGCATGTAGGCCACCGTCGCTTCAACTGCGGTGCCAACACTTAGTGTATTCGTCAAGATGATTGGAGTTTCGATAGTGCCTAGTTCATCAACCTGAGTTGAACCAGCTAATTTGCCGAATGCGTTACCGACATAGACTGCGCCAGCGACTTTATCCTGAAAGAGGTTTCCATCGTGTGGAACGATGGCGGTGACTCCTGTCCGAATGTTGTCTCCCTGAATGATAGTCGTGTGCCCAACACGGACGCCTGCTACGTCAGAGATCGCGTTCAGTGGACCTGGTTGGAATACACCAGGTTCGACACCGAGGTCTCGTGTTCGGATACGGTCTTGAGCACCAGACAGTGTAATCATGGAAATTAAAACCGTGGCACCTGCAAACATCCAAATAAAAGCAGTATTCATGTCACACTCCTTGAGTGAATAGGTACATCTTGTCATGCCTTGTCGAATAACGACAGATGGATTAGTTCAACCACAGATGCGGTTATTGAAATAATCGCTGTTGTTTCGTCACGCGTGGTAAGGTGCTGGAGTCAGAAGGCTGACGTTTTGTCATCAATAATTCCTTGGAGAGTTTCCCATGCGTGAATCTGGAAAACAGGTGTCGAACATTGGAAATCAGTTGAATCGCCGGCAATTTTTTGGGTTAGGTTTCTTCGGAGCCTTAGCGAGTGGTTGCGCAACCCGAGCTGCAACAGTGTCAGGTGGCACGAGTGGTGCTGAAGCGGCTGTCGTAGTCAAACAGGCTCTTGACGATAACATTTACACGCGGATGCTTGGTCTTAAACCTCACCTACCTGCGATGGATCACATCACCTATCTCGGTGGATCTCGCATGCCATCCGAAGTAATGCAAGCGATGACCGAGGCCAACAAGCATTTTATTGATATGCACGAACTGACACGAGCCGCTGGTGTGCGTCTGGCTGAAGTGCTTGGTGCTGAGGCTGCGTTAGTTACCAGTGGTTCATTTTCGGCCATGATTCTTGGCGCAGCGGCCTGTTTAACCGGTAACGACGAAGCTAAGATTGACGCCCTACCACACCCCACGTGGTCTAAACGTGAGTGTTTGACTCAGACATCGGGAAGGTTTGGTTACGATCGGGCATATCGTGCTGCAGGCATGACGATGATTAACGTTGAGACGCGGGAACAGTTTGCCAATGCGATTAACTCGAATACGGCGATGATTTCTGGTCTTGCGCGCCTTGACTATCAAACCGAAGATGATCCCAAGGCTATGAAAGTTCATGAATTACTAGAGTTCGGACGCCGAGCTGGCGTACCGGTGATTGTGGATGCCGCATCCGAATTACCACCTACAAACACCTTGACTCGTTGGGTGGACGCCGGCGCGGACTTGGTTGTCATTAGTGGAGGGAAGGGAATTCAGGGGCCACAGTCGACTGGAATCCTCGCTGGGCGGCGAGATCTGATCGAAGCGGCGACATTACACTCGGCACCGAATGCGAACTTGGGACGCGGTATGAAGGTTGGGAAGGAAGAAATTATGGGTTTTCTTGTGGCTCTCGACCGCTACGTTGGATTAGATCACGATCGAGTGTACGCCGAGTGGCGACGCAAGGCTGAGTACATCGCTAACGAACTCCAAGGCATACCAGGTCTTATGGCTGATGTCCCACAAGATGACCGTGGTAAACCACGGGTGAATTTAACTTGGGACGAAAACACCGTGCCATTGTCCGCAGTAGAGGTTCGTGAGGGACTCAAGAACGGTGACCCGCGGATTGCCATAACTGGTCAGTCCATCCAGACGCGATGTATGAATGACGGCGAGGAAATTTTGGTCGCTAAGCGAACTCGGGAGTTTTTCAGTTCGGTGGTCGCTAAAGTATCCTGAGACTGTTCAAGAGTGAGGCCTACTTTTTGCAGGTGGGAGGCGCATGTCACAAGCGATCGTAGTACGAGAAACTGGTAGTGCTGCAGTGTTGAAACTGGAGGAGCATGATCCGGGCCCACCAGCAAGTGGGCAGGTCCGGGTTCGCGTGGTGGCCGCTGGCGTCAATTTTATTGACGTTTATTTTCGGACGGGTTTGTATCCGGCCCCTTTGCCATTCGTTCTGGGTCGTGAGGGTGCTGGCGTTGTTGACGTCGTCGGGCCTAATGTGAGTGGTCTGCAGGTTGGAGACCGAGTGTGTTGGGCGATGGTCCCTGGCGCTTATGCCGATGCCGTGTTAATTCCGGAAAGCCAGATCATTAAGATCCCACACGGTGTATCGGAAGAGCAAGCAGCGGCTGTCATGCTGCAAGGCATGACCGCACACTATCTGGTTCACGGAACCCGTACGACCCGTGTTGGTGACACGGCTTTAGTCCACGCTGCAGCTGGTGGCGTCGGCTTATTACTTATTCAAATGTTAAAGCAGGCTGGTGCGACCGTATTTGGAACCTGCTCAACCGAAGAAAAGGCAGCGTTGGCTCAAGAAGCCGGTGCTGACAAGGTCATCAATTACACTACGGCTGACTTCACTGACGAAGTGCAGAAACTGACCAATGGTCGAGGCGTTGACGTCGTGTACGACTCGGTGGGGCAGAGTACTTTCGATGGCAGTCTACAATCCCTTCGTCCGCGAGGCCTGTTGGCGCTGTTCGGGCAGTCGAGCGGGCCGGTATCACCATTTGACTTGGGCCAACTCAATCCGCTCGGTTCTTTGTTTGTGACGCGTCCCTCATTGGTTCACTACATTCGGGATCGTGCCGAACTTGAGCTTAGAGCTCACACGGTGCTGGAGTTGGTCGCTTCGAAAAAACTAGAAGTCCGAATTGGTAACCGATTTCCGTTAGCTGATGCAGCCGAGGCGCATCGCGCCTTAGAAGGTCGACGTACCGTTGGTAAAGTTGTGCTAAACGTGTGACGAGTTGTGTGCCACTTGTTTACCGGCCACCTTCGACATACGGTCCTTCGATGACAACATCCTCAAGGGCGGCAATGTCAGAGTCCATCTCCGTGTCGCCCATAGGAATGCCGTTCAGTTCAAAGAAGTAGGCAAGGATTGCCGCATACTCAGCATTGCGCAGACTCCCGGGATTGTCTTCCGGCATTGTCATCTGGATAAGATCCATGAATTCAGCGACTGGCGCTCCTGTCCAACTGTCCAGATAGCCAGCGCTCGAAAATTCGTCCTCCTGATGACACTCTGAGCACACGCTCGCAAAGAGCTTGCTTCCTTGGTTGGCTTGTGCAGCTGAATAAATTCCGTTCTGGATTGACTGCTGGTCCTGACTCTCAGCCGGCAGCACGGCAAAAGTTACAAATAAGGTAATAATCACAAGGATTTTCTGGTATGTCATCGCTATGTCTCCGAAAACGATCGCCGTCGATGCCTCACGTTGACTCTTATTGTTCCAGATTAGCTGATTTTGAAGTGCCTCTTCAACTGATAAGGTTCATGGAGCCTTTCGCAGTCTACCGTAGTACGTCACTGTTGTAAGTCCGAGTGGGAAATGTTCTAAATAATCGAAAGCACCATCCAACTCGTTTAGTCCGTCAAACATCGTTCGCATGTCCTGGTCAAACACACGAATATATCCAGACCCATCTTCGGCGACATACGTAATAAACGTACCATGGTCGTATCGTCGAAGCTCAGTGTTATCACGTGTGGCCCAAAGATAGCGGTTACCAATTTTACGTACGACCGATGTGACCTCTTCCACCTCTTCCTCTAGGTTTTCGACGATTCGATTCGAGCCAGTTTCACTGATCCGTACAAGTGCCACGCCATCCAAAACAACGTTGTTGGACTGTCCATTGAGGAACTTCGGGATCAGTACGAGCAGTGCTACCATGAGTATGCAGGGCAGATGATGGTTGCGTAGATAGAGTTGCAGCGATCGGAGTCCCATCAGACGATAATTATACCAAGTGAAATCAGTTTATCTGGTGTCCCTCACGATTCACGTTGTTATGTGCGTATTGCAATTAGTGACACTGGGATGGTCATGCTGTGTCACGCAAAGTTTGATAACGGATATCAATCATGTTGGATGAGTTAAGACGGGAATTCGCCGATGTGGACCGTCGGATTCTAGAATTAGTTGCTGAGCGACAACGATTGTCAAAAGCCATCGGCTCCGCTAAAAGGGAAGCTGGACTTCCCACACGCGACTATGAGCAGGAGAAGGAAGTCATCGATCGGGCACGGGCCATTGCTGATGAATGTCGCTTCTCACCTGAATTGGCCGAGGAGATCATGCAGGCTCTCATTCGATCGTCGTTGACCATTCAAGAAAAGGACCATGTTGCTGCCCATGGCGAAGGTGGTGGACGACGTGTATTGGTGATAGGTGGAAGAGGACGAATGGGACAGTGGTTCGTTCGCTTCTTACTGACACAGGCGTTTGAAGTTGAGGTGGCTGATCCCGCTGGTGGCGTGGAGGGCTGTCATCATTATTCCGATTGGCGTGAGGCTGAGCTCTCGCATGACTACATTGTCGTGGCAGCGCCTTTAGGCGCCGCCAATGACATTCTTCTGGAATTAGCCGAACGTTCGTTTCCTGGTGTGATTTTTGACATCGGTTCCTTGAAGGGACCTGTTCAGCCTGGTCTTCGGGCGCTCGTCCAAGCCGGAGCGCGGGTAACTTCTCTACACCCAATGTTTGGTCCTGATACAGAACTATTATCTGGTCGACATGTTATTTTTGTTGATGTTGGCGTACCCGAGGCAAATAGAGCCGCGGAGGAGTTGTTTTCTTCGACGATGATCGTTCAGGCCCATATGGACCTCGACGGCCATGATCGACTCATCGCATGGGTGATCGGGTTGTCTCATGCTCTTAATATCGCGTTTCTCGAAGCGTTGGCTATGAGTGGAGAAGCGGCGCCTAAGCTTGTCGATTTGTCCAGTACGACGTTTGATGAACAGCTTAGGGTTTCAAATCGAGTCGTACACGACAGTCCAAAGCTCTATTTTGAGATTCAATCGCTCAATGAGTACGGCACTGAGTCATTGACGGCCTTACTGAACGCCGTCGAGCGTCTCCGTGCCATTGTGCAGAGTGGCGATGAGGTAAGCTTCACGGATCTTATGGAAAATGGACGCCGGTATTTAGAGGGGCGCCGTCTGTAAAAGACCTAAAATCCTACTGAACAGTTTCTCGTTGCTATTGCAACTGTTGTTCGCGAGCTAGTACGCTCACGCCGTCCGTAATCCAATTTGGTGCATTCTCACCTTTAAGAAAGTGATTAAACCAATCCAGCACCCGGTGATGATAGTCGAGCTGGTTGGGCTTCTTTCGGAGGCTATGATTTTCGTCGTCGTACACCAGCATCACTAGGTCCTTACCGGCCCGGCGAGCGTAGTTGTACAGCTCGATACCCTGATGCCAGTCGACCGTGCCATCCTTGTTACCGAACGCTACCAACATTGGTGTGTTGAGATCCTCAATGAACAGCACGGGCGAGTTTCGAATATAGGCGTCCATGTCTTGCCAATAAGGCACGTCCATTCGCGCTTGACCCGTTTCGAAATGTGACGACTCAGGCATCCCTTGGTTCCAGTGAATGGTGCCAAACATACTGAAAAAATTGGTAAGAGGGGCTCCTGCCACGGCAGCTGCGAATGTGTTGGTCTGAGTTGGAATAAACGCGGTTTCGTACCCACCCCAAGAGTGTCCTACAAGTCCAATTCGATTCGGGTCCGCAATGCCCATCTGCAGCACTGCTGCCACCGCAGCTTCGACACACTCGGTAGCTGAGACTCCCGGATCTCGGTCCGAATAAACAATATCGGGTTGCAACACGAGGTAGTCCTGACTAGTGAAGACGCTGGTGTTGTATGGTCGCCGTTCCGATGGTGATACATATCGATGGACCATTTGTGAGCGCAGCTCGTAAACATACACGAGCATCGGATACTGTTTACTCGGATCGTAGTTGGGTGGATAGAACAATGCACCTTGGAGACGTTGGCCAGTTGGGTGCCGATAGTCCACAAGTTCTGAATGTCCCCAAGCATAGTTTTTCTGGAAGGGATTAGTGTTACTAATTTGCTTCGCAGGGGTTAGGTCCGGGCCACTCACGAAATAGTCTGGCGAATCATTGAAACGCTGAACCACGTACGCATACCGTGATGCATCGTCAGCTTTTATGATCTGGTCAATTTGACTATCAAGCCAGAGGAGGCGTTCAAGCTTGATTCCCTCTTCGATATTAATCCGCGCGTACCCACTTTTCTTGGTCCATTGACCGTATACACTGAGGTAGAAGGGGTCCGTTGTATTAATGCCTGTCGTTGTGTTTTCCAGCGCAATATATCGATACCGCGTAGCTTCGTCCGCCCCGTCGGTCAAACGCTCGTACGATGACCCGTCTGGTGCTACGAGCCAGATGTCATATCGCTCGTAGAGAAGGACCGACTCGTCGGCTATTGTCCAACCCGCAACGCCGTACGGGGGGCGTTCTTCGGTGGGGTAGTCGAATTCTGCGTCGGCAAACGACGCAGCAGTTTTACCTGTGATATTTGTGTGTTTGGCAGTCGCCAATTCATACGTCCAAAAGTGATCGTCTTTGAAGTACAGAAGATAACGGCCAGTCGTGCTGCCGCCATTGAAATGTCGGATTTTCTCGACCGCCTTGGTGCGAGTGCCGGTCTTTACGTCGATCACATAAATGTCCATCCAGGGACGACCAAACATCGTTTCGAACGCATAAGGGGTAGTATCTTGCGCCACCGCGAAAGTGTGACCGTCCAATACGGAGATTTCCTCCACCAGGTCTATCCCTAACTGCACGACGCTGGGTTCATTCAAATGCCAAACCGCCAAGAGATTACGTTCCCGATCACGTTGCACTTGGATTTTCTGCATCGGAATAATTCGTCGGTCTTGACTGTGCCAGACGTCGACATCGGCAGGCTTTTCCTTATCATTACCGTCCGTGTCTTTTGCCGACTCACCGTGGGTGTCCGGGGATGCTTCCCATTGTCTTATTCCGAAGAAAACCGCAGTGCCATCATCTGACCAGCTGGGTTGTCTCTCGTGAACAATGCGAAAGTTTTTCGGGAAATTAGCATCGGCAGTGGAGTCATAGATGAGAGCACTGCTTTGAGTTGCGGCGAGACCTCGCCAGGTGAGGATGTTGTGGGTGTCACCTTCGTACCCCGTTCGAGAGTGCGAGCGTAAAACGACCAGGTCATCTTCTTCAGATCGCCACGACAAGCCAGTAAATAGACTGTTGCTTGATGTGAGGGTGCGCAGCTCTCCTGTTTCTGGATTGAACAGCTGTACCCCGTTCCCAGTTCGTCCTTCAGCTGCTATGGTCATTGCGAGTAGGACGCCAGCATCTTGCCAGGCAAATGCTGATACGTTGGCGAACTGGACATCGGTATTCGTATTCAGGCTTCTTACCACGAGATCTGAGCCGATCGATTCAACGGGACTGTCTGTATCGCCACGATCTTGGTCAGCCTCAACCAGAGATGGAGTGCGATGGACTGCTAGGTAAGAATCATTTTTACTAAAGGCGAAGGTGGCGACACTCTTTATGACTTCGACTTCAAGCGAGTTCAAATCGAGAAGTCCCATATCAGCGCCTCCTGGTTTATTGGAGGTATCGAGATCCACTGGGGCATCGTCGGATTGGCCGATCGCATAGCCCAGCCATCTCGAATCAGCCGAAAAGGCTGCGTCCTCACCAAACGAGGCTACGGTTCGTGCGTCAGTTTCCGTGTTCGCAACCCGTAGTTCATTCTCTCCGTTCGAGCGCGTGATGGGATATGCCAACCACTGACCATTAGGCGATAAGACGCTGCCGCGACCAAGTGTTTCCCACTGACCGTAATCGGCTGCGGTTGGCGGCATTTGTTCCTGGGAAAACACGCTGATCGAGAAAGTGCAGAATAGGGATATGGCTAGGAGTCGTCGCGCGTGCGATATCAGTAGTGTTGGGATGAAAGCGGCGTCAGGGGCGTTTTGAACAGTAAAGGTCATGGGATGCCTCAGATTAAATTCATTCGCAGAACAACATCGAATGAATAATTAGGTCAATATTCTTGAAAAATTACGATTCCAAATCGAAGAAGGTTTCAAGGGCCGAGACCTTGCCGAGTCGTTGTGAACGAGCGACTACCGTGTGAGGTCTTGGTGAGCGCATGATGTTCGAGAGCGCAATGTGAGCCTCGACTGTTCGACGGCGCGTCTCCTCGTTCGGTTCGAGCGTCCAAACGCCCCGTTCACCGGTACCACCTAGGGCAATACCATCTCGACGAGGCATCACAGTTATGGGCATTAGGCCGCCTTCCCTGGTTCGAAGAAAACCAAAAAGAATGTAATTCAATTCTGGTTGAGGGACAAGAAAAGTGAGTTGGCCCTTGACCGGCGTTAATTCTTCATCGCCGAATAGAGTTCGTGATCCCAACCCCGTCGAATTAACGACAATTGGTTCCGGAAGTGACATAAGGTCATGGAGTGTATCGAATCTCCTAATTACAATGCGGCCACCAAACTGGGTTACATCGCGTACTAGTGCCTCAAGATAAATGGATGGCTCGATGCGCATCCGCGTTCCTCGGTTCACATAGGTGGAGGGAAAAGGATGTTCACCCGGCCCCAATAATTCCGTGCCCATGTGCAGGTGAGCTGGCAGAAGTCTATCCTCTGCCAGCCTTTCTGCTGAACGCGACGCCCTCACCTCATCTGTCATAGCGTAATCATCTATCCATGTAATGCCGTAGTTGGGACCAGCCATGAGTTGTAGTTGTCGATACGAGATTTCCACAGCCTGCCGGAATTGTATGTCCCAAGCGGGTGTGCGGCCTCCGATGGCTACAGCACGTGACGTTGGTGTGAATCCGGCCCACGCCTTATTGGAGGTAGTGTTTGGAGGGACGGATAAAGTGTAGATAGTGACCTCAAAACCTCGTCGCTGCAGTTGCCGTGCAGCCGTCAATCCTACCGTGCCACATCCCAGCACTGCGACTCGTCGGTCACTCTGTGTTGCGGCCTCACTTACGAGGTCAGCAGCCAATGAGCCGGTACCCCATGCCAACGAGTGTCCGGCACCCCCGTGACCGTAATTGTGTACGAGCGTCTTATTGTCAAGTTTTTCGGCTCGGACCACAAAGCCGGAAGGTCGGTAAGGACGGAGTCCGACCGTAGTTCGAATCACACGGTTCCACGAGGCATTCAGGGTTGCAAGTTGGATTCGAGGTTTCGTTGCTGGTTGCAAAAGGCTCGTTGTTCTAGACGCACAGCCAGTAAAGCCGAGCCCAAGGGCAGCCAACCCGGACGCTTTAAGCATCTTCCGTCTGTCCATCGAATGAACCCTTGTCTGTACTAGCTTTCCGCCGGTTCCAGTTCAGATTGTTCCTGTTTCTGTCGAAGGCGGTACTCCGGCTTAATGAGGTACATGGCTGCCGCGCAGGCTAGCATGATACCGACTAACGTCAAGAAAGCTGGACGATAGGTGTTACCAGCCTGTCCATACCACCAACCGACCGTGATCGGACCAAGCATTAAGCCGAGCGCTGTTATGGAGCTAAACGTACCGAGGATTTTCCCAAGATGGCCAGGCCCAAAAGTGTGTTTCGCGACCACTGGTTCTTCCATCAGGACGCCTCCATGCGCAAATCCCCGTGCTAGCTGGAAGATGATCAGGGTGACTAGTCCCTGAATTCCGAAGGCGAGTGAGATATAAAATGCGATCATTACGTAGCAGAGGGAAATCCCTTTGAGTGAATACCGATCGAAGAACCAACCAAAAAAGATCTTTGACGAAAAGCCCAGGATGAACGACAAACTCACGGTGAAAGCCACTCGAGTCAACGTGAAACCTAGGTCTTTCACAAGAAATGGTGTCACGTTTTGAGTGAACCCTTGATCGACGAAGCCAATGAAGAACTGCACGACACAAAGCACCCAAAACACTGGCTTCCTGAGAATGCTCGAAAAGGGGACCCCCCCGTCACCTTGGCCTTCTTCAATCAACCGGCCTTTTACGAAGGTGCGTGGTTTGGCCGTTTCATCACCGAATTCTCGACTGACTTCTTCCTTCGTTGGAGTATCCCTCACAATGAAGTACACGACTGGGAAGACTATGAAAAGGATCGCGAGACTCATGATCGGGAGCCCATTGTTCCAGCCAAAGGTTTCGATCAACCAGGCGAAAATTACAGGGAATACCATTCCGGAGATGCTTGTTGCGCTTGCCGCCAAGCCGAGCGCCAAACCCAATCGCCGATTAAACCAGCGGGCGACCAAAGTTTTAGTTGCCAAAAGGAGTGGAATCGAGGAGAACCCGAGCGGAATTCCAGCCAGCCACCACATCCACTTCCCATCAACGAAATGGAAGTAAACAAAACCCAACCCTGTCATGGTTGCACATATGTACAGAATGGTTTTGACACCGAAGCGATCAATTAGAAATCCAGCCCCGAATGCCACAATGGCCGCTGTGCCGGACTTCACTGAATAAATCGTTACTACTTCGGCTCGGGTCAAATTCAGTGCATCCTCAACCGCCGGATACATCAACTGAAGCATCATGTTCGCAGTGGAGAAAATGAAAATGACACATGGGAAGACGGCTGCGACATTCCACCAGCCGTAGTACATCTTGCCGTCCGGACCTTTTATTTCATTCTGTATTTCTCGAAACACTCGTACGAAGCGGTTACTCATAGCCTATTCTTTCGGTCGATAATGACGATGTTGTACATGATGGTCAGTGCCTAGATTTCCAGTGAGGGTTTTACGGGAGTTTCAGGGTTTGCAGCCTTCAACGTTAGACGTTAATTCACCAGCCACGGAACAGGCGTAGTCCATTCGATCTTCCAAGCCTGTTTCAAAAATGCCACGGTCCGCTACCCAGCTCTGTGTACTGTCAAAAATCTGCTGGTCGTAAGGCAGAAAAACGAGTCGTTCTCCAGGGCCGAATCTCCGCACATCCATCACATCGTGCCACCGTTTCGGAAAGAACTTCTTGTAAAAATGCGTGTACTGTTCCGGACGAAAATCGATGTCAGCCTGTGCTCGTTTTAACGCGCGGTAGTATTTTCTAACATCATTTTCATCAACAGCGTCTGGGACGAGCGCAGCAATCATAAACGTTGTGTCGAGGATTTTTCGAAAGCCCAGTTGTTCAGCGAGATATAGCGGTCCACCGAATAGACCGGCGGCCGGCACCTCGCGATCGATGAGCAGTTCTAGTCGCTGAAAAAGCATTCCACCAAAGTGAAGGTTAATCTCTTCTTTAGTCAGAAACGGTTCGAGCGATTGGATGGTTGAATAGTGACTACCTGACTGATAACCGACGCTAATCGGAATATTGGCGAGGTCTTGAGGATTTCTGACACTTGAGTCCTCTGGCACGTAGATGCCGGCGGGGGTAACAGAATATGCCTCGCCCCAGAGCTTGCCGTGGCCAGCCGCCGCAGCCATATTAATTGTCCAATGACACGCACAGCTGACGTCAGTCGTTTGCCGCATACCAGATTCGATACTTTGGTAAGCGCCGCGAATCTGGTCTTTGGGTAAAGGTTTAGCAGACTTCACTGAGGGGCTGCCCGTGCGTGTCTTAAACTCGTATTCGAGTCCCTCTGACTTGAAGTATCCCTTGTCGTGTGCGACCCACTCCTGAAGTCGCATATGCGGACTAATCACGAATGTGCTCATCGAGTGTAAACCTCCTCAGTGCTTCGTGCAGGCTCATCATAGCGGTTCAACCTGATGAGTCAAGGAGTTAGGGGAAACAATAGAATTCCTCTTTTTTAACTGTGCAATACCCACTAAATTTTTTTAATACAGTAGGTTAGTCAAAGTTTTGCAGGTTGTTTGATAGAATACAGACCTTAGATTTAGAGAGATTAGACTTGACAGTTAAGGTCGATCTGGTCTGATACTCATCACTCCCCCAATAACCAAAAGAGTCTTGTGTGTGATCGATGTGTTTTGGATATTGGTGATGGTCGGAAAGGTTAGGAGAGGTGCTGGACTTGGAACTGAGCCAGTCTCTCTAGAGCGTATTGGTTGAGGAGAAGCGTGTTATGGGTAACCCAACGTCCGGTAATGTAATCGATAAGAGCTTGCGACGTGTGAAGTACGTCAGAAATCTGTCGAAGCTTGAACAGTTATCTCCCTCGGAGCGTGCCCAATTAGAGCCAGTCGCGGAACAATATGTTTTCAGAGCTAATGACTACTATCTAAACCTGATTAATTGGGATGATCCGGATGATCCAATCCGTCAATTAATCATCCCCCGCGTTGAAGAATCTAATGAATGGGGTCGCTTGGATGCTAGCAACGAAGAGGCGGTGACGGTTGCAAGGGGCGTTCAGCATAAATACACCGATACGGTTCTGCTTTTATGCAATGAGGTCTGTGGAGCGTATTGCCGCTATTGCTTCCGCAAACGGCTATTCATGGACGAGAACGACGAAGCGACAAATGACGTCAGTGAAGGATTGAAGTACATCGCGGAACATCCAGAAGTAACCAACGTACTCTTAACTGGTGGAGATCCACTACTTATGAGTACCAGACGCCTAGTAGAGATTTTCAGCGCTCTCCGAGAGATTCCACACGTCAAGATTATCCGGATGGGTTCAAAGATGCCCGCCTTCGACCCATTTCGTGTGCTCAATGACGAGGCACTCCACGAGGCGTTTCGTACGTATTCCACGCCCGAACAACGCATATATTTGATGGCCCATTTCGATCATCCACGGGAATTAACGACCGAGGCCATTCAGTCAATCGACACATGTATCAAGAATGGTGTCATCTGCGTTAATCAGTGTCCGATGATTCGTGGAATTAACGATTCTCCAGAGGTTTTATCGGAACTCTATGAGCGACTCTCGTTTATTGGATGTCCTCCTTATTATTTATTCCAGGGCCGGCCCACGGCCGGAAATGAGCCCTACGAAGTGCCGATGGTGCGTGGCTGGACAATCTTCCAGGAAGCGTTACGTCGAGGCTCAGGCCTCGCACGTAGAGCACGCTTCTGTATGTCTCATGAGACGGGGAAGATCGAAATCATGGCGGTCGATGAGAAGCATATTTATTTGCGTTATCACCAGGCGAAGTACGCTTCAGACCTCGGTCGTTTCATGGTCTGTCAGCGCAATGACGAAGCGTACTGGTTTGATCAACTGCAGCCCGTGGAGTCGGCGGCCTCAGTCTTTTAGTCGGCCCGTGCGTCACCAGATAAATAAGTTCAAATACAAGCCTGAGTGGGTAGGTATTGGCCTGCTTTAGATTGCATCACTGACACTCGCAAGGTTGAAGTTGTGCACTTTCAGAGGTGGCACGATGATTGGCGCGCCAACTGAACTGTTCTCACCGGCTGCCACGCGTACCGGCTCACCCAACATGTCCACGTTCTGCAATAGCTCGACCAACGATTGATTAAACCGAAAGTTATTCACTGGTCTACTGATTTGGCCGTCCTCGATCAGGAATGTGCCATCTCGAGTCAACCCGGTGTACGAAATCGTCCGGGGGTTCAGGCCTCGGATGTACCAGAAACGCGTGATGAGCACCCCACGACGAGTTGATGCAATCATCGCTTCAATCGAATCCGACCCTCCCGACATTAGCAGGTTTGCTGGTGCAGGTCGTGGGGCAACCCCTTGCTTGTTAGCCCAAAATCGTGAGTATGAAAGATTGCGTAGTATTCCATTTTCAATCCAGGTTTCCGCTGCCTGCCTTGCGCCCTCGCCATCGAAAGGCGCTGTTTCGGCATCCGGCGCAGCCGGATCACTGTGGATAGTGATCCGCGGGTCAAAGATTTCATCTCCCACCCGTGTTCCGCCACTGGGCGAAGAAAAGTATGAGCGCCCTTCGTCGGCTGCACGTCCATCGAAGGTTCTGCGCATGCGGAGCATCAGCATACCGACGGCAGTCGGTTCGAGCACAACGTCGTAATGGCCTGGGTCCAAGGAGGTCTTATCGCGCCATGCATCACATTTGCGCACGGCATCAGTTGCAATCCGAGCCGTTTCGATCTGGTTCCAGTCAGCTGCTTCGTCACCTGCCCAACCGGATGTTGATCCGTCTGGTGACCGCACCGTCAAGGTTGAGGCCACTCCCGTGCTTTTATGATGTGCGAACAATCCTTCTGATGTGGCAATCGATTGCGAACCGTTCTGGACGTCAATGAATCCTGAGGCGACATGTCCGGCACCACGGGCTTGGTCGATTGCGAGAGCAGTGGCTGAAGCCATGTCCTCGGCTGAGATGCCACCGGTCGTTTCGTAATAACCATTCACCTTGGGGTAATTCTGAGGTGTCAATTCGCCTAGATATTCTGGGTTTTCTGGTGCGAGGCGTGCCAAGGCTTCTGAACGACGAACGGCCTCAGTCAGGGAGGGCTCGTCGAGCAGGTTCGTCGTAACTGAGGCCACCCGCTGCCCGAAGGCACTCATAATCGTGACCGACACGTCTGAGCTTTCACCGGCTGTAGTGATGCGGTTATCCGCACTTCGAATAAACGGCCGACTGCGGGCGTTGATCGTAACCCGTGTTGCGGTGGCTTGGGAGAGGCTTACGATGCGCTCGGTAAGTGCCCGAGCATCCTCAGTTGAAATACCTCCGCGACCTGTACTTGGTGCCTGCATACCGATAAACCTCCTACGCCGTGTTGATGATGGTCGTATCGCGGAACAGTGCTGTGGGACAGCCATGAGACACAGCGTTAGCCTGGCCCGGTTGCCCCTTCGCATCACCGAATGTCGCACCCAGCCAGTACGTGTCTGGTCCGCCCAAAACGGCCAGCGAATTCCAAAAATCTGGTGTCCGGATTACATAGGCGACATCACGCAACATCTGGTGCTTTCTGCCGTTGCGGATTTCCCAGAACAGCTGTCCACCAAACTGTGCGTTATAACGCTGTTGATCAATGGAATACGAACCGTCGCCTTCAATGTAGATCCCTCGCTCGGTTTGAGCGATGACGTCTTCCTCGCTGAGTGGTGACTCTCCTGGCATGAGACTCACATTTGGCATCCGCTGGAAGGGGATACTGGACCAATTTTGACCATAGGCGCAGCCTTGACTCCTCGTCATGTTGGTGTACGGCGCGATCCAAGCGGCCTGCTCCCGGGTTGTCTGGTAGTTCACAAAAGTTCCGTTCTTGATGATGGGCCATTCGAATGCAGGAACCGCTTCATCATCCCAACCGCACGTCGCACATCCCCCGACTTCGGTTCGGTTGCCCATAAAGGTCATGAATTCCGGTCCGAGGCGGGTCGTATTGAGTACGTCTTCTGGTGGTGCCAAAAATGAGGTGCCTGCGTAGTTAGCTTCGTAGCCGAGAGCCCGATCCAGTTCAGTTGGATGCCCAATGGATTCGTGAATCGTCAGCCAGAGGTTCGATGGGTGGAGCACCAAATCCCAGGTGCCAGGCTCCACGGAACGCGCAGACAGCTTCATCGCGGCCTCTTCCGCCCAACGTTCAGCCTGATTGGATAGATCGAGATCAGTGATGTATTCCCACCCACGTGCTGCTGCGGCGACGTCGCCCACGCGACTCTGAAAATCCGATCGATCCGATGACACTGCCGTAACTGTCAAGCCAGGATTCTGGCGTATAAAGGTCTGTTGTACCACTGAATTTTCCGTGGTTGCCACCAGCCGGCGCTCTTTAACTGCCATCAGGTTGCCGGAAACAAACTGAACATTATTGACCTTGAGCGCTGCGCGACTAGCGGCAAACAGCACATCAGCTTTTTCCTCAAGTGACACATCGAACGGGTCAATCGTGTGAGGTGTATCCCACTGCGCATTGGGATACCTGTCGACGGGGGCCAGTTCGGTTTCCTGTGGTGCGATGCGGTCATTTGCTGCTGCAATCACCGTTGCATTTTTCGCAGCGGTTGCGACCGCTTGGGAGGTCAGGTCGCGTGTTCCGGTGAATCCCCACGAACCTCCAACTCGTACCCGGATGCCGAGGCCATATGATTCCGTGAAATTGACGCCCGTAATTTGTTCCTCTCGTGTTCTCAGCGACTCGAACCAGTGTCGTGATACACGGACATCGGCGTAGCTCGCACCGGCCTGCACAGCGGCATCCAATGCGAGGAACGCCAGTTCGCGTTCTGCCGGGGCAGCGACGTCTGGTGTCTCGCCACCCGGGCTGCAGCCCCACTGGCCAGCGCTCATTGTCAAGGCAGCCGCGGAGATACCGACGGCGCTTGATGTTCGGAGAAAGTCACGGCGTGTAGGCGTACTCGCAACACGCCGGTGGTTGATGGCGCGGGGGAGCAGTGACTCACTCGGTTTCTGGAAACTCATGGAAATTCCTCATTATCTTTAGGAGGCCTGAATGAAAGGTGTCCAACCAGTTGGTCGGACACCGACCAGAGTGTTTTGCTTGATGTCGTCGACTCTTAAGTCACTGCTTGTTGTATGCAATACCAGCTTGTTGAGCTTGCTCAATGGCGATCACCATTGCTGGCACGATGGTCACTCCCGGCAGCAGGTTCGCTCGGAGCGCCGCATCGATATCAGCCGCCGTCCCTTTACCTCGCGCCTCAAGTTCTACCACCCATGAGTTCAAAGCGTTGTTGCACATAATAAACTTTGTGCCAAGATTCTGAAGGTTCTCGATTCCTACTAGGGGCATAGCACCCTCAAGCGCAGCGAAGTTTGGAGACTGCAACCCCTTTGCGAGTAGAACCGAATCGTCCGAGGTCGGGTAATTGAACACGTTTCTCGTGTATGGCCTGCCATCCGAGTCGTCCAAGCCCGCGTAATCACCCACGTTGTACCTAGACCAAATCTCGTCGTTAAATCCCATGAAAATACTCGACGCCGGACCCCCGCCGTAAAAGGTTCCCACTGTGCCCACCTCCTCATTACCCACTCCATAGGCCGAGGCATAGGTGTTGATGTAATTGAAGATGTGCACCAGGGGAAAGCTCAGTTTGTGGTTCGGAAAGTCAAAAAAGCACTTATGGCTGCCTCCCACCTCACTGGTCCAGTCTTGTGTGGCCGCTGCGGCGGTATGGCCAGCCGACCACGGGAGTCCACCAGCGACGGCGGCCGCTGCCATTCGACCTAGAAAGTTTCGTCGCGGGGTGGCATTGCTATCGATCATTGTTTTCTCCGTATAAATGCGAGGGCGGTATGTTAGGAGTGCCCATCGCGTTTGGTAAATCCAGATTCCTAAGTTCTGACAATGTGAGGTGATTATCACACAACCAGTTCAAATGGAGCGGGCTGATGATCTGTGAGCGTGGATTTGCAAATAACTGGAGCAGTTTAATTCCAGTCACAATTGCGGGTTCCAACACGGCCAGAGTGTGCCTGTTTAGCCTTGTTTTTGACTGTATTTTGAGCCATTTGGAGCAGTTTTCCGTGCGCTAATGTTAGGAGTTTAGCTCCTAATTTTTTGGCAGTGAACTCGTCGATTGACTAGTGTAGAATCCTTAATATCAGGATGTTGGAATTGTCAAAAGCGTTAGTTCCGTCGTCAATGAAAGAAGGGCGTGTCATGGCAAATACACGATTTTTCGGTTGGCAGAGCTTGATTGGATGCGCGGTGTTGTTTGCGTTATTAGGAGGCGCTCCAATGCTGGTGTCAGCGCAATCCGTTGACGAAGCGGTGACCTTTACGAAAGACATTGCACCCATATTTCAACAAAAATGCGAGGCTTGTCATCGAGACGGTTCGATGGCACCAATGTCCCTCGTGAATTTCCGTGAGACGCGACCATGGGCTCGGAGTATTAAGGCCGCTGTAGCGGCACGTGAGATGCCACCATGGCATCTTGATAAGAGCGTTGGTATTCAGGAATTTAAGAACGATCGCTCGTTGACCGACGATCAAATTAAGACCATCGTCAGGTGGGTAGATTCAGGGGCTCCGATGGGAGACCCGGTGGACATGCCTAATCCCATGACTTGGCCCGAAGGGGAGACTTGGAACTTCGAGGAGTTGTTCGGACCTCCGAATTTAATTATTAAGTCTCCGGCTTACAAGATGGCTGCTCAAGCGCAGGATGCTTGGTATAAGCCTGTTGTCGAGACTGGTCTGACTGAGCCGCGGTGGGTTCGCGCGATCGAGATTAGACCGTCCACGCCCAAGGGTCGAAGGATTATGCACCATGCTTTAGCGAGGCTTCAGCAGGAAGAGCCAGAGTTAGAAGCAACAGCAACTGATCCTGACGATGTCGGCCCCGGTCTCTTTATGGAGTGGGCCGTTGGGAAGCAGGGTGAGATTACGCGCCCAGATAGTGGCAAATTGATGCTGCCTGGTTCGAAAATAGTCTGGGATATTCACTATCATGCGGTCGGCGAAGAGATAACGGATTCAGCCGAACTCGCAATTTACTTCCACCCGAAAGGGTACGAGCCGAAACATCGCCAAGTGTTGCACCTCATGCACGGTATTGAAGGGGGGAGTCGTGGCCTCGACATTCCACCGAATACCGTTTCGGTGCATCAAGGCTTTTTCCCGCTGAGGCAGGCTGGTCGGGTAGAGAATTTCCAGCCGCATATGCACCTGCGCGGCAAAGCGATGTCGATGGAGGCCTTGCTACCGACCGGTGAGCGCCGGATGTTGAGCCATGTCAATGATTATCAATTTGATTGGCACAACAACTATGTGTATGCGGATCATGTAGCACCGTTGCTGCCGAAAGGAACACTCCTTCGAATCACGGCGTGGCATGACAACACATCCGCAAATCGTGATAATCCTGATCCTAGTCAATGGGTGGGTTGGGGCGACCGGACGGTGGACGAAATGGCGCATGCATGGGTGAACGTGACTTACATGAGTGACGAGGAGCTTGAGTCTGAGATTGCCCAGCGCGAAGCAAGTCGACTGGAATTAACCGACGAGCAGCAGCCGTAACCGATTTTTCTTTTATTTGTGAGTGGTCCTAAATAGGGCTAAGCGGGCCACAAGAACAAGATAAGGTCTTGGGAGCCACTGCTCGGCTCCGGGATACCACATCCTTGGCATGCAGGAGCTTTCATCGATGACTGGATTACGAATAGCTGTTGTGGGTCGTGGTGTGACTGTCATCCTTGTGACTCTGTTGTTTGTCGCACCCCAGCCGGTGCTGTCGCAAGAGTTAGCACTGGCACCGATGCGGACCTCAGGTCAGAGTGTGACGGCGGCCTACGAGGGTTGGTTCCGCCATCCAGATGGACAAATCAGTTTACTGGTCGGGTACTTTAACCGTAACTCCGAGGAAGTACTGCATATACCCGTGGGACCGGATAACCGGATCGAGCCTGGTGGTCCAGACCGTGGTCAACCCACTCACTTTCTACCTCGGCGAGCCTGGGGGGTCTTTGCTGTGACGTTGCCACCCGACTTTGGCGATCAGCAGTTGACGTGGACCCTGGTGGCGAATGGGGAAACGACTCAGGTGCCGATGAGTCTGAAGACCGACTGGGAGGTCGAGCCGTACCTCGAACCGGCGCAGGGAAACACCCCGCCGATGGTGCGATTCGAACAGGGGGGACAGCCGCAACAAGGACCACCACTAGGTATCAGTGCTGCGTATGAAGCGACAGTGAATGAGCCACTTGACCTCACAATCTGGGCGACTGATGACGGACAGGTTGATCCAAATCGGCGTGCACTTGAAGGGGCGCCCGTGCGGATTCGCTGGGTCAAGCACCGCGGTGCAGGCGATGTCGTTTTTAGTAATCCTCAACCAGACACTGATGAAATAACTGGCGAGACACTAACGAGCGCCACCTTTAGTGACGTTGGTGACTATGTCCTGCGTGTGCAGGCCAATGACTCCTCAGGTCCTCGGGGTGGTTTCCAGTGCTGCTGGACCAATGCTCACGTGAGTGTTGTGGTTACGGATGCTGGGTCGAAAAGTCCGTAAGTCGACTACTGAAAGGGCTTTGTGAAGTGTTTTAAGACCTTGTGATAGATTGAGATGAGAGCTATTGTTTTTTTTAGAGTGACTCATCTAAAATTGGTAGAGGGCATACTGATGGAAGTCAGGTGCTATGTTCACAAAATCGTGTTTTCGTGGGGGTGAGTGTGACTACAAGGATAACGCACTGGGTCGTAGTGCTTCTAATGACGGTTGCAAGTTCGGCGATGGTTGGCGCGCAAGAGTACAAGGGCCGAGCTAAAGTCAAAGGGAAGGTCAAGAATGCCCAGGGTGAGAACATCAAAGATCCCATGGTCAAGGCCGTGTTTTTGGAAACGGGCACTGGACCAGAGACCAAAAAAGGTAAAGGGAACGGTAATTTTGAGGTCAAGGATCTCAAGCCGGGAATGTGGAAGCTGACGATTGTGGCTCCGACAACTCCACCAGGTTACGGTGGTGTGTTTGTCGAGGTGGAAGTGATGCAGAACGGTATGCGAGATCTTCAGGTGACCCTTCCAAGTCTCCAAGAGCAGCTCGCCGAAGGCCGGGCACAATTGCAAGCTAAGAATTATGCCGACGCTCGGTCTTCACTTCTCGGGTTACTGGCTGCGATACCAGCGCAGGTGGCTTTGAATCAGCTCATTGCACTCGCGTACCAGGGAGAGGGGATGCACGAAGAGGCGCTGATGCATATTGACGCGTTTTTAGATGGCGTCGCAGCGGAGGCGGCTTCGGGTGCGGCCCTGCCCAATCCTCGAAACGAGATGCAGGCCAGGCTCAATGGGGTAGATAGCGCGGCAGAGCTCGGTGACTATGAACGGATGCGTGCCTACCTGGATGCTATCAGTCCTCGACTGTTCACCCGTCCCGTGGTTACAACGGTGGTTGCTGTGGTTGTGAATACGTTACTCCCGGCTGAGAATTTTGACGAAGCTATTGCCCTACTCAGCGTGGCGATAGAAAAGTCACCCGATTCAGCGGCCCCTTATTTCAGGCGTGGGATGGCCTTCTATGAGTTAGAACAGGATGATGCGGCGGTGGCCGACCTAGAAAAATTCGTTGACATGTCTGTAATCGAGAATGCGGAAGTGGTGCTGGCCAAGGAGGCTCTAGAGAATTTGTCCCAAGCTGCTGGCGCTCAGCAGTAAGGTCCGTTGTTACACACTGAGGATTAGAGTTCGAACAATCCGGCCGAATGGCGCATCCCATGGATGGGTCACTCGGCCGGATTTTTTAATGCAGGAATGACACGCCACTCCAGAAATCGGCGCTGCTACTGCGTGTACGTTAACGTCTACTGATTTACATACCCGCTGGATAAGGGTGTGTTGTTGATAGGGATCATAATGTGCGCACCCGGCGTGCCTTCACGCATTAGCCATGGCATCCCGTGACCTTGCAGAGCATTGTCCCGTTGACTATTGGTCGAAACACCAATCGAATCTGATGTTGCGTTGGGGACGAGCATCACCCAAAGTAATTTGATCTGGTCGTCGTTGTGTCGTAACAGGTACATCATCGTTCCGTACGGTGCTGTTGGGACAGCCCCTGATTCGCGAGCTGCACCTAACGCCGCGGCGATCTCTTCATTGGATTTACCCTCTGCTTGAAGTTTTGCTCGGAGATCATTAGCGGGACCCATCACCTGATTAAAGCATCTGGTGTCCGCAGGATTCCCTGGAATACATTCGATGGCATTGGAGCCCTGCCGAATAACAATACGTTCACCCGTGTCCGGATGGTAAACGAGCACGGTGGCACCGTCTCGTAAATCTTCCGGCAGAGGTAAGACGGCATTGATGAGTGCGTCAGGATGGGCAGTTTCATAATTCCAGTCTTGTTGTGCGCTCGTTGACTGAATCAGTAACGGACTGACGAAGATAAGAACCAGGACGATTACAGATGCTTTCATTAGAGCCTCCTAGATAAGTTCCATAAATAATCAATACCAACGTATCTTGAAAAGAGGGGCGTCATCGTTATTCCGCAGGTTCCAATCTGACAATCGGTGTTAATGCGCCGCCTCTACCCTCGGTCGCTATGTAGATATAGTCATCCGGGCCTTGTCGAACGTCACGGATGCGCCCAAGTCCTTGCAGTAAGGTTTCTTCTTGTTCGACTTCTTGGTTGTCTGCCGTCAGCGTCAGCCGTGCCAGTTGCTGGCCTGCCAGACCTCCAACGAAAATATTACCTTGCCATTCTGGAAAATGTTGCCCTGTGTAAATCAACATTCCGGACGCTGCAATTGATGGAACCCACACGTGGTTTGAGTGTCGCAGGCCTTCTCGAAGCGTACTGTTATGAATCGCTAGGCCACTGCCGTAGTTCACACCGTACCCAATCACGGGCCAGCCATAGTTCTCACCAGACTGTACCCGGTTGAGCTCATCACCGCCCTGGGGGCCATGCTCGTGAGTCCAGATGTCTCCAGTATCTGGATGGATTGCCAGACCTTGTGGATTGCGATGGCCGTAACTCCAGATCTCAGGACGCGCCTTAGCCTCGTTGACAAACGGGTTATCTTCGGGCACACGCCCGTCATCATGCAGTCGTATCGTCGTTCCGTGGTGGTTTGAAGTGTCTTGGGCCGGGTGTTCTTCCAAGTTACCGCTGGGAGGCGCCTGTCGATCGCCAACCGTGAGAAAGAGGAAGCCCTCTTGATTGAATGCGAGCTTACCTCCATAGTGCCCGCGACCTTGTGAGTCTGCTTCAAAAATCTCTTCAATATTTGTGAGTTGGTCGTTCTCCCATTGAGCACGGATCAGCCGTGTCGTGGACCCACCATCGTTGGGTTTCGCATAAGTGATGTATAACAAGTGATTCGACGCAAAGTTGGGATGGGCCATCACCTCGAATAGACCACCCTGACCCTCGGCGTGCACCGCTGGCACACCGGCTACCGCTTCTGGCAAGAGGGTGCCGTTTCGTACAATGCGGAGCCGTCCTGGACGTTCGGTGACTAGCATGTCGCCGTCGGGAAGAAACGTCATGGACCAGGGAATCTCCAGTCCTTCCACCACTGTGACCACGCGGTAATTGTGATGTTGGGATCCAAACACACCTGATTGAGCCCAGACGGAACTCGTCAGCATAACCAAGAGGCAAGTTGTAGTGAGCACCAATAAGTTTCGAAGCATCTCAATCTCCAGAATCAGATCGAAGGAACGGATTATTCAGTCGCTGTGTTGTCTTCTGCCAAGACCCATTTCTGAAGGCGTCGTCCTCGGTTGACCTCACCCGTATACAGGTTGCCTTGGGAGTCAACAACCAATCGGTGAATCCAATGGAATTCACCAGCGCCATGGCCACGACGGCCAAATGAGCCGAGGACTTCTAGGGTGGCCCGCTGTACGATCCAGACCCGTTGGTTTGTGCCATCGGCGACGTATAGGAACGTCTGGTGTTCGTCTGCGGATACATCCACATCCCACGCGCTACCTTCACCCATAGTGGCTTTTGCAATGACCACTTCGTTCACGTACGTGCCGTCGCGCTGGAAGACCTGTACGCGACTGTTGGTGCGATCCGCGATGTACACGAGTCCGTCATTGGTTAAGCGAACTCCGTGAACGATGTTGAATTGTTGTGAGGGAGAACCATCCGGTTCAAATGCTGCACCGGTGTCCGCGTCCTGTCGATCTGGAGCAATCGGTGGAAAGAAACCAGAGTCGACTAATTCCCCATCGGGTCCGGCATGGCGATACCTTCCCGCCAAATAGCTGGTTCCAGCAGGAAAATCTTGGGGCTCGTTTCCGTAGGCGCCCCAGTGACGCTTGTACTCACCGGTGGTGGCGTCAAATACGATTACGCGTCTATTCAAGTAGCCGTCGGTAACGAACACTTCGTTCGTTTCTGGATCAATTTCCATGTCAGTGGGGTGTCCTAAAAATTCCGTGTGGGCATTGCCTCCGGTTTGTCCTCGTTGTCCAATCTGGAGCAGGAACTCACCATCCGCCGTAAATTTCAAGACTTGGTGGTCATTGGTATCTTCCCCGGCCAACCACACGTTGTTTTCGTAATCGACGAAAAGCCCATGTTCGATCTCAGGCCAGTCGTATGCTTCATCTGGGCCACCCCAACCACGCAGGTAATTTCCTTCAGAGTCAAACTCCACGATCCACGGAGCTGGGTTGCAACACAACGAAACTGGCGGGTCTTGAGCTGCACCCAATTCGTCTTCACTGAGACTGCCAGGACGGTGAAAGACCCAGACGTGGTCTTGGGCATCAACTGCCAAACCTGCAATTTCTCCAATGAGCATGGCGTCGGGTAGTGGCTTCGGCCAGAATGGATCGACTTGATATTGGGGCATAATCGTTTCGGATGCCGCGGGAGCGGTTTCTTCCTGAACCGGCTGCCCACATCCGAGGGTGACCACGCATAAAATGGTTGCTGTCTTGCAGTACAGACTATTCTTAAAACTCATTTTGATGCTCCTGCGTTGACGCACACGCCGTAACGGTTTTGCGTAATGATCGTATCCTGCCCCGACACTTGACGCAATCGCTAAGGAATTTACTATTCTACCGC
>CAZMUA010000008.1:119788-127415 GCA_964569695.1 uncultured Woeseiaceae bacterium
TCGTATCCTGCCCCGACACTTGACGCAATCGCTAAGGAATTTACTATTCTACCGCTTTCCTGTTACTTGAGCGACAGCTGGTCGAAGAAAAGTTGTCCTATCGTCAGTACATGGCGCGAACCTCAGCATTCATTCCATGGCCGCCGAAACCGGGATCGGCAGCCGAGGATGAAGTCACTCATTCATTCTGAGTAACTCCAAAACAGATAGCCGGTTCGCGCATGTCGACCAGCCAACCACATCAGGAGCGGTAATGTGATGGCCCACACCAGTGCGAGGATGCCTAGGGAAAGGATCATCGGTGGTCCCATGCTAACGACCCCGAACTGTGTGCCAAGCACGTACGCCAAGGGGCCACCGACCGCTCCACATAAGGCGGTGAGTCCAGGCCTGCCAACTAACCAGCGCAGGCAATGTCGAAATGTGGTGGCGAATTGCATCCACATCACAACGATCCATGGTGGGCATGGCATAAAATCGACGGTGCCTGTTGAAAACGAGAGCACGCCGAGCATGACATTGACAGAATCAACGAGCAGGCCAATGCTTCCTGTCAGTATTACAAGTGTGAATTCGACTCCTCGTGTTCGGCAAAGCAGAATGTGGCCACACACGAGTGTCAGGGCCAGGGCCATACCGAGCCATGGTTGTGCCCAGCTGGCGCTAATGACAATGATGAGCCAGCCAATCTGGTACTGCGCGTAGTTGAGAAGTGTGATGGTCATGGCTATAAGATGTAAAAGGTATGCATGTCACCGAGGCATGCACAAGGGAGAGTATTAATGCTGGCCCCGAGCGTGATTGCAACAGCAGAGGTGACGACGGCGTCCCAACCAACTCGTGAACCGGATCGGATTGACTGGATCGGGAACCTGCCATTTCTTGGCATCCATCTTGGCTGTCTGTTGGTCCTCTGGACTGGAATTTCAGGGATTGCGCTTGCGATTGGTCTCATGACTCTGTTACTACGCATGTTCGGACTCACTGCAGGTTACCATCGTTTTTTTTGTCACCGGACCTTCAAAACGAGCCGCGTCTTTCAATTTGTGCTGGCGTGGCTCGGCGCTGCCTCCGCCCAGAAAGGACCGCTGTGGTGGGCTGGTCATCATCGTCACCATCACCGGCATGCTGATACGGACGACGATGTCCATCCACCGGACGCCAAAGGTTTTTTCTGGGCCCACGCCGGTTGGATCATGTGCCCTCGGAATCAGCCGACTCGTCTGGAGTTGGTTCTGGATTTTGCGAAATATCGTGAACTCCGCTGGCTGGACGACAATCACTATGTGGCACCCGTGAGTCTTGCCGTGGCTCTCTATGCGTTGGGGCAGTGGCTGGAGACGGGGCATCCGATACTCGGAACCAACGGTGGGCAATTGGTTGCCATTGCGTTCTGCTGCAGTACCACACTGCTTTATCATGTCACCTTCGCGGTCAACTCGTTTGGTCATCGATACGGAAGCCGTCGGTTTAGCACGAACGATACGAGTCGTAATAGCTTCTGGCTTGCCCTTTTGACGGCGGGGGAGGGGTGGCACAATAATCACCACCGCTACCCCGTTTCTGAGCGTCAGGGTTTCTACTGGTGGGAGATCGATATGACCCATTACGGTGTGAAGCTGCTTTCGTGGCTGCGGATTGTGTGGGACATTCGAGGCCCCTCAGGCGCTGTCGTCAAAGAAGGTGTGCTCGGAGGGTAAGTTCCAAATCAGGAGTTCACGTTTAGCAGAAATCTGCCAGCGACCGTGTATTACGACATTACGGTATGGTGACAACGAGTGCCCGGCAGTGTCTGCGGCCGACCCGTCGGTACCCATGTTTCAATGACGCTTTGAAGTACACAGAGTCACCCTTATCGAGTGCTGTTTCCTTCCCGCGAATGTAGAGTCCGAGTTTTCCTTCGAGTACGAAAATGAATTCGTCACCTTCGTGTTTATGCAAACGTACATCCTCGACCGGCAAGGATTCAAAGTCTGCGTAATAGGCATTAAATTTGCGTTCGGTGGCGGGGAAATCCAAGGATTCAAAAAAGTACGCGACGTTTCCAATACCCATCTGTTGGGGTAATCGAACCCTTTCGTGGTTGCGCACGATTGACACTTCGCCGGACCTATCCCTTAAGAAATAGTCCAAGCCAACGCTGAATACCATTGAGATTTTCAGCAACGTCGGAAGCGTCGGGTACATTTTGCCGCGTTCAATTTTTGAGAGGAGTGCTGCTGAAAGACCGGTATGGGAAGCAAGTTTGACGAGTCCCATCTTTTTTTGTACCCGGAGTGCTCGGATCTTTGGTCCGATGTCATAGGCATCCAGCATTTCAGTCAACGTTTCTGTCAAAGGCATGGCGTTTCCTCGTGTTTTTCCTGAAAGTACAACTCAAACTGTTCGTTTTGCCTGTCGTTCCGTCCTTGAATAGGTTTACCTGATAGGAAATAAAATTATCTCTATAATTTAAATCATTGGAGTCACGAATTACAGAAATGATGAAGATTTGGCAGAGCGATGGACACCGGTGGCTCTTATGCGAGCAACGGATAAAGGCCCCATTGGCCGAGGTGTTTCCATTTTTCTCGACAGCACGGAACCTGGAGCGCTTGACGCCACCATTTCTTCGTTTCCGAATTCGACGTATCTCATCGGAACCCCTGGTAGCTGGTGCACTCATTGATTATTCGCTCACACTTCATCACCTGCCGGTCCGGTGGCGGACACGCATCGAACATTGGGACCCGCCACATCAATTCGTTGATCTGCAGATTCGGGGGCCGTTCAAGCTGTGGCGGCACACACATTTCTTCCGGGCTGCCGGTGAAGATACAGTGATTACCGATACGGTCCAGTTCAATCTGTACTGCGAACCTCTGCTCGCCATGACACCATTGCCCGCTTGGATTGAACGCGACCTGCGAGACATTTTTGAATATCGGCAGCGTGAGGTCCTCAACGTGTTTGAGGCTGAAGTGGTCAGGTCTCGCATTGACGGCGAGCGGTAGCTTGCCCTGATAACATATTTGGCATGGAGGCAAACGGATGCGCGTAGTGATGACCGGTGCCACGGGATTAATTGGTTCGTCATTGGTTCCGCTGCTAGAAAGCAACGGATATCAGGTAACTCCACTCCGACGTGGACCGTCTAAGGACAGTACGATTCCTAGTTGGAATCCCCTAAATGGAGATCTGTCCGATGCTGCGGTCGATGGGGCCGACGCCGTGATACATCTTGCCGGTGAGAACATTGCCGGTGGCCGGTGGACGAAGGTACGAAAAGCGCGTATCCGTGATAGTCGGGTTAATGGCACACGCCACCTCTCTGAGGCGCTCGCTCGTCTGGAGCGGCCACCAAAGACGCTGATTGTGGCGTCTGCGATCGGATTTTATGGCGACCGTGGCGAAGAGCGTCTGCACGAAGAGTCCAGTGCGGGTGCTGGCTTCTTGCCAGATGTGTGTCAGGCCTGGGAGGCGGCTGCTGAGCCGGCGGTCAGCCGAGGGATTCGCGTGGTTCAGCTGCGTCTCGGGATTGTGCTGACGCCAGCAGGAGGGGCGCTCGGACAAATGTTGCTCCCGTTTAAACTCGGTCTTGGAGGTGTGTTGGGATCCGGACAGCAGTACATGAGCTGGGTTGCGCTCGCTGATGTACTAACGAGCGTCCTGCATGCATTACGCACGGAGTCGTTGTCGGGGCCCGTCAATGTAGTGGCGCCAGCCGCTGTCACGAATAAGGAATTTACAAAAACGCTGGGTCGAGTCTTACGACGACCCACGCTCTTTCCGGTACCTGGATTTGCGGCTCGGATACTCTTTGGTGAAATGGCGGACGCTCTGCTGCTGGCCAGTACGTATGTTGAGCCACGGCGCCTACAGAGCACTGGATTTGTGTTCGGGTATCCCGCACTGGAACCGGCGCTGAAACATGTCATTTCATACTGAATTGAGGGATAATCATTCTTTTTGGAGGTCATAATGTCGACAACCGTACATGTTACAGTCAAAACCAAGGCAGATAGTTTTGACGCGATGCATAACTACGCAAAAGAAGATTTAGCGTTTACTAGAGAATTTGCAGGCTGCCATTCTATTCACGCTAGTTCTGATAAAGCGACGAACACGATAAAAATGGTTTCGGTGTGGGATAGCAAAGAGGCCTATATGGCTTACTTCGAAAAACGAGGTGAACGCAGCGGTGACAAATTTGCCGCGTGGTTAGAGCCAGACGGTATCACCCTCGAATTCCATACTACGGATGATTGGGGATACGGGGCGGACTACACTCCGAAGAAATAAGTACCAGACAGGTGTGCAATTCTAAATAGCCAGAGTTGTGATGCAGCCTGGCCCTTCTTTAAAAGGGAGAACAAACGATGTCCTCGATTACAGAAGTCGCCCACACATTCTTTGAGGCCTGTGAGACAGGAAAAGGTTGGGAGGGATGCAGCGAATACTGCACCGCCGACGCGACTTTCTCTGCGCAAGCCGAACCGCTCCTCGACGTGAAGAGCGTGGAACAGTATGCCGAGTGGATGAAGCACGCGTTCACTTTCCTGCCCGATGCAGGATATGAAATCAAGTCGTTCGCTACTGATGAGGAGCGGAGGTCAGTCTGCGCTTATGCCGTGTTCTCTGCCACGCATACGGGAGAGGGCGGTCCTTGTCCGCCGACGGGAAAGAGTACATCGACGGATTATGTCTACGTCATGGAATTCGACGGAGACAACAAGGTCCGACATGTGACGAAGATTTGGCATGCGGGATTGGCTATGAAGGACCTTGGTTGGGTCGAGTAGGCGTCGTCCTACACCAACGAATCTCTTGACTGTCAATTGGAACTGATGCCGTGAGCCAACTCATCGAATGTGTTCCGAACTTTTCTGAGGGCATCGATGTAGCCGTGATCAAGCAGATCACTGATGCCATCGAAGCGGTCGATGGGGTGACGCTCCTGGATGTAGATCCAGGCGCTGACACCAACCGAACGGTCGTGACGTTTGTCGGAGCCCCCGAGACAGTGATCGAGGCAGCAGTGCAGGCCGCCGCCAACGCCAAGGAGATGATCGACATGCGCACCCACACGGGTGCACATCCCAGATTTGGTGCGATGGACGTGTGCCCGCTCGTGCCCGTTGCCAACATCACGATGGACGAGGTCGTATCGTGCGCCCACCGGCTGGCCGAACGCTTGGGCCAGGAGGTTGGCATCTCAGGATTCTTGTATGAGTACGCCGCCAAGATCGCCGAACGACGGAATCTGGCGACGTGTCGGGCGGGCGAATACGAAGGCCTGCGGGAACGTTTGTCCGATCCCGCGTGGAAGACTGACTTCGGACCGGGCACGTTCGATCCCGCATACGGTGTGACCGCGGTCGGCGCTCGAGACTTTCTGGTTGCCTACAACGTGAATCTCAACACCACGAGTACGCGTCGCGCGAACGCCATTGCCTTTGACGTTCGGGAGAAGGGTCGAGTGAAGACCATCGACGGAACGGCGGTTCTGGACAAGCAGGGTAACAAAGTCTGGCAACCCGGCTCCCTAAAGTGCGTGAAGGGCATCGGTTGGTTCATCGAAGAGTACGGCATTGCACAGATCTCAATGAACCTGACGAATATCTCGGTCACGCCCGTGCACGTCGCCTTCGACGAATGCTGTGAGCGGGCGCGGGCGCGGGGGATACGGGTGACGGGCTCCGAGGTTGTGGGCCTTGTGCCGCTAGCTTCGATGCTCGAAGCCGGCAAGTATTTTCTCCGCAAGCAGCAGCGGTCTGTAGGCGTCTCGGATGCGGAGCTCATCAAGATTGCCCTCAAGTCCATGGGGCTCGATGAGCTCAAGGTGTTCAACCCTCAAGAGAAGATCATTGAGTACGCCGTGTCCAGCCGGAGTAATGCGAACCGACTCGTAGACAAAACGCTCGAGGCGTTTGTGTACGAGACGGCGTCGGAGTCACCGACACCTGGCGGTGGCTCGATATCCGCGATCATGGGCTCACTGGCTGCAGCCCTCGCCACGATGGTGGCCAACCTGAGCGCCCATAAACGCGGATGGGACGACCGATGGGAAGAGTTCTCCGACTGGGCGGAGAAGGGCAAGGCCTTGCACGATGAGATCCTGTCGCTTGTGGATGCTGACGCTGATGCGTTCAAGAAGGTCATGCAGGCCTACGGCTTGCCGAAGAACTCCGAAGCCGATCAGACGGCTCGCCACCAGGCCATTCAGGAGGCGACCAAGGGTGCCATTGAGGTTCCGCTACGCATCATGCAGAGATCCCTTGACTGCTTCGAGGTCATTCGGGCGATGGCGGAGTCGGGATTGCCTGCCAGCCAGTCCGACGTTGGAGTGGCGGCCCTCGCCGCTCGAGCTGGCGTCATGGGAGGGTTTCTTAACGTGAAGGTCAACATGAAGGATCTCGACGACCACACGTGGGTCGACGAGAAATTGGCGGAAGGCCAGCGACTTCAGGATGCAGCAATCGCTGCGGAGAAGGTTGTTCTCGAGATTGTTGGTGACAAGATCTGACCGTGCGACTTGAAGGGGCGCCAGTCATCGTCGCCCTTTTTCCTACCTGCTAGAATTGCTAGGAAATTTGGTGCACAATCGGGTTTGTTTACGGTAAATTGTCTGGCGGACAGGGTGCCGGATAGAAGTCTGGCTGCAATCGGTCAGTCCGCGTTGAGCCTGCCACAAGTCACTGGAACTTGGGTTCCAGATTAAGGAGACCTCATGCGAAAACGAATCTCTGGTTTGGTATTCGTGATGGTAACGATCGCCGTCAATAGTGCCTGGGCTCAAGGGCCCGGGATCGTCGATCCGGTACGTTCCGTCTCGGCTAAGGTTTATGCCTGCACACTCAATGCGGGTAAGACCATGGCTGACGTGAACGCAGTCCAGCCGATTTGGATCAGCGCCGCGGAAGAAGGTAAGCACAACGGCTTCACGGTCAAGTTAACGCCGCGCTATGGCAACGTTCCTTATGACGTCATCTGGATTGACTATCTCCCTATCGATCAACTAGCACAGTCCTCGGAGTGGTGGGACGACAACGCGCAGGAGTTTAACGCAGCAATTTCTGAGGTCGTTTCATGTCACACGACACTGAATACCAATAGGCTCGATTATATGAACGAGGCACTTCCAGAAGATGGCGATGGCACCGGATTTTTCTTCTGGAATTGGTGCACCCCGCGGGAAGGAGTCACCGGTGCTGCAGTAACTGCTGCGCGAAGGGAGTTCGTCCAGCGGCTGAGTGACATGGGTGTTCGTGGCGCTGGTTCCAGGATGTTTCCATTTCTTGGCCTCAGGACTGAAGACAGGTTGGGGCAATTTGCTTCCACGTTTGTGTCACCAGACTGGGCAGCCGTTGCCACCTATCATGAGAATTATGCAGCCGGTGGTTGGCGGATTGCTGCTGACTATAACGAAAATGTTGCCCAGTGCATTGGGGCGAATGTCTATGATTTGACCGTCTTAAACCGTCCCCACACCCCGTGGGTTGAGTAGCGGGGATTGTTGGTGAACCGTGGCACAAATTGGTCTGAAGGGGCGGCGGTCATCGCCGCCCCTTTTGCGTACCTACAAGAATTGCGAGGAAATTTGGTAAGGTTCGTATCGGTACAAATGCCTAATGAGATTTGTGCCGCT